>NZ_JBAJMW010000002.1:355157-503407 GCF_036881825.1 Tersicoccus mangrovi | reverse complement strand
CCTGCGCCGACCAGCCACCCGCCTCCCGCGTCCCAACCCGCGTCGCCAACGTCATGACCTCCTACACCTAGGCGCGGACCGCGGACAGGTCCCGTCCGCATCCCTGTCTACGCTGTGGCCGATCCCGAGGGAGCCGGGGTCACCGCGAGTACTGGAGGAGCGAGATGGATGCGCACGCCATCGTCCGGGAGCAGCTGAGCTGGCACTGGGCGCACCAGCTGCGACCCCGGCTCACCGGCCTGACCGACGAGGAGTACCTGTGGGAACCGGTCGACGGGTGCTGGAGCGTCCGGCCCGACGGCGCGAGCACGGCGCCGATGGCGGTCGGCACGGGAAGCCACCGGATGGAGTACGCCTTCCCGGAGCCCGAGCCGGCACCCGTGACGACCATCGCCTGGCGGCTCGGCCATCTGATCGTCGGGGTCCTCGGGGCGCGCGTCGCCTCCCACTTCGGCGGCGAGCCGATGGACTACCGCAGCCACGCCTATGCCGCGACGGCGGACGAGGCGCTCGCCCAGCTGGATCGCGTGTACGCGGGGTGGGACGACGGCGTCGCCGCCCTGACGCCCGAGCAGCTCGCCGCGCCGGTCGGGGAGGCGGAGGGTCCGTGGGCGGAGCACTCGATGCTCGAACTCGTCGTGCACATCAACCGGGAGACCATCCACCACGGAGCCGAGCTCGCCCTGCTGCGCGACCTGTACGCCCATCGCCCGCTGACCGGCTGAGGCGCGGCCCGGCACCGGCCGTCGAACGTGGTCGGGCCCGGTGCAGCTGACCCTCGCGCCGGGTGTAGGTTCGGCTCAGGATCGGTCCGGCCGGCCCGGACGAGCACGTCCCGGGGACCGCGGGCGACGAGGAGGCCCCGATGGCACACCTGGCCCTGCTGGACCGGCAGGAACGACGTGGGAAGCTGCGCAGCTGGTTCATGGAGGGCCTGAACGAGCAGGCCGGCTCGCACCAGGGACCGGGCGCCCAGCCCGCCGAGGAGCACCCGCGCCACCCGTGGTGGAAGGTCATGTGCCTGACGGGCGTCGACTACTTCTCCACGCTGGGCTACCAGCCGGCCATCGCCGCGCTCGCCGCGGGCTTCCTCTCCCCGATGGCTACCGTCATCCTCATCGCCGTGACCCTGTTCGGGGCGCTGCCGGTGTACCGGCGGGTGGCCGCGGAGAGCCCGCACGGGGCCGGCTCGGTGGCCATGCTCGAACGTCTCATGCCGCGCTGGCGCGGCAAGGTGTTCGTCCTCGTCCTTCTCGGCTTCGCCGCGACGGACTTCATGATCACGATGACCCTGTCGGCGGCGGACGCCTCGGCGCACCTGATCGGCAACCCGCTCGCGCCGTCGTTCCTGCACGGCGGCCAGGTGTGGGTGACCATCCTGCTGCTGACCCTGCTCGCCGTCGTCTTCCTGCGCGGCTTCGCCGAGGCCATCGGCTTCGCCGTCGTGCTCGTGGGGGTCTACCTCGCGCTCAACGTCGTCGTCGTCGGCACCGCCCTCCTGCAGGTCGCCGAGCACCCGGCGCTGCTGAACCACTGGGTGGACGCGATCACCACGGTGCACGGCGGGGGGTGGGCCGTGCTCGGCACCAGCCTGCTCGTCTTCCCGAAGCTGGCGCTCGGCATGTCCGGGTTCGAGACCGGGGTCGCCGTCATGCCGCAGATCCGCGGCGCGTCCAGGTCCGGCCGCGGGGGCGACGACGGCGACGGGCTGCAGGGCCGCATCCGCGGCGCGCGGCGGCTGCTGACGACGTCGGCCGCGATCATGAGCGTCTTCCTGCTCACCTCGAGCTTCGCCACCACGATCCTCATCCCTCCGGCGGAGTTCCAGGCCGGCGGGCAGGCGGAGGGCCGGGCGCTCGCCTACGTCGCCCACGAGTACCTCGGGCCCGTGTTCGCGAGCATCTACGACCTGAGCACCATCACCATCCTCTGGTTCGCGGGCGCCTCGGCCATGGCCGGCCTGCTCAACCTGGTGCCGCGGTACCTGCCGCGCTACGGCATGGCACCCGAGTGGGCGTCGGCCGTCCGGCCCCTGATCGCCGTGTTCTTCGCCGCCGCCGTGATCGTGACCGTCGTGTTCAACGCCGACGTCAACGCCCAGGGCGGCGCGTACGCCACCGGCGTGCTCGTGCTCATGACGTCGGCGGCCGTCGCGGTCATGCTGGCCGTCGCCCGGCGGCACCACCGGCGCGCGACCATCGCCTTCGGGGTGGTCACGGCCGTGTTCGCGTACACGACGGTCGCCAACGTCATCGAACGCCCCGAGGGGGTGCGGATCGCGGCCATCTTCATCGTCGCGATCCTCGTCGTCTCCTTCGTCTCCCGCGTGATGCGCTCGTTCGAGCTGCGGGAGACCGGCGTGACGTTCGACGACGCGGCCCTGGCCATGCTGCGGGCGGCCAACAGCCCGGACGGCGTCACCGTCATCGCGCACGAGGCCGGGCACGGGGGCCCGGGCCAGTACGCGGAGAAGCTGCAGGAGGTGACCGGGCGGGACCACCTGCCCTCGGGTACCCACCCGCTGTTCCTCGAGGTGACCGTGGTCGACTCCTCGGACTTCGCCGTCGAGCTGGACGTGCACGGGGTGACGGTGGGGGACGCGAACGTCCTGCGGGTCACGAGCCCCGTGGTGCCCAACACGATCGCCGCGGTGCTGCTGCGCATCCGGGACCTGACCGACGAGGTGCCCCACGTCTACTTCGAGTGGACCGAGGGCAACCCGCTGACCAACCTCGCCCGCTTCGTGTTCTCGGGCCAGGGGGAGGTGGCGCCGGTGACGCGCGAGATCCTGCGCCGTGCCGAGCCCGTCGTCCTGCTCCGGCCGCACGTGCACGTCGGCTGACGCGGCCGGCACCCGCAGTTCCGGCGCAGAGGGCCGACCCCGCGCGCCTCAGATGCCGAGGCCCTCGATCACCGTGGCGGTCGGCAGCCCCGCGAGCGTCGCGCCGGGCAGCAGCAGCTTGGACCGTCGCACACCCGAGCCGATGCAGATGACGGGCAGGTCGGGCACGCGGGCGTCCACGAGCACGGGCCAGTCCGCCGGCAGGCCGATGGGGCTGATCCCGCCGAACTCCATCCCGGTGCGCTCGACGGCGTCCTCGCGAGCCAGGAACGAGGCCTTGCGCACGTCGAGGCGCTTCTTGACGGTGCTGTTGACGTCCGCGCGGGTCGTGGCCGGCACCGCGCACGCGGCGACCTTCTCGATGCCCTCCCGCTTGCCGGCCACGACGACGCAGTTGACCAGCGTCTGCGTGTCCAGCCCGTAGGCCTCCTCGGTCGCGGCGGTGTCGGAGAGCTCGGGGTCGATCTCGACGACGCCGACGGTCCCCAGCAGGCCGAGCGCCGTCAGGGCCGCCCGCACGGGATCCCCGAGCAGGTCGGGATGGTCGGCGGCGGGGACGGCGGACAGGGAACCGAGCGTGTAGATGGCCATGGGCCGATCCTGTCATGGTGGCCGACCCGGCATGATGCGGGAGGACCGGGGCGACGGCGCCCCGACGAGGAGGCTCGATGCGTATCTTCCGGCTCATGCACGACGGCGTCCCGCGCAGCGGTGTCGTCGACGGCGACCACGGCCGCCTGTTCGAACCCGGCACGGACGTGCTCCGCACCCTGACCGATCCGGCGTGGGCGCAGCAGCAGCTGACCGACGACGTCGTCGCCCTCGACGGCGAGCGCCTCGGGACCATCCGCAACCGGGTCGTCGACGCCGTCCCGGTCCACCCGGTGCCGCGGGCGCGACGCCGTCCGTGGCAGGTGCCCGCGGTCCCGACCGGCGCGGCCGGGTCCTGAGACGGCGAGAGCCCGGACCCTCGCGGGTCCGGGCTCTCGTTCAGCGATGTCAGCTGGTGCCCGCGACAGGATTCGAACCTACGACCTTCTGCTCCGGAGGCAGACGCTCTATCCACTGAGCTACGCGGGCTGGTGCGTCCCTCAGCGTACCAGCGTCGCGGCCCGGACACCCAATCCGCGCGGTGCGACGGAGCACGTCCGGGCGGGCGCGTCCGAGGCGCTCACCAGCCGTTAGCCTCGCAGGGTGAAGTGGACGCGTTGGAAGGGCCGGCTGCTGGCCCTGGCCGGGATCATGCTGCTGGCGTTCACCCTCCGGGTGGCCGTCACCGACGTCACGCCGCTGGTCAGCGCGATCGCCCGCGACGTCCCGCTCAACGCCACGACGACGGGCCTGCTCGGCATGCTGCCGCCCATCGCCTTCGCCGTCTTCGGGGTGCTCACACCCGTCGCGCTGCGCCGGATCGGCGGGGAGTGGCTCGCCGTCCTCGCGATGGCCGTCTCGGTCGTCGGCCAGGTGGGCCGGGCCCTCACCTCGGACACCGGGGTCTTCCTCGCCCTGTCGGTGCTCGCGGTCGCGGGCCTCGGGGTGGGCAACGTGCTGCTGCCACCGCTCGTGAAGAAGTACTTCCCGGACGCCATCGGCTCGGTCACCGCGCTCTACGTGACGATCCTCGCGCTGAGCACCGCCGTCCCGCCGCTGGTCGCGGTACCGCTCGCCGAGGCCACCGACTGGCGGGTGTCCACCGGCGCGTGGGCCATCGCCTGCTTCGTCGCGGCGCTGCCGTGGCTCGGCCTGGTGCGGTCCCGCGGCCGATCGACGGGCCCGCGCGGGCCGGCGCCCGAGGCGGCGGTGCCGGGGAGCGACGACGACGCTGCCGCCCTCGAAACCCACAACGCTGAGCCCCACCCCGTCGAGCACGGCGCCGACCCGGCCGAGCCGGAGGTCGCCCTCAAGCCCTGGCGCTCGCCGCTGGCGTGGGGACTGGTCGCGATGATGGGCTTCACCTCGTTCAACACCTTCTCGATGTTCACGTGGCTCCCGCAGATCGTCCGCGACGCCGGGCTGGACCGCGCGGGCGGCGGGGCGATGCTCTCCCTCTTCGCCTTCATCGGGATGCCGCTGAGCCTCATCGTCCCCGTGTTCGCCGCCCGGATGCGCAACCCGTACCCGCTGTGCCTGACCGGTGTCGTCACCTACGCCGTCGCCTACTTCGGCCTGCTCGGCTCGCCCCCCGGCACGGTGTGGCTGTGGGTGTGCCTGCTCGGCGTCGGCCAGGCGAGCTTCCCGCTCGCCCTCGTCCTGATCAACCTGCGCACCCGCACCTACCGCGGCGCCCAGGCGCTCTCGGGCTTCGCCCAGGGCCTCGGCTACGGGTTCGCGTGCCTCGGGCCCCTGTTCGTCGGCATCATCCACGAGGCCACCGGCGGCTGGTTCGCGCCGACGCTGCTGCTGTGCGGGGGACTCGTGGTCGTCGCGATCGGCGGCGCGGTGTGCTGCCGGCCGCGGATGCTCGAGGACCAGCTGGCCCGCCCCTGATCCTCTCGGCTCGGTGACTGGTCGGAAATCGGCGGTTCTGCGCCGTCGAGAGTCGTGAAACCGCCATCGTCCGACCAGTCGGCGATGAGGGGGAGCACGACGACGCAACGATTCGGGGGCGCCACGCCGCGCCGGTACCCTGAACGGGTGACTCCCGAAGAACTCTCCTCCGCTCTTGCTGCGTGCCTGCAGGCCGCCGTCGACGCCGGCGACCTGGCGCTGACGACGGTCCCGGCGGTGCGTGTGGAGCGACCGAAGAACCGGGAGCACGGGGACTGGGCCACCAACATCGCCCTCCAGCTGGCCAAGCCGGCGGGCCTGCCGCCGCGCGAGATCGCGGCCCTCCTCCAGGGCCGCCTGGCCGCCGTGGACGGCGTCGCCTCGGTCGACATCGCCGGCCCGGGCTTCCTGAACATCGTCCTCGACACCGCGGCCGCCGGTGAACTGGCCCGCACCGTCGTCGAGGCCGGGACGGCCTTCGGCACCGGCACGGCGATGACCGGGACCCGGGTCAACCTCGAGTTCGTCTCCGCCAACCCCACCGGGCCGATCCACCTCGGCGGCACCCGCTGGGCCGCGGTCGGCGACGCGCTGGCCCGCGTGCTCACCGCGCAGGGCGCCGACGTCGCCCGCGAGTACTACTTCAACGACCACGGCGCGCAGATCGACCGGTTCGCCCGGTCGCTGCTGGCCCGCGCGAACGGTGAGCCGGCGCCGGCGGACGGCTACGGCGGCGAGTACATCGCCGAGATCGCCGACCAGGTGCTGCGGCTGCGCCCGGACGCCCTGACCGACCCGGACCCGCAGGAGGTGTTCCGCAAGGTCGGCGTCACGCTGATGTTCGACGAGATCAAGCGGTCCCTGCACCAGTTCGGCGTCGACTTCGACGTCTACTTCCACGAGGACTCGCTCTTCACCGAGGGCGCCGTCGAGACCCTGCTCGAGCAGCTGAAGGCCTCCGACACCCTCTACTTCGCCGACGGCGCGTGGTGGCTGCGGTCCACGGACTACGGCGACGACAAGGACCGCGTCGTGATCAAGTCCGACGGGCACGCCGCCTACATCGCCGGGGACATCGCCTACTTCAAGGACAAGCGCTCACGCGGGTTCGACCTCTGCCTCTACATGCTCGGCGCGGACCACCACGGCTATGTGGCCCGGCTCAAGGCCGCCGCCGCGGCGCTGGGCGACGACCCGGACCGGGTCGAGGTGCTCATCGGGCAGATGGTCAACCTCGTGCGCGACGGCAAGCCGATGCGGATGTCCAAGCGCGCGGGCACCGTGGTGACGATGGAGGACCTCGTCGAGGCGGTCGGCGTCGACGCCGCGCGCTACGCGCTGACCCGCTACTCCGTCGACTCGAACATCGACATCGACCTTGACCTGCTCGTCCGGCACTCGAACGACAACCCCGTGTTCTACGTGCAGTACGCCCACGCCCGCACGTGCGCCGTCGGCCGCAACGCCGACGCCGCCGGGGTGCACCGCAGCGCCGAGGCGTTCGACGCGTCCCTCTTCGACCACCCGACCGAATCCGCGCTGCTGGCCGCGCTCGGCCAGTATCCGGGCGTCGTCGCCCAGGCCGCCGAGTTCCGCGAGCCGCACCGCGTGGCCCGCCACCTCGAGCTGCTCGCCGGCACCTACCACCGCTGGTACGACGTGCGCCGCGTGACGCCGCTGTCCGGCGAGGAGGTCACCGACACGCACCGGACCCGCCGCTGGCTCAACGACGCGACCCGCCAGGTGCTCGCCAACGGCCTGGGCCTGCTCGGCGTCTCCGCGCCGGAGCGCATGTGAACGCGCAGGAGAACAGCGCGGCCGGGACCGGCGCGGAGGGCGCGAGCCCGTTGGCCCCTGCCTGGCTCGCCGTCCCCGACGACGTGAACGCGCTCGTGCCGGGCCTCTGGCCGGCCGACGCCGCGCGTGACGACGCCGGTGCCCTGACCGTCGGCGGCGTGGGCCTCACCGAGCTGACCGAGCGCCTCGGCACCCCGGCCTACGTGCTCTCCGAGGACGAGTTCCGCACCCGTGCCCGGGCCTTCCGCGACGCCTTCACCGCGGCGTTCGCTGCCGGCGACGACGAGGCCCAGCGCACCACGGTCGACGTGTACTACGCCGGCAAGGCGTTCCTGTGCACCGCGGTCGCCCGCTGGGTGATCGAGGAGGACCTGTGCCTGGACACCGCGTCCGGCGGCGAGATGCTGGTCGCCCTGCGCGCGGGCGTGCCCGGTCCCCGGATGGGCCTGCACGGCAACAACAAGTCCGACGCCGAGCTCGAGCGCGCCCTCGACGTCGGCGTCGCGCGGATCGTCGCCGACAGCCTGCCCGAGATCGCCCGCATCGAAGCCGTGGCGGCCCGGCGCGGCGTCCGCGCCCCCGTGATGCTGCGGCTGACCCCGGGCGTGCACGCCCACACCCACGACTTCATCGCCACCGCCCACGAGGACCAGAAGTTCGGCCTCTCCCTCACGGGGGACACGCAGGAGACCAGCGAGGCCGGCTTCACCGGGTCGCCCGCCGAGGCCGCCGTCGACGCCGCCGTGGCCGCCGAGCACATCGACCTGATCGGCGTGCACTGCCACATCGGCTCGCAGATCTTCGAGCCGGACGGCTTCGAGGCGGCGGCCCGCCGCCTGCTCGCGTTCCTCGCGCACGTCAAGGACCGGCACGGCGTCGAACTGCCCGAGCTGGATCTCGGTGGGGGGCACGGCATCGCCTACGTGCCCGGGGACACCCCGCGCGAGCCGGCGGAGATCGCCACCGCGACCGCCGCCGTCGTGCGCCGGACCTGCGCCGACCTCGGCCTGGCCGTGCCGCACATCTCGATCGAGCCGGGCCGGGCGATCGTCGGCACCGCCGGCATCACCCTCTACACCGTGGGCACCATCAAGGACGTCCGCGTCGACGTCGCCGAGGGGCAGAACGCCGCGACGGCGATCCGCCGCTACGTCTCCGTCGACGGCGGGATGAGCGACAACCCCCGCCCCGTGCTGTACGACGCCGACTACTCCGCGGTGCTCGCCTCCCGCACCTCGACCGCCGGACCGGCGCTGTGCCGGGTGGTCGGCAAGCACTGCGAGAGCGGGGACATCGTCGTGCGCGACGTCTACCTGCCCGGCGACCTGCGGGTCGGCGACGTGCTCGCCGTGCCCGCGACCGGGGCCTACTGCTGGTCCCTGTCGAGCAACTACAACTACCTGCCGCGGCCGGGGGTGACGGCGGTCCGCGACGGATCGGCCCGCCCCATCGTGCGCGGCGAGACCGAGACCGACCTGCTGGCCCGGGACGTCCCGGACGCCGTGGGAGAGACGGACGTGTGATGGAGACGCTGAAGGTCGCCCTGCTCGGGGCCGGCAACGTCGGTGCCCAGGTGGCGCGGATCCTGCTCGAGGACGCCGACGCGCTCGCCGGGCGCGTGGGCGCCCGCCTGGCGCTGACCGGCATCGCCGTGCGCGACGTCGACGCCCCCCGCGCCGTGGACCTGCCGCGGGAGCTGCTGAGCACCGACGCCGAGGCCGTGATGGCCGGCGCGGACCTCGTCGTGGAGCTGATGGGCGGCATCGAGCCGGCCCGCACGCTGATCCTCGCCGCGCTCGCCTCCGGCGCCACGGTCGTCACCGGCAACAAGGCGCTGCTCGCCGAGCACGGCCCCGAGCTGTACGCGGCGGCCGAGGACGCGGGCGTGCAGCTGGCCTACGAGGCGGCCGTCGCCGGGGCCATCCCGATCATCCGGCCCGTGCGCGACAACCTCGCCGGGGACAACATCACCAAGGTCCTCGGCATCGTCAACGGCACCACCAACTACATCCTCGACGCGATGGACGCCACGGGCGCCTCCTTCGCCGACGCGCTGGCCGACGCACAGCGCCTCGGGTACGCCGAGGCGGACCCGACGGCGGACGTCGAGGGCCTGGACGCCGCCGCAAAGGCCACCATCCTGGCCTCGCTCGCCTTCCACACCAGCTTCGACCGGGCGCACGTCTGGTGCGAGGGCATCACCGCGATCACCGCCGAGGACGTCGCCGCCGCGCGCGATGCCGGCTACGTGATCAAGCTCCTCGCCATCTGCGAGACCGTGCCCGCGAACCCCGCGGATCAGGGCGCGTCCGACGGCGACCGCGGCGTCGCCGTCCGCGTCCACCCGACGCTCCTGCCGCGCGAGCACGCGCTCGCCTCCGTGCGCGGCGCGTACAACGCCGTCTACATCGAGGCCGAGTACGCCGGGTCCCTCATGTTCTACGGCGCCGGTGCCGGCGGGGTGCCCACCGCGTCCGCGGTGCTCGGCGACATCGTCAGCTCCGCCCGCCGCCGGGTGCTCGGCGGCCCGGGCGTCACCGAGAGCGTCGGCGCGCACGTCACCCCGGTCGGGCTCGAGGCCGTCGTCACCAGCTATGCGATCGGCCTGCGCGTCGCCGACGCGTCCGGCGTGCTCGCCGCGATCGCCGCCGTCTTCGCGGACCACGGCGTCTCCATCGAGACGATGCGCCAGTCGACGCACACCGACGGCGCGGGCGACGAGACGGCGGGGGCGCAGAGCGAGGGAGACGGTGAGCGCGCCGGCGGCGACGCCGAACTGCGCATCGTCACGCACCGGGCCCTCGACACGGCCCTGCGCCGCACCGTCGAGGCCGTCGGGCAGCTCGACGTCGTGCACGAGGTCACCAGCATCCTGCGAGTGGAAGGGGCCTGAGATGGCTCATCAGTGGCGCGGCGTGATCCGCGAGTACGCCGACCGATTGCCGGTCACCGAGCAGACCGAGGTCGTGACCCTCGGCGAGGGCGGCACCCCGCTCGTGCCGGCCCAGCACCTCTCCGCGCTGACCGGCTGCGACGTGCGCATCAAGGTCGAGGGCATGAACCCCACCGGGTCCTTCAAGGACCGCGGCATGACCATGGCGATGACGGCGGCGAAGGCCGCCGGCGCCCAGGCCGTCGTGTGCGCGTCGACCGGCAACACCTCCGCCTCCGCGGCGGCCTACGCCAAGCAGGCCGGCCTGACCTGCGCCGTCCTCGTGCCCGAGGGCAAGATCTCCCTCGGCAAGCTCAGCCAGGCGCTCGCCCACGGCGCCACCCTGCTGCAGGTGGACGGCAACTTCGACAACTGCCTCGAGGTGGCCCGCAAGCTCGCCGAGGCCTACCCGGTGTTCCTCGTCAACTCGGTCAACCCGGCGCGCATCGAGGGCCAGAAGACGGGTTCGTTCGAGGTCGTCGACGCGCTCGGCGACGCCCCGGACCTGCACCTGCTGCCCGTCGGCAACGCCGGCAACATCACCGCCTACTGGCGCGGCTACGTCGAGTACTCGACGCCGTGGGAGAACCAGGCGGGGGAGACCGTGGCCCCGGTGGCCACCCGTCGCCCGCGGATGTGGGGCTTCCAGGCGGCCGGCGCCGCGCCCATCGTGCTCGGCCACCCGGTCACCGAGCCGGACACCATCGCGACGGCGATCCGCATCGGCAATCCCGCCTCGTGGGAGCAGGCCGAGGCCGCGCGCGACGAGTCGGGCGGGCTCATCGACTCCGTCACCGACGAGCAGATCCTCGAGGCCCACCGCTGGCTCTCGGCGAAGGAGGGCATCTTCGTCGAGCCCGCCTCCGCCGCGGGCGTCGCGGGCCTGCTGAAGAAGCACGCCGCGGGCGAGGTCGAGCCCGGCCAGACGATCGTCATCACCGTCACCGGCCACGGCCTGAAGGACCCGGACTGGGCGCTGAAGTCGGCCGACGGGTCCGCGATCGAGCCGACGCGCGTCCCGTTCGACGTCGTGAGCGTCGCCGACGCGCTCGGACTGCAGTGAGATGACCGGCGTGACCACCGACGAGACGCTGCCCGTCGCCGCGCCCGTGCCCGGTGCTGTTCCCGACGAGCAGGAGCGGCTGACGCCGGTCGCGGCCGGGCAGCGCGTGCGCGTCAGCGTCCCCGCCACGGTCGGCAACGTCGGGCCCGGCTTCGACTGCATCGGCCTGGCCCTGGACGTGCGCGACGAGTTGACCGTCGACACGACGCCCGGCGCCGCCCTGACGGTCGACGTGGTGGGGGAGGGCGCCGGTCAGGTGCCCACCGACGAGCGCCACCTCGTCGTCCGCACCATCCGCCGCACGCTCGAGCGCGCCGGCTACGAGGCGCCCGCGCTGCACCTGAGCGCCGTCAACGTCATCCCGCACGGCCGGGGCCTCGGCTCCTCCGCCGCGGCCATCGTCTCCGGCGTCCTCGCCGCCAACGCCCTGCTCCCGGCCGACGCACGTGCCGACGAGGAGGAGATCTTCCAGTGGTGCTCCCGGCTCGAGGGCCACCCGGACAACGTCGCCCCCGCACTCTTCGGCTCGCTCGTGCTCTCGTGGGAGCGCGACGACGAGACGTTCGGCCACGCCGTCGTCCCGGTCGACCCGGCCGTCAGCCCCGTGATGGCGATCCCGACGACGGAGCTGTCCACCGAGGTCAGCCGGGCCCTGCTGCCGCCGTCGGTCGCCCACGCCCAGGCGGCGGCCAACAGCGGCCGCGCCGCCCTGCTCGTGCACGCGATCTCCACCGCGCCGGTGCTGCTACTGCCCGCCACCCGCGACTACCTGCACCAGGACGTGCGTGCCGAGGCGATGCCGGCCAGCGCCGAGCTGCTGCGCATCCTGCGCGCCCTCGGCTTCGCGACCGTCATCTCCGGCGCCGGCCCGAGCGTCCTCACACTCGCCGTCGACGCCGGGCAGCACGACGCCGTCGTCCGGGCGATCGAGGAGCACCTCGCCCGCGTCGGCGACCTCGACCGCTGGACGGTGATCACCCCCGCCGTGGGGCGCGAGGGTGCTAGAATCGAAGAGCACCGAGACTGAGGTGACCTGGTAACGGGCGCCTGACCGTCGGAGACCCGGATCCCGGGTCGTCCTGTCCAGCAGTGCTTCGTGAGCCCCGAACGCCGTGCCATCTCCGCATCCACCACGCGATGCAGCGCAACCACGGCAGACGTCCCGCGAATGCGCCGGGTCAGGTGTTATGTTTCCGGTGTCGCCACACGGCTTGTGCGCCCAGCAGGGCGAAGCCTCGCGCGGTCCGGCCGGTACAGCGGCCGCTCCGCACCGGTTCGCCCACGCCGCCGCACCAGGTGCAGTTCTTCTCCTTCCTGCCGCCCGCGGAGCTCCCCCGCTCCGTGCGCGGATCAAACCCGGTCCGGGCATCCGCCGGCGCTGATGAGAAGACACCCACACCGCCCCGACCCTGAGTACACGGTCCGCTCCTGCGGACCGATCAGCGCGGGGGCGCGTGGAGCCGGTCGCGTGGCGGTCGGCTCAGCCACTACCCGACGGTCGTCGTCCAGTGACGACCGGATATCGAGGGGGAAGGATCCTTCGTGACCAACACCACCGACCTGTTGCCAGGTACGGAGAACGACCGCGTCGCCGTGGACAGTGTCCCGGCCGCGTCGGCTGACCAGGGCGTCGCGAGCGACGCCGGCACGCGCACCGCGAGCCGCCCGACGACGCCGGAGCCGGCGGAGTCGACCACGACCACGACCGGCGCGGACACCGCGTCGGAGGGCCCGCGCGCCAACGGGCTCGCCGGCCTCAAGCTGGCCCAGCTGCAGGCCCTCGCCGGCCAGCTCGGCATCAGCGGCGGCTCCCGGATGCGCAAGAGCGATCTCGTGACCGCCATCAGCGCCCACCAGCGCGGCTCCTCCGTCGCGGACCGGCCGAGCGAGTCCCGCAGCCAGAACGGCACAGAGCAGAACGGTGCGGCCCAGAACGGCAGCGCCAACGGCGCCCAGAACGGCGCTCCGGAGAGCGCCGAGCAGACGACTGCGCCCGAGCGCAGCGGCCGCGGCCGCAGCCGCCGGGCGAGCAGCACGGGCGTCGTCGAGGCCGCCGCTGCGACCGAGTCCGACGCGTCCGCCACGCCGACCGCGCAGCCCGAGCAGGCCGTGGCCTCCGGGCAGGGCGGCGAGGGCGAGCAGTCCGGCGAGCACGAGGGCCGCCGGCAGCGCAACCGGAACCGCAACCGCGACGAGAAGCGCGACGCGAACGGCCAGGACAATCAGAATCAGCAGTCCGGCTCGCGCAACGACAACCAGCGCAACGAGAACCAGAACCAGCAGTCCGGTGACGAGAACGGCTCCCGCCAGGAGAGCCGTCAGTCCCGCCGTGAGCGGAACCGCAACCGGGACCGCGAGGAGAACGAGAACCGGAACGAGAACCGCAGCGAGGGTCGCAACGACAACCGCAGCGACAACCGGAACGACGACGACTCGCGCGGCGGCCGGAACCGGCGCAACCGCAACCGCAACGACCGGAACAACCGGGACGACCGCAACGACCGGTTCCGCGACCGCAGCGACCGCCGTCGCCGCAACGCCGGCCCCGAGGTGGACGACACCGAGGTGACCGATGACGACGTGCTGCTGCCCGTCGCCGGCATCCTCGACGTGCTCGACAACTACGCGTTCGTCCGCACGTCCGGCTACCTGCCCGGCCAGAACGACGTCTACGTCTCGCTCAACCAGGTGAAGAAGTACCACCTGCGCAAGGGCGACGCCGTCGTCGGCGCCATCCGCGCCCCGCGGGACGGCGAGAACAATAACAACAACCAGGGCGGCAACCGCCAGAAGTTCAACGCCCTGGTGCGTCTGACCAGCGTCAACGGCAAGAACCCCGAGGACAACAAGGACCGGGTCGAGTTCACCAAGCTCGTCCCGCTGTACCCGTCCGAGCGGCTGCGCCTCGAGACCGACCCCAAGCGCATCGGTCCCCGCGTCATCGACCTCGTCGCCCCGATCGGCAAGGGCCAGCGTGGCCTCATCGTCTCGCCGCCGAAGGCCGGCAAGACGATGATCCTGCAGGCCATCGCCAACGCGATCACCACCAACAACCCCGAGGTGCACCTGATGATGGTGCTGGTGGACGAGCGTCCGGAGGAGGTCACCGACATGCAGCGGTCGGTCCGCGGCGAGGTCATCGCCTCGACGTTCGACCGCCCGGCCGACGACCACACCACGGTCGCCGAGCTCGCCATCGAGCGGGCCAAGCGCCTCGTGGAGATGGGCATGGACGTCGTCGTCCTGCTCGACTCGATGACCCGGCTCGGCCGCGCGTACAACAACGCGGCCCCGTCCTCCGGACGCATCCTCTCCGGTGGTGTCGACGCGGCGGCCCTGTACCCGCCCAAGCGGTTCTTCGGTGCGGCGCGCAACATCGAGAACGGCGGCTCGCTGACGATCCTCGCCACCGCGCTGGTCGAGACCGGCTCGAAGATGGACGAGGTCATCTTCGAGGAGTTCAAGGGCACCGGCAACATGGAGCTGCGCCTGTCCCGCAACCTCGCGGACAAGCGCATCTTCCCGGCCGTCGACGTCAACGCCTCCGGCACCCGGCGCGAGGAGAACCTGCTCTCGCCCGAGGAGGTCAGGATCATGTGGAAGCTGCGCCGGGTCCTCTCCGGCCTCGAGCAGCAGCAGGCCCTGGAGCTGCTCACCGGCAAGATCCGGGAGACGCAGACCAACGCGGAGTTCCTCATGACGGTGGGTCGCACGACCCTCGCGAGCAAGCCCGACGACAAGTAGCTCCGTCACCGCCGCCCCGCATCGCGCGGTCCGGTCCCACCCCGATCCGGGGAGGCGACCGGTCCGTGCGGGCGGGGCGGCGTCGTCGGTCCAGGCGTCACCGCTGCGGCGGGCCTGAGGGCAGAAGTCGTCGATGCGGGAGCCGTCCGGTCCGGACGGCGGGAGAGAAGAGGAGACCATGTTCGAGTCGGTGCAGGGGTTGCTCACCGAGCACACGGAACTGCAGACCTCGCTGGCGGACCCGGCGGTGCACGCCGATCCGCGGCGCGCGCGCCAGCTCGGCCGCCGGTACGCCCAGCTCAACGGCATCGTCGAGGCCTACCGGCGCTGGGAGAGTCTCTCCGGCGACCTCGAGGCCGCGCGGGAGCTGGCCGCGGAGGACCCCGAACTGGCCGCCGAGGTGCCCGGGCTCGAGACCGACCTGGACGCCGCCACGGAGCGGTTGCGTCGGCTGCTGATCCCGCGGGATCCCGACGACGGGCGCAACGTCATCCTCGAGATCAAGGCGGGTGAGGGCGGCGAGGAGTCCGCCCTGTTCGCCGGCGACCTGCTGCGCATGTACACCCGGTACGCGGAGGGCCGCGGCTGGAAGACCGAGATCATCGCCGAGACCGGCTCGGACCTGGGCGGGTACAAGGACGTCTCCGTGGCGATCAAGGGCTCGGCGAGCGATCCGGCCGAGGGCGTCTGGGCGCACCTGAAGTACGAGGGCGGGGTGCACCGCGTCCAGCGGGTGCCCGTGACCGAGTCGCAGGGCCGGATCCACACCTCGGCGGCGGGCGTGCTCGCCCTGCCCGAGGTGGACGAGCCGGAGGAGATCGAGATCGGGGCGAACGACCTGAAGATCGACGTCTACCGGTCGTCCGGTCCCGGCGGCCAGTCCGTCAACACGACCGACTCGGCGGTGCGGATCACCCACCTGCCGACCGGCATCGTCGTCTCCATGCAGAACGAGAAGTCCCAGCTGCAGAACCGCGAGGCCGCGATGCGTGTGCTCCGCGCCCGGCTGCTCGCGCACCAGCAGGAGCAGATCGACGAGGCCAACTCCGCGGCGCGCCGCTCGCAGATCCGCACCATGGACCGCTCCGAGCGGATCCGCACCTACAACTTCCCGGAGAACCGGATCGCCGACCACCGTACCGGCTACAAGGCCTACAACCTGGACGCCGTGATGGACGGTGACCTGGGGCCGGTGGTCCAGTCCTGCATCGATGCCGACGAGGCCGCCCGCCTCGCCGCGCTGGGGGAGGACGTGGCGTGACGGGCGACGCTGGAGCGCGCCCCGGCACCGCCGGCACGGCCGAGGCCGGCGCGGACTCGACCGGCACACCGGGCAGTGACACGGCAGCGCTGCCGGAGCTGGCGGCCGCGCTGCGGCAGGCCGAGGCCGAGCTCGCGGCCGCCGGCGTGCCCAGCCCGCGCGTGGACGCCGAACTGCTCGCCGCCCACCTGCTGGGCGTGACCCGCGGCCGGGTCCGCGCGCTCGCCCTGACCGGGGCGCACGCCCCGGCCGGCCTGGAGGACCTGGTGGCTGAACGGGCCCGCCGCATCCCGCTGCAGCACCTGACCGGCACCGCCTCGTTCCGCACCGTCGACCTCGCCGTCGGCCCGGGCGTGTTCATCCCACGGCCCGAGACGGAGTCCGTCGTCCAGGTGGCCCTGGACTGGCTGCGCGCCGCAGGCCTGGACGCTCCGCGGGTCGCCGACCTGGGCACCGGTTCCGGCGCGATCGCCGCGGCCGTCGCCGCCGAGGTGCCGGGCGCCCGGGTCGTCGCCGTCGAGCGCAGCGAGCTCGCCCTCGCGTGGGCGGCCCGCAACCTCGCCGGGACCGGGGTGGAGCTGGTGAGCGGCGACTTCCGCACCGCGCTGGCCGGCCGGGAGGGCACCTTCGACGTCGTCATCACCAACCCGCCCTACGTGCCGCCCGATGCCGTGCCGGTGGACCCCGAGGTCGCCGAGCACGACCCGCCCGAGGCGCTCTACGGGGGCGCGCGCGGAGGCCTCGAGCACCCCGCCGCCGCCACCGCAGCGGCCTTCGCCGCGCTGCGGCCCGGCGGCCTGCTCGTCATGGAGCACGCCGAGCAGCAGGGCGCGGCCGTCGAACGCATCCTGGCGACCACCGGATTCACCGGGGTTCGAGCTCATCCCGACCTGACCGGACGCCGCCGCGCGACGTCCGGCGTCGTCCCCACCGCCGGCACCGCGGATCCTCCTGCAGCGGATCCCCGCGGAACGGACGCCACCGGCCACCACCCGCACGAGAACGGAGACCCTCGCGCATGAGCGAGATCATCGACTGCACCGACGACGCCGGCCGGGCCGAGGGCCTGGCCCGGGCGCACGAGGCGATCACCGCGCAGGAGTGCATCGTGCTGCCCACCGACACCGTCTACGGCATCGGGGCGGACGCGTTCTCGCCGCGGGCGGTGGCGACGCTGCTCGCCGCCAAGGGGCGCGGGCGGACCATGCCGCCGCCGGTCCTCGTCGCCCGCCCCGAGGTCCTCGACGGGCTGGCCGCCGAGGTGCCCCAGGGCGCCCGCGATCTGGCCGCCGCCTTCTGGCCCGGCCCGCTCACGCTCATCCTGCGCGCGCAGCCGTCGCTGACCTGGGACCTGGGGGAGACCCACGGGACCGTTGCCCTGCGCATGCCCGACGACCCGATCGCGCTCGACCTGCTCGGGCTCACCGGCCCGCTCGCCGTCTCCTCCGCGAACCGCACCGGCCACCCCGCCGCCTCGACGGCAGTCGAGGCGCGGGACCAGCTCGGCGACGCCGTGGGCCTGTACCTCGACGGCGGCTCCCGAGGCGACAACGTCCCCTCGACCATCGTCGACTGCACCGCCGAGCCCTTCGTCGTCGTGCGCGTCGGCGCGCTCGGCGTGGACCGGTTGCGGGAGGTCGTCCCCGACCTCACGAACGGGACGGACACCGAGGCCTGACCCCGCGCCACGCCGGCCGGCCGCAACCCTGGCCGCGTTCATGGGAGAGACTGACGCCATGCTCTCCGTCCGGGTGTCCGCCCCCACCGACATCGCTCGAGTCGTCCACGATCGACTGGTCGTCGACGAGACCGTGTGCGACGTGACGGTCCTACCCGGTACCTCCCTGGACGGCCGGGGGGACGTGCTGCTGTTCGCCATGGCGCGCGAGAACGCGGACAGGGTCGTGGGCATGCTGCGTGCGGCCGGCGTCCCGGAGCGTGGGGCCATCACCGTGATCGAGCCTCTCACGGTCATCTCCGACGCCGCCGACGCCGCCGAACGCGCCGCCCCCGGCCACCCCGCCGACGGAGTGGTGTGGGCGCAGGTGGCCGATCGGTCCCGCGAGGACGCCCGCCCGTCGGTGAACTTCTTCGTGTTCCTGCTCCTGGCGACGCTCATCGCCGGGATCGGCCGGCTGCTGGACCAGCCGATCCTGATCATCGGCGCGATGGTCGTCGGACCCGAGTTCGCCCCCGTCGCGGCGATCTGCTACGCGGTGGTCCGCCGACGACGCGCGGTCGCCACGACGGCGCTGGCGACACTGCTGGGCGGCTTCGCCGGGTGCATCGCCGTCGCATGGGCCGTCTGGGCCCTCGCCCACGCCGCCGGGCTGTTCTCGTACGCGCAGGCGACGACCGGCCCGCAGACCCAGTTCATCGTGTCCCCGGACACCTGGTCCTTCGTCATCGCGGTCCTCGCCGGCGCCGCGGGGATGCTGTCCCTCACGTCGTCCAAGCCGTCGGCGCTGGTCGGCGTGTTCATCTCGATCACCACGGTGCCCGCCGTCGGGGCCATCGGTCTCACCCTCGCCGTCGGCGCCTGGGACGAAGCCCGGGGCGGCGCGGTCCAGCTCCTCGTCAACGTCGTCGGACTGCTCCTGGCGGGCACCGCTACTCTCGGGGTCCAGCTCCTGCTCGGGCGGCTCCTCGGCACCCGCTCGCCCGGCCGGCGTGCCACCGCCCGGGTGCGGGGTCCTCAGCGCTGACGCCGGCCGGCCCGCTCGAGGACGTCGCGCACGTCGCCGTGCACGGTCACCCCGTTCTCGCGCGCCCATGCCGGGTCGTCCTCCTGGCCGAACCACATGAGTTCGACGCGGCGCACGGCTCCGCGCAGGCGGTCACCGGCCACGCGTGAGGCGAGATAGCCCGCGCGCACGGCCGCCCGGCACAGCGCCGCCGGCACCGTCAGCGGGTCCCGGCCACCGGCCAGGCGCAGCACCTCGTCGGTGCGCAGTCCCTCGCCGGGCTGCAGGACGACGGGCGGCAGCTCCCCGGACCAGCCGGCCACGGTGAGCACGAAGCCGACGAGGTGGCGCACGGAGACCACTGGCGTGCTCCGCGGCGATCCCGATGCGACGGACGCAAGGGGGGAGCGCGCGATCCGGGCCAGCGCCGCGGTCGTGTGCCGCCCCGGCCCCTGGACCGACGTGGCGCGCACGATCACGATCTGTGTGGGAGCGTCGGACTGCGCGTCGAGGCGCTCATCCGGTCGTCCGTCCAGCAACCGCAGCGACCGCTCCGCCAGCGCCTTGGACCGCGAGTAGGCGGAGAAGGGCGCGAGGTCGTCCGACTCGTCCAGGCGCGGGCGGTCGCCCTGCACCGCGGCCGAGGACAGATGCACGAACCGCGTGACGCCGGCGCGCTGCGCGGCGAGGGCCGCCACGACGGGCAGCACCGCGTTCGCCCCGGTCATCCGGTCGCGGGCGCCGCCGTCGGGCGACGCCATGCCGGCCGCGTTGATGACGACGTCGGTGCCGCGGAACAGCTCGGTCAGATGGGCGATCACCTCCACCTCGGCGCGCGCGTCGGTGAGGACCTCGTCGACGTCGGCCGCGTGCGAGCGCAGGCGCGGGGCGACGACGGTCACCACGGGCACGGACGAGCGGGTGAGGCGTTCGACGAGGGCCTGGCCGATGAAGCCACGGCCGCCGAGGACGGCAACCCTCACGCGTCTCCCTCCGGCGTGCCGGTCTCCGGCGTTCCGGCGGCGGCCGCGCCCATCTCCGGCAACCAGGTGCGGTCGCGCAGGATGGTGCGGCTGTCCCGCCAGCCCCGCCACAGCGGCACGACGCCCCCCACTCGGCGCTCGACGAGCAGCAGCCGGACCAGTTCCTTCGCCGCGGTCAGCGCGGTGCCCACCGCGAACCCGGGACGGGACCAGGCGTGCTCGACCTGCAGGTAGTGGGCGACGTGGCCCCGGTTGCGCATCACGTGGTAGCGGCTCAGGTCGGAGGAGTCGTTCAGGTGCCGGACGCCGAGGTCGACGTGGCGCTGGGGGCGCACCTTGCGCAGCACGTACCGGTCGACGTACGTGACCGGCTCGGTCCGGGAGATCAGCCAGCCGTACATCGCGTCGTCCCAGGTCAGGAAGAAGCGGGCGTCCGGCGGCCCCATCCGCTCGGCGGTGTGCCGGTCGAGGAACATGCCCTCGAAACAGCCGACGTCGGTGCGCGTCACGGGCCCGGAGCGGAAGACGTCGCCCGGCACGGGCAGCGGGATGCCGAGCCAGGTGTTGAACCGGTTCTGCCAGAAGAAGGGCCGGCCGTTCTCGTCCCAGCGGCGCCCGTGCACCGCTCCGGCGTCGGCGAGGAACGGCCCGATCGCAGCGAGGGCGTCCGGCACGGCGACGACGTCGTCGTCCATGAGCCACAGCCACGCCGCGTCCTCCGTCGCGGTGGCCTCGAGCACCGCGCGCACACCGGCCCGGAAGCCGCCGGAGCCGCCGCTGTTGACCGGGAGCCGCTCGACCCGGACGGGGAACGGCGCCGCGGCCGCGAACGCGGCGGTCACCTCCGGCGTGTCGTCCGTGCTCGCGTTGTCCACCACGGTGACCCCGGCCGGGGCCGGGTCGAGGGCGAGAACGCTGTCGAGCAGGCCGCGCAGGTACGCCGACCGGTTGAACGTGACGATGACGAGGTGGACGGCCGGAACCGCCGGCTCGCCCCCGGCCCCGTCTGCCGCTCTGCCCCCGGTGCCGCCCGTCACGGCAGCTTCCACGGCGGCCCGAAGGACCGGTTGCGCAGCCCCGCGACGAACGGCCGCGCCCAGCCGACCAGGCCGGCGACGTCGCCGCGACGCAGGAAGTGCAGGGGATAGCCGACCCCGTCGGCGACGAGCGAGCGGACGCGCCGGTACCGCCGGATCAACTGACCGCGGTTGCGGTAGAAGTAGAAGCGCTTGACGGCGGTCTCGGGGACGAGCACGTGCAGCCGGTCGCCGATCACGTGCTGCAGCTCCGCCTCCCCCGACGGGTGGCGCAGCGCGGTGGTGGTGACGGTGCCGAACCGGACGCCGGCGCGGCGCAGGCGGAGCATGAAGTCGATCTCGTCCCCGCGCAGGAACAGCCGCAGGTCCGGCAGCCCCACAGTGTAGAACACGTCCCGGTGCACGAGGGCGCCGTTGAAGAAGTGGCCCACGTCCTCGCGGAAGCCCGCGGCCTCGACCGTCGCCCGGTCGTGGGTGCTGTGCCCGTCGATCCGGAAGTGGAAGGAGAGGCGGCTCGGGTCGTCCGGGGTGACGACGAGCGGCAGGACCACCTCGAGGTCCCGCTCGGTCGCCTCGTCGAGGAGGGCGGCGAGGGTGCCCGCGTCCTCGGGATGCGCGTCGTCGTCCATGATCCAGATCCACTCGGCGCCCGTGGCCAGGGCCGCGAGGATCGCCAGCGCGAAGCCGCCGGCACCGCCCAGGTTCACCTCGGAGCGCAGGTAGGTCACGGGCACGCCGGCCGCGTCGGCCAGCTCGCGGACGGGAGCCGTGCCGGAATCGACGAGCACCACGGACTCCAGCGCCCGGGTCTGGCGGGCGAAGCCGTCCAGCAGCAGCCGCAGGTCGTCGGGCCGGTCGAGCGTGACCACCGCGGCCGCGATCCGCGCGTCGCGGCGAGGGGTCTGCGCCGCGGTTCCCGGCGGGCCGTCGGTCGGGTTCTGCGGCATGGCGTCCTTCCGTCTCGTCCGGCATCTTCCCGGGCGGCGGTGGGTATGGTGGGGTAGATTCCACCCTAGTCCACGGGACCGGTGCCGCGGACGAGCCCGGCACCGTGCGGTCCCGGACCCGGTCCGACGAAACGGAGCACGATGGCGCAGATCACCACCGGTGCCGGCGGCCTGCCTCGCGAGGACAAGCCGGCGCTGTGGTTCTGGATCCAGTTCGCGCTGGACGCCGCCGCCTGGATCGTCGCCATCGTGCTCGCCCTCGTGCTGCGGTACGAGCTGACCGTGGACTCCATCTCCCTGCCGGACGTCACCGTCTTCGGCGCCCTGGCCATCGTGAGCCAGGCCGTGGTGGGCTACGCCTTCGCCCTCTACCGGGGCCGGTACGTGTTCGGCAGCTTCAACGAGGCCAAGCTGCTCGTCGTCGTCACCGTGATCGTCTCGGCGCTGCTGCTGGCCGCCTCCCTGCTCTTCTACCGTTCGCTGCACATCCCGCGCTCGACGGCGCTGATCGCGTTCCCCTTCGCGTGCCTCTTCATGGCGGCGAGCCGGTATGTCAAGCGGATGTACGTCGAGTCCCGCGCCAAGCCGGGTTCGGGCGCGCAGCGCACCCTGATTTACGGCGCCGGGTTCCTCGGCGGCTCCCTGGCGCGGCGGATGAACAACGACCCGCAGTCCCCCTACCGCCCGGTCGGGCTGATCGACGACGACCCGGCGAAGAAGCACCTGCGCATCGACAGCGTGCCGGTGATGGGCCGAACCGAGGACATCGCCGACGCGGTGCGCCGCAGCCGGGCCGGCGTCCTCGTCGTCGCCGTCGCGGACCTGGAGGCCAAGAAGCTCCGGGAGATCTCCGACCACCTCGCGGGCCAGCAGATCCGCGTTCTCGTCCTGCCGCCGCTGCGGGACATGCTCGCGGGCGGCCCGGGCCTGGGCGACTTCCGCGACGTCGCGGTCGAGGACCTGATCGGCCGGCATCCGGTGGACACGAACGTGGACGAGATCGCCGGCTACCTGACCGGCCGCCGCGTGCTCGTCACGGGCGCGGGCGGCTCGATCGGCTCCGAGCTGTGCCGGCAGATCAGCGCCTTCGCCCCGGCCGAGCTCATCATGGTCGACCGGGACGAGTCCGCCCTGCAGTCGACCCAGATCTCCCTGACCGGCCGCGGCCTGCTCGACGGGCGGGACACCGTGCTCGCCGACATCCGGGACGCCGAGGCGATCGGCAAGGTCTTCACGCGGCGCCGTCCCGAGGTGGTGTTCCACGCGGCGGCGCTCAAGCACGTCTCGCTGCTCGAGCAGTACCCGGGCGAGGCGTACAAGACGAACGTGCTCGGCACCCTCAACGTGCTCCGGGCCGCCCTCGACGCCGAGGTCCAGACCTTCGTCAACATCTCCACCGACAAGGCCGCCAACCCCACCTCCGTGCTCGGCCACTCGAAGCGGATGGCCGAGCGCATGACGGCGTGGGCGGCGCACGTGAGCGGCCGCCGCTTCGTCTCGGTCCGGTTCGGCAACGTCATCGGCAGCCGCGGGTCGATGCTGCCGCTGTTCACCGAGCAGATCCGCGCCGGCGGCCCGGTCACCGTGACGGACCCCGAGGTCAGCCGGTTCTTCATGACGATCCCCGAGGCCTGCCAGCTGCTCGTGCAGGCCGGCGCGATCGGCCGCCCCGGGGACGTGCTCATCCTCGACATGGGGGAGCCGGTCAAGATCCTCGACGTGGCCCGCCGCATGATCGCCATGTCGGGGCGCAACGTCGACATCGTCTTCACCGGGCTGCGGCACGGCGAGAAGCTGCACGAGGAGCTCATCGGCCGCGACGAGACCGACGAGCGGGTGCACCCGAAGATCTCCCGCACGGCCATCTCCGAGCTGGACCCCGGGCGGCTGGACTACGAGGAGTGGAAGCGGCGCGCCGGGATGGACGGGACCGGTCCCGAGACCGGCTTCATCGCCGTCGTGCCCACGCAGCAGCGGGACGCGCGTCCCTACGAGCCGGGCTACCCGCCGGCCTCCGGTCAGTGACGGTGCCCGTGCTGCTCGTTCCCGTCCTGATCGTCGTGCTGGTGCTCTCGGGCGCCCTGCCCGCCGTGCTGCGCCCCCTCCTGCTGCGCGGCGGCGTCATCGACGTCCCGAACGCCCGCTCCTCCCACGCCCGGCCCGTTGTGCGCGGCATGGGCCTGGCCGCATGGGCCGCCGTCATCGCCGGCATGGTGCTGGCCCTGCTCACGAGCACCATCCGCGTGGACCGCGGCGTCACGGTGATCGTGCTGCTGATCGCGTCGGCCGCCGCGGCGCTGGGCTGGGTCGAGGACTTCCGCGGGGTCTCCGTCCGGACGCGCGCCGCCACCCAGCTGCTCGTCGGAGCCGTCGGGACCGCCGCGATCGCCCTGGCCTTCGGGCAGACCGGCTGGTGGATCCCCGCCGGCGCCCTCGCGATCGCCGTCTACATCAACGTCGCCAACTTCATGGACGGCATCAACGGCGTCTCCGGCCTGCACGGGGTGACCGTGGGCCTCTTCTACGCCCTCGCCGGCCAGCTCTCGGGCCAGTGGTGGCTCACCGTGAGCGCCCTCGTCCTCGCCGTCGCCTTCGCCGCGTTCCTGCCGTGGAACCTCGCCGGCGGCCGCGCCGGGGGAGCCGTGTTCCTCGGCGACGTCGGCTCCTACCTGCTCGGCGGGATGATCGCCGCGCTCGCGGCGGCCGGATTCCTCGCCGGCGTGTACGTGGAGTACCTGCTCTCGCCGCTGGTCATCTACCTCGCCGACACGGCGTTCACGTGGGTCCGGCGCGTCCGCTCCGGCGCCCGCTGGTACGCCCCGCACCGGGAGCACGTCTACCAGCGCCTCACCGACGTCGGGCTGTCGCACCTGGGCTCCTCGGCCGTCGTGACCGTGTGCACCGTCGCCGTCGGGCTGCTCGGCGTCGTCTCGGCGCAGGGCACCCTCGCCACCTCGATCGCCGCGACGGTGGCCGGGATCGCCGTCGTCGCGGGCTACCTCGCGTCCCCGCTGCTGATCGGCCGCCTGCACCGGTCCGGTCGCCGAACGGGCACCCGGGCGGCCCGGGGCCGGGACGCCGCCGACGGGGGCCGGTCGTGAGCCGGCGCCCGGGCGCCTCCGCCGTGCCCGGCCCGGTGCCCGCCGCCGTCCCGGTGCCGAGCCTGTGGCTGCCGATGCTGCGGCTGTGTCTGCTGGTCTGCGTGCCCGTCGCCGTCCTGGCGTCCGTGGCCGGCGCTGTGGTCGCCGGGTGGGGAGCCGCCGGCAGTGCCCTCGGCGCCGCCCTGCTCGTGATGGCGTTCTTCGCGATCAGCCTCCTGGTGGGGCACCGGTTCGAGTCCGCGAGCGGCACCCGGGCGCTGCGCGCGTTCCTCGTCACCTACGTGCTCAAGGTCGCCGGGTTCGGCGCCGTACTCCTCCTGCTCGGCCGGCCCGGGTGGGTGGACCCCGGCTGGTTCGTCGGCTCCGCCGTCGTCACGCTGATCGCCTGGCAGGCCGCCGAACTCGCCGGTTTCGCCCGCTCGCGGCGCCTCTACCTGCACTGACGCCGACCCGAGGTCGGCCAGGCGCGACTCGCGCGCGTCGTGCGTCCCGTCGGTGCATCGTGGCAGGGGTCGTGTCAAGGGGGAGCGCTGATCTTTGATAGTCTTGACACAGCCAATCGACAACGACGAACCGCGTCATCTCGCCGGTCCGGTGGCCTCGTCCACGCGACGAACCACCCGTTCCGAGGACGTGGTCTCGATGACGGAGCCGGTACTCACCGGACCCGGGATCCACAGTGACGCGGACCCGGGGACTGCCCTGCCGAGACTCTCGTCGACCCCCTGGTGTCCGGACGGCCTGATACGGTCGAGTCGGTCGTGCTCCGGGTTTCCCGGACGTGCGGGGTTCGCCCTGCGCCACGTCGCCCGTCGTGCGGCCCGACAACGAGCACTGCAGAGAGGAACCGCGTTGATCGCGCTTGCGCTCCCCGCCGAAACCGGATCCGGAGGTGGCTTCGTTGCTCCCAAACCGGAGGACCTGCACCTGCCGGACCTGATCCCGTGGGGTGCCGCGTACGGCACCGGCTTCGGCAAGCAGATGCTGGTCGTGCTCCTCTCGGCGGCCATCGTCGCGGTCTTCTTCGTCATCGCGTCCCGCCGCGGCAGCCTGGTCCCGTCCCGGCTGCAGTTCATCGGCGAGTCCGCCTACGGCCTGGTGCGCAACTCCATCGGCAAGGACATCATCGGCGAGAAGGAATTCCGCCCCTGGGTGCCGCTGCTGACGGGTCTGTTCTTCTTCATCCTGGTCAACAACCTGATGGGGTCCATCCCGTTCTTCCAGTTGCCGGCGTTCTCCCACGTCGGCAGCGCCTACGCGATGGCCGGCATGGTCTACCTGACCTGGATCATCCTCGGGTTCCGCCGTCAGGGCGGCCGGTTCGTCAAGACGATGCTGGTGCCCTCGGGTGTGCCGAAGCCGCTGCTGATCGTCGTCGTCCCGCTGGAGTTCATCTCCAACTTCTTCGTCCGCCCCCTGACGCACAGCATGCGACTGTTCGCGACGATGCTCGCCGGTCACATGATCATCGCGATCTGCGCGGCCGGTACCGAGTTCCTCTTCTTCGAGGCCGGCGGCTTCCTCAAGGGTCTCGGCGTGCTCACCCTCATCGGCGGCATCGCCATGTTCCTCTTCGAGGTCTTCATCCAGGTGCTGCAGGCGTACGTGTTCACCCTGCTCACCGCGGTCTACATCCAGGGCTCTCTCGTCGACGAGCACTGACGCCAAGTCTTCCCCCGCCGGGGGAGTCGCTGCACCCCAACCCTGCTCGGCACCGCCGGGCATCGTGAAAGGAAAACAATGAATATCACCGGCAACCTCAACGCGATCGGCTACGGTCTGGCTGCCATCGGTGGTGGCGTCGGCGTGGGCCTGGTCTTCGCGGCCTACATCAACGGCGTGGCCCGTCAGCCCGAGGCGCAGCGCGTCCTCCAGCCCCTGGCCTTCCTCGGCCTGGCGTTCACCGAGGCCCTGGCCATCCTGGGTCTGGTCTTCGCGTTCGTCCTCTAGTCCGTTCCGAATTTTCGACAGAGAGGACGGTGAGCGATGAATCGCCTGCAGATTCTTGCCGCTGAGGGGGGCTCCAACCCGCTGATCCCCAACATCTGGGAGATCGTGGTCACCCTGCTCGGGTTTGCTGCGCTGCTCTACATCCTGATCAAGTTCGTCGTCCCCGCGTTCGAGAAGACCTACGCGGAGCGGACCGCGGCCATCGAGGGTGGCATCGAGAAGGCGGAGAAGGCTCAGGAAGAGGCCAATGCGGCCCTCGCCGAGTACCGCCAGCAGCTCGAGGACGCCCGCGGCGAGGCCAACCGCATCCGCGAGGACGCCCGGGCCGACGGCGCGAAGATCCTCGCCGACCTGAAGGCGCGTGCCGCCGCGGAGTCCGCTCGGATCACCGAGCAGGCCCACACCCAGATCGAGGCCGAGCGCGCGTCAGCGATCGCGTCCCTGCGCAGCGAGGTGGGCACCCTGGCCACGACGCTGGCCGGCCGCATCGTCGGCGAGGCGCTCGACGACGACGAGCGGTCCCGTCGGGTGGTCGACCGGTTCCTGGCCGACCTCGAGAACGCCGACGGCGAGCAGGGTCGTACCCCGGTGCGCTCCGGTGCCACCGCCGTGGATGCGGACGGGAGCACGGGGAACCGATGAGCGGGACCTCCCAGACATCCCTGGCCGAGGCGCGGCGCGACCTCGAGCCGCGGCTGGAACACGCCTCCGGGTCGATGGCCGGTGAGCTCTTCGCCGTCGTCGACCTGCTGGACTCCTCCGCCGGCCTGCGGCGCGCGCTGACGGACCCGTCGCGGGAGCCGGAGCAGAAGGCGCAGCTGATGCGCCGGCTGATCGCCGGCAAGGTCGGGACGGACGTCGAGCAGCTCGCCACGCGTGCCGCCGGTGACCGCTGGTCGGACGCCCGCGACCTGAGCGACGCCCTGGAGGACCTGGCCGTCACGGTCGTCGCCGCCGACGCGGAGAACTCCTCCGGCAAGGCGGGCCTGGACCGGCTCGAGAACGACCTGTTCTGGTTCACCCAGGTGGTGGACGGCAGCCACGACGTCCAGTGGGCGCTCGAGGAGCCGCAGGCCACGCCGGACGCGAAGTCGCGCCTGGCGCTGCGGCTGGTGCCCGGCATCTCGCCGCAGGCGCAGCAGCTGATCGACCGTGCCGTCCGCGCACCGCGGGGGCACAGCCCGGTCACGCTCGTCCAGCAGTTCCTCCGCCGCGTCGCCGCCCGGCAGCAGCGCTGGATCGCCGAGGTCGCCGTCAGCCGCCCGCTGACCGACGACCAGTTCCAGCGCCTGCAGCAGGGCCTGAACCGGCTGTACGGGCGCGACCTGAAGGTCACCGTGCGGCAGGACCCGGAGCTCATCGGGGGGCTGCGGGTCAGCGTGGGCGACGAGGTCGTCGACGCCTCCGTGCTCAGCCGCCTGCACGAGCTGCAGCGCCGACTGGCCGGCTGAACCCCATCCGTTCGCGGAGCTCGACGCTTCGCCCACCGACAATCACCGCTCACCGCGCACGCCGCCCGGTGGGCACGACTACAGGAGAGTAGGGACTGACGATGGCCGAATTGACCATCAACGCCGACGAAGTCCGGAACGCGTTGAACGAATTCGCGGCATCCTACGAGCCCGGCAACGCCGAGCGTGTCGAGGTGGGCCGCGTCACCACCGCGAGCGACGGTATCGCCCGCGTCGAGGGCCTGCCCTCGGCCATGGCGAACGAGCTGCTGCGGTTCGAGGACGGCACGCTGGGCCTGGCCCTGAACCTCGACGTCCGCGAGATCGGCGTCGTCGTGCTCGGTGACTTCACCGGGATCGAGGAGGGCCAGGAGGTGCACCGCACCGGCGAGATCCTCTCGGTGCCCGTCGGGGACGCGTTCCTCGGCCGCGTGGTGGACCCGCTGGGCCAGCCCATCGACGACCTGGGCGACATCGCGTCCGAGGGTCGCCGTGCGCTGGAGGCCCAGGCCCCCGGCGTCACCGAGCGCAAGTCGGTGCACGAGCCGCTGCAGACCGGCCTGAAGGCCATCGACGCGATGATCCCGATCGGCCGTGGCCAGCGTCAGCTGATCATCGGCGACCGCCAGACCGGCAAGACCGCGATCGCGGTCGACGCCATCCTGAACCAGAAGGCCAACTGGGAGTCCGGCGACGTCCAGAAGCAGGTCCGCTGCATCTACGTCGCGATCGGGCAGAAGGCCTCGACGATCGCCGCGGTGCGGCAGACCCTCGAGGACAACGGTGCGCTGGAGTACACGACCATCGTGGCCTCCCCGGCGTCCGACCCGGCCGGCTTCAAGTACCTCGCCCCCTACGCCGGTTCGGCCATCGGCCAGCACTGGATGTACGGCGGCAAGCACGTCCTCATCGTGTTCGACGACCTGTCCAAGCAGGCCGAGGCGTACCGCGCCGTGTCGCTGCTGCTGCGGCGCCCGCCGGGACGCGAGGCCTACCCGGGCGACGTCTTCTACCTGCACTCCCGTCTGCTCGAGCGTTGTGCCAAGCTCTCGGACGACCTGGGCGCGGGCTCGATGACCGGTCTGCCGATCATCGAGACGAAGGCGAACGACGTCTCGGCGTACATCCCGACCAACGTCATCTCCATCACCGACGGCCAGATCTTCCTGCAGTCGGACCTGTTCAACGCGAACCAGCGCCCGGCCGTGGACGTGGGCATCTCGGTGTCCCGCGTCGGCGGTGCCGCGCAGGTGAAGTCGATGAAGAAGGTCTCCGGCACGCTGAAGCTGGACCTGGCCCAGTACCGGGACATGCAGGCGTTCGCCATGTTCGCCTCGGACCTGGACGCGGCCTCCCGGCAGCAGCTGACCCGCGGTGCGCGGCTGATGGAACTGCTCAAGCAGAAGCAGTACTCGCCGTTCCCGGTCGAGGACCAGGTCGTGTCCATCTGGGCCGGTACCACCGGGCACCTGGACGACATCCCGGTCAACGAGATCAACCGCTTCGAGCGCGAGTTCCTCGACCACCTGCGGCGCAAGGAGAGCATCCTCACGACGCTGGCGCAGACGGGCAAGCTCGAGGACGAGACGGTCGAGGCGCTGACGTCGGAGATCACCGAGTTCAAGAAGGGCTTCCTGGGTCAGGAGTCGGCCTACGGCCACGCCGGCACGGAGGAGAACGAGGCGATCGGCGCCGAGGACATCAACCAGGAGCGGATCGTCAAGCAGGCGCACTGAGTCGCGTCCCCGGTGCGGGCCACACCCGCACCGGGGCGCCTCTCGCCCGCCTCACCCACCGCAGCCCGCCCCGCGTCGTCGACACGGACGGCCCGGGCGGAACGAAAGGAATCCTCCGATGGGAGCCCAGCTTCGCGTCTACCGCCAGAAGATCGAGTCGACCAAGTCGACCCAGAAGATCTTCAAGGCGATGGAGATGATGGCGACCTCGCGCATCGCCAAGGCGCGCTCACGGGTGAGCGCGTCGACGCCGTACGCCCGGGCGATCACCCGGGCCGTCTCGGCCGTCGCGAGCCAGCACGATCTGGACCACCCGCTGACCACCGAGCCGGAGCGTGTGCGCCGGTCGCTGGTGCTCGTGCTGACCTCCGACCGCGGGCTGGCCGGCTCCTACTCGGCCAACGCGCTGAAGAAGGCCGAGGGCCTGGTCGCCCGGATCACCGAGTCGGGGTCCGAGGCGAAGCTCTACCTCGTCGGCCGCAAGGCGCAGGCGTACTACCAGTTCCGTCGCCGCGAGTTCGAGAAGGCGTGGACCGGGGACACCGACGCCCCCTCGTACGAGCTGGCGAAGGATATCGCCCAGACGGTCCTGGCCGCGTTCACGACGCCGTACGAGCGGGGCGGGGTGGACGAGATCCACGTCGTCTACACGCAGTTCCAGTCGATGGTCGCCCAGGTGCCGCAGGTCATGCGTCTGCTGCCGCTGGAGGTCAGCGAGCAGCAGGTGACCAACGAGTCCGAGTTGCTGCCGCTGTACGAGTTCGAACCGGAGCCGGCCCAGGTGCTCGACGCGCTGCTGCCCCGGTACATCGAGTCCCGCATCTTCGCGGCGCTGCTGCAGTCCTCGGCCAGCGAGCTCGCCTCGCGGCAGCGGGCCATGAAGCAGGCCGGTGACAACGCGTCGGACCTGATCCGCACGTACACCCGGCTGGCGAACAACGCCCGGCAGGCGGAGATCACCCAGGAGCTCTCCGAGATCGTGGCCGGCGCGGACGCCCTCGCCGCCTCCTGACCGGGTCCGCCCCACCGCCGGGGCCGGGTCCAGTCGATAGAATCCACACCAAGCCATCCACCAAGTGAAGTGAGAGAGATGACTGCCACACTGAACGACCAGGGCACCGGGACCACGTCCGGCGGCGCGACCGGGCGCATCGCGCGCGTCATCGGTCCTGTCGTCGACGTCGAGTTCCCGGCGGACGCGCTTCCCGAGATGTACAACGCGCTCACCGCCGAGCTGACCGTGGGGGAGACCACCCGCACCATCACGTTCGAGACGTCGCAGCACCTCGGTGACAACCTCGTCCGCGCCATCTCCCTGCAGGCCACCGACGGCCTGGTCCGCGGCGCCGCGGTGGTGGACACCGGTGCCCCGATCTCCGTCCCCGTCGGCGACGTCGTCAAGGGTCACCTGTTCAACGTGCTCGGCGAGTCGCTCGACGTGCCGACCGCGCAGCTCGAGGTCACCGAGCGCTGGCCGATCCACCGCAAGGCGCCGGACTTCGCCCAGCTCGAGGGCTCGACCGAGATGCTGGAGACCGGCATCAAGGTCATCGACCTGCTGACCCCGTACATCAAGGGCGGCAAGATCGGCCTCTTCGGTGGTGCCGGCGTGGGCAAGACCGTGCTCATCCAGGAGATGATCACCCGTGTGGCCCGCAACTTCGGTGGCACCTCGGTGTTCGCCGGCGTCGGTGAGCGCACCCGTGAGGGCAACGACCTCTGGGTCGAGATGGACGAGGCGAACGTCCTCAAGGACACGGCCCTCGTGTTCGGCCAGATGGACGAGCCGCCGGGAACGCGTCTGCGCGTGGCCCTGTCCGGCCTGACCATGGCGGAGTACTTCCGCGATGTGCAGAACCAGGACGTGCTGCTCTTCATCGACAACATCTTCCGGTTCACGCAGGCCGGTTCCGAGGTCTCCACGCTGCTCGGCCGCATGCCGTCCGCGGTGGGCTACCAGCCGAACCTCGCCGACGAGATGGGCCTGCTGCAGGAGCGCATCACCTCGACCCGCGGCCACTCCATCACCTCGATGCAGGCCATCTACGTGCCCGCGGACGACTACACGGACCCGGCCCCGGCGACGACGTTCGCGCACCTGGACGCCACGACCGAGCTGTCCCGTGCGATCGCCTCGCGTGGCCTGTACCCGGCCGTGGACCCGCTGACCTCGACCTCGCGCATCCTCGACCCGCAGTACGTGGGCCAGGAGCACTACGACGTCGCGACCCGCGTGAAGCAGATCCTGCAGAAGAACAAGGAACTGCAGGACATCATCGCGATCATGGGTGTCGACGAGCTCTCCGAGGAGGACAAGGTCACCGTCGCTCGCGCGCGCCGCATCCAGCAGTTCCTCTCGCAGAACACCTACACCGCCAAGCAGTTCACCGGCGTCGAGGGCTCGACCGTCTCCGTCAAGGACACGATCGAGGGCTTCAACGCGATCTGCGTCGGCGATCTCGACCACGTGGCCGAGCAGGCGTTCTTCAACGTCGGTGGCCTCGACGACGTCGAGCGCAACTGGGCCCGCATCCAGGAGCAGACCAAGTAGCCATGGCTGATTCCAGGTCCGAACTCGAGGTCGAGGTCGTCGCCTCGGACCGCTTCATCTGGTCCGGTGGTGCCCGCCTGGTCAAGGCGCGCACGACCGACGGCGACATCGGCATCATGCCCGGCCACACCCCGGTGCTGGCCCTGCTCGCGGAGGGTGAGGTGGCGATCGAGCCCGCCTCGGGCTCCCGCGTGCGGGTGCAGGTCTCGCAGGGTTTCTTCTCCGTGGACCACGACCGTGTGGTGATCGTGGCGGACGACGCCACGGTCGTCGACGGGGTCGAGGCCGGGACCCGCTGAGAGTCGTATGAACGCAGGCGTCGTCGCGGTCATCGTTCTCGCAGTGATCGTCCTCGCCTGCTTCGGTCTGGTGGCGGCGGGACTTCTCCGCCGCCACCAGTTGCGTTCCGCCTACGGGACGTTCGACGCCTCGCTGCGCCGCCCCTCGGGGCGGTGGCAGCTGGGCGTCTGCCGTTACCAGGACAACTCGCTCCAGTGGCTGCGCATGTTCTCGGTCAGCCCGGCGGCCGTCGAGGAGTTCTGCCGGCCGCGGCTGGACCTGCTCGGCTGGCGGGAGCCGACCGAGACGGAACGGCGCAGCGTCCAGCCCGGTGCCGTGATCGGCACGGTCGAGCACGACGGCGACCAGACCCTCATCGCGCTGTCCCGGGATGCCTGGGCAGGCCTCTCGTCCTGGGTCGAGGCGGGGCCCTCCCGGCGCGTCGGCAACTGGAACTGACGCCACGCCGAGCGCGTCAAGATTCCCAGTGACTTCCCGGACGGCACTCGGCTCGCGCGCGGTGCACGTCCGGTTTCCTCCCGAGCCGCCGACCTACCCTACGACGGGGTCTGATCACGGTTCGGAGGGACGCAACACATGAACGCATGGCTGGCGCACGTGTCGATCATCGACGGGTGGTTCCCGGCGACGATCGCGGTGCTCGCCATCCTCGGCGCGCTGGCACTCGTGGTGCGCCGGCGGGCCCGGTGGTGGTGGTGGGTGGCCGTCCTGCTCGTGGTGCCGGTGGCGATCGGCGCGGCCTACGGGATCAGCGCCCTCCTGGTGAACGTGCTCGACGTGTGGCCCGAGGCCCTGCCCGACGAGGTGGTGCTGTGGGGCGCGGTCGGCGTCGGCGGCCTGCTGCTCGCGGCCCTCGCGCTCGTCGTGCGTCCCTTCCGCTGGTGGCGGGTGGCCGTCGCCCCCGTCGCGCTCGTGCTCGTGGCCTCCATCGCCGGGCTGCAGATCAACGGCTACTACGGCCTCATGACCACCGCGGCGGACCTGCTCGGGCAGTCCCCGAAGGTGGTGCAGGGCATTCCGTCGGCTCTCATGCGGCACGGCGCGGCCGCCTCCGTGAGCGGTGCGGTCGACGCGGGCTGGGACGCTCCCGCCGGGATGGCCAGGACGGGCATCCTGCGCCAGGTGACCATTCCCGGCACCGTCTCCCACTTCACCGGCCGGCCGGCGCTCGTCTACCTGCCCGGGGCGTACCTGCTCCACAAGCGCCCCAAGCTGCCCGTCCTCGTGCTCGTCTCGGGTCAGCCCGGGAGCCCGATGTCCTGGGCCAACACCGGGGAGATCCGCGCGACCATCGACACCTTCGCCGCCCGGCACCACGGCCTCGCCCCGGTCGTCGTCATCCCCGACCCGCTCGGCTCGCCGTACAACAACACGATGTGCATGAACACGCCGCTGGGCGCCGCGGACACCTACATGTCCGTCGACGTGCCGGACTGGATCACCCGCACCCTCGACGTCGACAACAACCCGCAGCACTGGGCCGCAGGGGGCTTCTCCTTCGGCGGCACCTGCGCCGTCCAGATGGTCACCCGCCACAACGATCGCTACCGGCACATCCTGGCGCTCGCCTCCGAGCGGGAGCCGGCGCTGGCCGTGGACCGCGCTCAGACCGTCGCGCAGGCGTTCGGCGGTGACACGGCGGCGTTCATGCGGCAGGTGCCCTTGACGCTGCTCCACGAGCACCCGTACCGCTCGTCGTGGGCGTTCTTCGGTGCCGGGTATGCCGACAGCGTGTACCTGGCCAACGCGCGTGTGCTCGACGCGGCGGCGAAGAAGGCAGGCATGCGCACCCACCGAGAGGTCATCCCCGTGGCCGGGCATTCCTACCAGATGGGGCGTGTCGGCGTCCTCGACGGCCTGACGTTCCTCGCGCCGGCGTTGGGCCTCGGCCGATGAGTTCTCGCGTGCCCACCGCTGCGCCGCCCCCGTCCGCGGCGGCGGACCGGCGCTCTCGGGCGGCACGCCGAGCCCGCACGGCGGCGTCCTGGCTCGTGACGCACGCGCGCCGGACGCCGTTCGCCGTCGGCTGGACCGTGGCGATCTGGATCGCGGCCGTCCTGACCGGCTCACTGGCCAACGGTCCGTCGCCGCAGGTCGTCGGGGCGATCGCGGTGACCCCGGGCGACCTCGTCGCGGGCCGCTGGTGGACGTTCGTCACGTCGCCCCTGTTCGCGGGCAACATCGTCTCCTACCTCGCGGTGACCGGGCTCATCCTCGGCCTCGTCGGCCTGGCCGAGACGACGATGGGCACCCTGCGCACCGCCGTCGTCGCGGCGATCGGCCACGTGTTGACCATCGTGGCCTCCTTCGCCATCACCGCGGCTGCGGACCAGCTCGGTGCCGAGTGGCTCGGTGCGCTGCGCCACCTGCCGCTGTTCGGCCCGTGGGCCGCCGCGCTGACCGCGGTGATGACGGCGAGTGCCTGGATCAGTGCCCTGTGGCGCCGGCGGCTGCGCCTCGTGTCCTCCACGGTCGCCATCACGATGTTGCTCTACGTCGCCCACCCGCAGTCGGTGCTCAGCCTGCTCGGCGTGCTCCTCGGCCTGCTGCTCGGCCGCGTCGCGCGGGGACCGGCCGAGCGCGCCGGCCTGTTCGTCGCCACGGCGCAGGAGCGCCGCACCCTGCTGGCGCTCGTCGTGGCGGTCTTCGCGACCGGCCCCCTGCTGGCCGGGTTGGCCCACGCGCCCGCCGGGCCGCTCGCGCAACTGCGGGAGTGGATCGTCACCCCGCTGCCGTCGGCGCAGGACCTGAGCCGCAACTGCTCGGTCGCCGTCGACCTGACCTGTCCGCAGGTGACCCACAGCGCGGTCCTGACCGGGCCCGGCAGCGTCGCCCTCGCCCTCGCCCCGCTCGCCCTGCTGCTGGTCAGCGCGTGGGGGATGCGCACGGGCAGCCGCCTCGCCCTGTGGATGGCCGTCGCGACGCAGGTGGCGATCGCCGTCCTCGCCGGCACCGCGCTGCACCTGCTCTCCCTGCTCGTGCTGCGGGACGGGCGGTTGCCCCCGGGCCGGCTCGAGGCCATCGAAGCCACCCTGCCGGGCGTGCTCGTCCCGGTCGTCCTCGCCGTCGTGCTCGTCCTCCAGCGACGGTTCTTCACCCGGGACGCCGTCCCGGGCGCCGGGCGCCGGGTGTTCGCCGTCGTCGGCGCGTCCCTGCTCGCCGTCGGCGGCCTCTACACGCTCGCGTGGTACGCGGAGGGCAACGCCGACCGGCACCAGCACCCCTGGTGGTCCCTGTGGAGCAGCCTGCTGCGGATGCTCGTGCCGTATCCGTTCCCGCCGCGCTTCGCCGTCGCCGTCGAGCCGCACGGCGCCGTCAGCGGGTTCCTGTTCGCGACCGGGGGAGCGGTGTTCTGGGCGGTGACGATCGTCGGCCTCGCGGTGCTGGTCCGCAGCGGACGCCGCGCGGAGCGGGCGACGGCGACCGTGACGGCCCGCGCGGCCGAGCTGGTGCGCGTCGGCGGGGGATCGCTCTCGCAGATGACGCTGTGGCCGGGCACGAGCTACTGGTTCACGCCCGACGGAACCGCGGCGGTCGCCTACCAGCGCCACCACGGCGTCGCGCTGACCGTGGGCGGGCCGATCGGGGAGCGGGCGCACTGGGCGGACGCCGTCACGGGCTTCACCCGCTGGTGCGCGGCCGAGGGCGTCGTGCCCTGCCTGTACTCGGTGCCCGAGGAACTCGTCGCCGCGGTCCGGCCGCTCGGGTTCCGGTCGATGCAGGTGGCGGACGAGACGGAGCTGCACATCGAGGGGCTCGCCTTCACCGGCAAGCGGTGGCAGAACGTGCGCACCGCGCTGAACCGGGCCGAGCGGATCGGGGTGCGCGCCCGCTGGTACCGCTGGCCCGAGCTGCCCATCGGCGCCCGCACCCAGGTGCGGGAGATCTCCGAGGCGTGGGTCGCCGAGCGGGCGCTGCCCGAGCTCGGGTTCACCCTCGGTGGCGTGGCCGAGCTCGCCGACCCGGACGTGGCGCTGTGCCTGGCCGTGGACGACGACGAGCGCGTGCACGGCGTCGTCTCGTGGCTGCCGGTCCACGCCGACGGCGAGGTGGTCAGCTGGACGCTCGACTTCATGCGCCGGGATCCCACCGGGTTCAACGGCGTCATGGAGTTCCTCATCGCCTCGGCGGTGCTGCACTTCCGCGACGAGGTTGCCACGATCTCCCTCTCCGGCTCGCCCCTGGCGGTGGACCCGCAGCGGGCGGCGGAGGGCGGTGACACGACGACGGTCGAGCGGCTGCAGGGCACCCTGCGGCGCCTGCTCGAACCGGCCTACGGGTTCGCGGCCCTCGCCGCCTTCAAGAGCCGGTTCGCCCCGGCGCACCGCGCCTGGTACCTGGCCTATCCGGATCCGCTGCAGCTGCCGCGCATCGCCCGGGCCCTGACCGAGGCCTACGCCCCGGGCTTCACCCTGCGCCAGGCGGGCCGCCTGCTGCGTGGGCTGGCGCCGACGCCGGAGGACCGCCCGGCGGAGCCGGCGGCGCCACGGGCGTGAGCCGTCCCCGCGAGAACCGCACCGCCGACATGAGAAGGCCCCCGGCAGCCGTGCTGCCGGGGGCCTTCTCGCGGTGATGCTGAGATCAGATGACGGTGACGCCGGTGGCCTGCGGGCCCTTCTGGCCCTGACCGATCTCGAAGGACACGCGCTGGTTCTCGTCCAGGGTGCGGAAGCCGTTGGTCTGGATCTCCGAGTAGTGGACGAAGACGTCGCCATCGGAATCGTCCGGGGTGATGAACCCGAAACCCTTTTCAGCGTTGAACCACTTGACGGTTCCCTGTGCCATCGAATTTCTCCTCATGATGGTGCGGTGAAAACCGGCACACCTCGTGCCGATCATCGTTACTGACGAGGAGACGCACACGAAGCCGAGGGCTCAGTTGCGGATCATCGCTCGCAACGGCCTTGCGAGCGGAAATTCCAACCACAAAGACGTCCCCAAGCAAAACACATCGGAAGGGCCGGGTCAACGCGCTTCGCGGCGTGGTTTCGAGGCCTGTCAGGGGCACCTGCGGGCCATGAACGGCCGTCGGACAGCCCCGTCAGAACAGGCGCGTGTCCGCGTCGTCGACCCCGCGCAGGGCGTCGTAGTCGAGGGTCACGCAGTCGATCCCGCGGTCGGTGGCCAGCACGCGCGCCTGCGGCTTGATCTGCTGTGCCGCGAAGATCCCGCGCACCGGGGCCAGCAGCGGGTCGCGGTTGAGCAGCTCGAGGTACCGGGTGAGCTGCTCGACGCCGTCGATGTCGCCGCGCCGCTTGATCTCGATGGCGACGGTGGACCCGTCCTGGTCCCGGACGAGGATGTCGACCGGGCCGATCGCCGTCGGGTACTCCCGGCGCACGACGGACCAGCCGACGCCGATCGTGTGGATCTGCGCCGCGAGCAGGCGCTGCAGGTCCGCCTCGACGCCGTCCTTGATCAGGCCGGGGTCGACGCCGAGGTCGTGGGTGCTCTCGTGCAGGATCTCCTCGATCGTGATCACGAGGCGGTCGTCGCTCTTGGCGTGCTGCACGGTCCAGATGCTCACGGCACCGGCGGCCGCGGCCTCCTCGTCGGGCTCGCTGATCCGCAGCGTCGCGGGCGGGCTCATCCAGTTCAGCGGCTTGTAGGAGCCGCCATCGGAGTGCACCAGCACCGAGCCGTCCGCCTTGACCACCAGCAGGCGCGTGGCCAGCGGCAGGTGGGCGCGCAGCCGCCCGATGTAGTCGACGGAGCAACGGGCAATGGTCAGACGCACCGTTCGACTCTACCGGTCGGCCCGGGCGCCCGCGGTCGGCTGCTGACCCCGGGCCGGCGTGTGACCCGGGGCGTCTCCGCCGGGATCCGCTCCCGGGGGCCGGCCCGGCACAATGGGGGAGTGCCCCGCTCCAACCGACCGTCCCGTGCCCCGCGGCCCTCGGTGCGCCGCGGGCGTCGTCCGGCGCCCGAACCGCGGGACGTCGAGAACGCGCTCGGCGCGATCCGCCGCACCGAGAGCACCCGGCACGGGGAATTCGTCGTCGCGCCCGTGAGCGCCCAGCGCGCCGTCAAGACGTACGTGTGCCCCGGGTGCGGCAATGCCGTGCTCCCGGGCACCGCGCACGTCGTGGCGTGGCGGGCGGACTGGATCATGGGCGACGAGGCCGCCGCGGCCGACCGGCGGCACTGGCACGAACGGTGCTGGCGCGCCTACCGCTGACCATCGGCGGTTACCGTCACCGGCACCCTCCAACGTCCGTGTCCGGCGTGCGTGCGGACGCGCCTCAGGGCCGCTCGCGCGTCGCCGTCGGGTGCCGGACTCGTGTCCCGGGCGGCGTCCGGCCCGTCGCTACACTGGCCCGGTGACGTCCGCCGCCCCGACCTTCGACTTCCACGCCGGCACCGAGCCGGCCCCGATCCGGGCGGCGACGGTGCTGCCGGCCCGGCGCGAGAACATCGAGCTGCACACCTCCGACGGGCTGACCCTCGTCGGGGAGCTCGCGCTCCCGGCCGACCGGGATCCGGTCGCCACGCTCGTCACCCTGCACCCGCTGCCCACGGCGGGCGGATTCATGGACTCGCACGTGTTCCGCAAGGCGTCCTACCGGTTGCCCGCGCTCGCGGACCTCGCCGTCCTGCGCTTCAACACCCGCGGCACCTGCTCTCCGCGCGGTTGCAGCGAGGGCGAGTTCGGCGACGGGGAGACGGAGGCCGCCGACGTCGACGCCGCGACCGCCTTCGCCGTCGCCCGCGGGCTGCCCGCCCGGTGGCTCGTCGGGTGGTCCTTCGGCACCGAGCTCGCACTCAAGCACGGGGCGGTCGCGCCGGTCGTCGACCGGATCGAGGGCGCGATCCTGCTCTCCCCGCCGCTGCGCCGTGCGGGCGACGCGGACCTGGCGCGGTGGCGCGAGGCGGGCAAGCCGCTGCGCGTCCTGGTCCCCGAGCACGACGACTTCCTCCGGCCCGCCGAGGCCACCGAGCGCTTCGCGGCCGTGCCGCAGTGCGACCTGACCGGCGTCGACGGCGCCAAGCACCTGTGGGTCGGGGAGAAGTACGTCGGACGCGTGCTGCAGGAGATCGTCGACGTCGTGCGCGGTCCCGGCGTCGTCACCCTGCCGTCGACGTTCGACGGGCCGGTCGCCACCGTGGCGGACTGACGACCGCGCTCAGCGCCTCAGGGACTCAGCGCCTCACAGCCGGTCCTGCCGGGCGATGAAGACCTCGCGGACGAGCAACAGCACCGCGGCCGCCGTCGGGATCGCCATCAGCGCGCCCAGCACGCCGAGCAGGGAGCCACCCGCGATGACCGCGATCACCGCGACCGCGCCGGGCACCGCGACCGCGCGCTGCATGATGCGCGGCGAGACGAAGTACGCCTCGAACTGCAGGTAGGCGAAGTAGCAGATGGCGTAGGCGACGGCCGTCTGCCAGCCCGCGGTCAAGGCGATCAGCGACACGAGCACCCCGGCGATCATGCCGCCGACGAGCGGGATGAAGGCGAGCAGGGCGACGAGGAACGCGAGCAGCGCCGAGAACGGGACGCCGACGATCGTCATGACGATGAACGCGAACACCGCGTTCACCAGGGCGACGACGGCCTGGCCGATCACGTAGTTGCCGACGCCGTCGGTGATGGCCTCGCCGAGGGTCTCGACCCGGGCGCGGCGGGAGCGGGGCGCGAGCCGGTACGCCCACCGCTTCATCGCCGGCATCGAGGCGAGGAAGTAGAGGGTGAGCACGAGGACGATCAGCGTGCCGAAGAGGGAGTTGACGATCGCGGTGCCGAAACCCAGCACCCCGCCGGCCACCGAGCTCACGGCCGAGGAGTTGGAGAAGAACTTCTGCGCCTCGCCCTCCGCCCAGGAGCGCACGTTCAACTGGTTGTCGATCTGGTGGAACAGGTCCGAGTTGAGGAAGTTCTGCACGAAGCCGGGCGCGGCCTGCACGAGCTGCGTCGTCTGGTTGACGATGGTGGGGATCAGGGTCGCGATGAAGATCGCGATGCCGCCCGCGAGCACGAGCAGGACGCCGATGATGCCGAGCGGGCGCGGCACGCGGTGCGCCTCGAGCCAGCGGACGATCGGCTCCAGGCCGAGCGAGATGAACAGTGCCGCCGCGATCCACAGCAGCAGCTGGGTGTTGGAGGTGACGACGTAGTAGACCCCGAGCGCGATCCCGACGCCGACCGTGCCGAGGAAGCCCCAGTACAGGGGGCTGCGGCCCGTGCCGAGGGGCCCGGGCGTGCCGTAGGTGAGGTCCTCGGGGTCGACCTCGTTGCCGTCGGCGTCGAAGTAGTGGTGCTGGACCGCCTCCACGTCCGGGGGCAGATCGAAGCGGCGTCGCGGCTGCGCGCCCGGGATCGGCCGGATCACGCGCTGGGCCGCCCGGCGCCACCAGGTCGCCCGGGGGCCGACCGCCGTCGCCGGCCCCGCGGGCGGCGGGGACAGCCTCGGCTCCTCGTCCGGTCGATCGCGTTCCGTGTCCACCGGCGCTCCTCGTGTCGTCGTCGTTCCCTCCGGCCCCGGCCGCCGCTTGGGCAGGCACCGAAGATCAGTGTGCTTGCCGAAGCGGCACCCGGTCCAGTCGAGTCGGCCGAGCACGCCCCCGGACGTCGTGATCGGCCCGGTGATTCGTCGGCCTGACCACGCATGGTTACCATTGACGGGCCGTTCCGCGCGCGGGACACGCGCGGACGCGCGCGTCCGGGGTCCAGCACCCGGCAGTGACCACACCTGCCGAGATGGTTGAGACCAGGCAGACGACGCCGGAACGGATGAGACCAGTGATGACGGGGGAGAAGACCGTGCCCAGGACGAGCGCACCCATGACGAGCGCGCGACGCATCGGAGCGATCCTGCTGATCGTGCTCGGAGCGCTCGCCCTGGTGGCCGGCATCGGAATGCGCACGTGGTGGCTCCCGCCCGCGACGCTCTCCGCCTCGGCCCCCGCGCCGTCCGCGGCGGCGCCCGTGACCGTCATCGAGGGTGGCGTCGCGGATCTGGGCCGCCGCACGGACGTCACCGTCTCGGTCAAGGGGGCCGGCGCCTTCACCGTCGCCCAGGGGCGTGCCTCCGACGTCGACGCCTGGGTCGGCCGCGCCGCGCACACGACCGTCACGGGCCGGGACGGTCGCCTGACCGCGAAGCCGACCGCGGGGGAGGCCCGGGTGCCCGACCCGTCCGGAGCCGACCTGTTCGTCAGCGCCCAGCGTGCGACGGGTGAATTGAGCCGCCCCTGGACCACCCCCGCGGCGGGGGACTGGGCCCTGCTGCTGACGGCCGACGGGTCCGCCGCCGCGCCCACCGACGTCACCGTCTCCTGGCACAACGACCAGTCCACGCCGTGGGCAGCTCCCCTGATCATCCTCGGCGCCATCGCGCTCGTCGCCGGTCTCGCCCTGCTCATCCTCCGGCGACGCGGGCCGGCGGCGCCCGCTTCCCGCCGCGGTCGGCACGCGGCCGTCCCGGCTCCGGCTCCGCGCCGGGGTGCGACGGGGCGGACGACGGCGGCGTCATCAGGCGCTGCCTCGTCCGGTGCCGCCTCGTCCGATGCTCGGTCCGGCGGCACCACCTCGCGGCGCGGCGTCCTGCCGGTGCGGCCCGTGGTCGTGAGCTCCGTGGCCGGCGTCCTCGCGGCCGGGCTGCTGCCCACCGGGTGCGTGACGGCGGCGCAGGCGGCCGACAGCCCCTCGACATCCCTCACGGGTGCCGCCACCACCGTCCCGTCCACCACTGTCCCGTCCACCGCCACCTCCACCTCCGCCGCCACCGACCTGGATTCCGCGGACGTCGCCCTCCAGCCGCACCAGGTCGACCGGATCATGGCATCGGTCGCCTCGGTGGTCGGCAGGGCCTACGGCGCCCGCTCGGCCGCGGGTCTGCAGGCACGGATGGCCGGTGGAGCGCTGACCGAGCGGACCGCGAACTACCGGATCCGTGCGAAGGCGCCCACCTACCGGGCCCCGGCGCGGATCGACGCCGGTCCCGTCCTCGTCCCGATGATCACGACGAGCCCCACGTGGCCGCGGACCGTCGTCCTGGTGACCAGGGCAGCCGCGAGCACCGTGCCGCAGATCCTCACCCTGACCCAGACCTCGCCGCGGGAGAACTACCGCGTGGTCTCGGCCGTCGGGCTGCTGCCGGGCACCACGTTCCCCCAGGCCGGGTCGGACGCCGTCGCCGTCCGCCCCCTCGACCCCTCCCGTGCCGACGGCCTGACCAGCACGCCCCGGGCGGCCCTGACCTCCGTGGCCGCGGTGTTGACAGCCGGGCGCACCGCCTACACCGGCGCGGTCGCGAAGAACCCGTTCGTGGACCAGCTGATCGCCGGCCAGGCCGCTGCCGTCAAGGCCAACCCGAGCGCCCGGATCAGCGGCCGGCACACGCCGGATGCCACGCAGACACGGGTGCTGCAGACCTCCGACAGGGGTGCCCTGGTGATCGGCACCCTGCGCAACGCGGTCTCGGTGACCCCGAAGGACAGGAACGGACGGCTCACGCTGCGTTCGGAGCTGGCTGCGCTCGCGGGCACCGGGCAGTCGCGCACACCGGTCGACATCGCCTACGGCGAGTCCGTGGTGCTCTACGTGCCGCCGGCCGGCTCGCACGAAGCGGTGCAGGTGATCGGCGCGGCGCAGGAGCTGCTGTCCGTGACCCGTCGCTGAGCCGCACCTGACCCGTCGCTCCTGGCCGGTACCGCCCGATGTGCCCGCGCGCGGGCCGCTGGCTAGGCTGTGGGGCATGACCACTCCTCGCCCCGGTCAGCCGGTGCCCTCGTCCATGAATCTGCGCGGCGCGGTGGACCTCTCCGCGCTCAAGGCCCGGGCGCAGCGCCCCGAGCCTGCCGCCGGGTCACCGGCACCGGGGTCGGCGGGCGGCGCTGGGACGCCGTCCCCGTGGGTCGTCGAGGGCAGCGACGCGCGGATCAACCAGCTCGCGCAACTCTCCGGCCAGGTGCCCGTCATCCTGCAGCTGTGGGCGAACTACAGCGAGACCTCGCTGCAGATGCTCGACCTGATGGGCGAGCGGGTGCACGCCCGCGGGGGCCGGCTGGCGCTGGCCACGATCGACGTCGACGCCAACCCGCAGATCACCCAGGCGTTCGCCGTCCAGGGCGTCCCGGCCACCTTCGCGCTGGTCAAGGGCCAGCCCGTGCCGCTGTTCACCGGCGCGCAGCCGGCCAGCCAGATCGACGCGTTCTTCGACGAACTGCTCCAGGTGGCCGAGGCCAACGGGGTCACGGGCAGCCTCGGTGGGGGCGACGAGACGGGCGAGCCCGGCGACGGCGAGCAGGCCGACGCCGAGCCGCCGCTGCCGCCGCTGCACCAGGAGGCGGTCGACGCCATCGACGCCGGGGACTATGACCGGGCCGCCGCGGCCTACCGCCGGGCGCTCGCCGAGAGCCCGGCCGACAACGATGCCGCGGTCGGCCTCGCCCAGGTGGAACTGCTGCAGCGCCTCGACGGCAAGGACGCCGACGCGGTGCGCGCGGCGGCGGCGCAGCGGCCCGACGACCTGGACGCCCAGCTCACCGTCGCCGACCTCGACCTGAGCGGTGGCCACGTCGAGGACGCCTTCTCCCGGTTGATCGGCTTCATCGGCCGCAGCGCCGGTGAGGAGAAGGAGACCGCCCGCGCCCGGCTCGTCCAGCTCTTCGAGGTGGTCGGCTCGGCCGATCCCCGCGTGACCCGCGCTCGGTCGGCGCTCGCCCGCGTCCTGTTCTGAGTGCCGGCCGCCGGGCGTCGCTTCTCGCTGAGCACCACCCGCTGAATCAGCCGGTTTCGCCCGAGGAGGGTGCTCTTTGAGCATGGCCTTCGGGCGGGAACCGCTGACTCACGGTGAGTGTTGGACCCCGCCGCCGGCTGCGCCACACCCTTGCGTGCCGAGTCCGCCGGTTCCGCCCTCGTCCCACATGAGTCAGCCGGTTTCACCCGTGGAGACCGGTGAGTCAGCCGGTTTCGCCCGAGGAGGGTGCTCTTTGAGCATGGCCGTCGGGCGGGAACCGCTGACTCACGGCGCCTCGTCCCACGCAGGTCTCCGTGCCGGGTGGCACCGCCAGCTCTAGGCTGAGGCCATGGACGACCGTGCCGCCCACCCCTCGACCGAGCCGACCACCCCGCCGACGACGCAATCGGCCACCCCGCCGGCCGCCGACGTCACGCCCGACGGCGCCACCCGAGAGCCGGCCCCCGACGCAACGTCCGGCGCCACCCGCGAGCCCGGCCAGGGGGAACCCGCCACGCCTGACCAGGCCCGGCCGCTCGGACCGTGGGCGCCACTGGCCCCGGACGGTCCCGAGCGGAACCGGCTGGCCCTGTCCGTCCGGTCCCTCGTCAAGGTGTTCGGCAGCAAGGTCGCCGTCAACGGCATCGGCCTGGACGTGCCCGCCGGCTCCTTCTACGGTCTCGTCGGTCCCAACGGCGCGGGGAAGACGACGACGCTGTCCATGGCCACCGGCCTCCTGCGCCCCACCGAGGGCAGCGTGCTCGTGCGTGGCCTCGGCGTGTGGGCCGATCCGCTCGCCGCCAAGCGGACTCTCGGCGTCCTGCCCGACGGCGTGCGCCTCTTCGACCGGCTGACCGGCGAGCAGCTCGTCACCTACGCCGGGCTGTTGCGCGGCATGGACCGGGCCACCGTCGCCGAGCGGGTGGCGGACCTGATGACGGCCCTGGATCTCACGGCCGACGCCGGCACCCCCGTCGTCGACTACTCCGCCGGCATGACGAAGAAGATCTCCCTGGCCGCCGCGATGATCCACGCCCCGGCCGTGCTCGTGCTCGACGAGCCGTTCGAGTCCGTGGACCCGGTCTCCGCCGCCAACATCCGGCAGATCCTGCACTCCTACGTCGACTCGGGCGGCACCGTGATCGTCTCCAGCCACGTGATGGACCTCGTCCAGCGGATGTGCGACCACGTCGCCGTCATCGCCGCCGGCAACGTCCTGGCCGCCGGGACCGTCGAGGAGGTCCGGGCCGGGCAGAGCCTCGAGGACCGGTTCGTCGCCATGGTCGGCGGCCGCACCTCGGGGGAGGGCCTGTCGTGGTTGCACATCTGATCCGCCTCAAGGCCCGGCTGTTCGTCAACGGGCTCAAGCGCAGCCCCTGGCAGATCGTCGCCCTCGTGCTCGCGGGGCTGTACGCGCTGTTCCTGATCACGCTCGTCGGCGCGGGTCTCGTGGCCCTGCGCTTCACGGGACCTGACGTGGCCGCCGCCGTCGTCGTCATCGGCGGCTCGCTGCTCGTGGCCGGTTGGGCGATCGTCCCGCTCGTCGCCTCGGGTGTGGACATGACGCTCGACCCGCGGCGCTTCGCGACCTACGCGGTGCCGGTCGGCGCGCTCGTGACCGGACTCGCGATCGCCTCGTTGATCGGCATCCCCGGCCTCGCCACCGCGATCCTCGCGCTGCTCAGCCTCATCCCCGTCGCCCGCGACCCGCTCAGCGGACTCGCCGCCCTCGTCGGCGCGGTGCTCGGCCTGTTCACGTGCGTCGCGGCGTCCCGGGTGGTCGCGACGGCGCTGACCGGACTGACCGCGTCCCGGCGGTTCCGTGAGGTGGCCGGCATCGTCGCCTTCGTCCCGCTGGTGCTGCTCGGGCCCATCATCGGCTCGATCGGCTCGGCGGTCTCCGACAACCCGGACGTGCCGGCCCTGCTGGGACGCATCGCCGCGGTTCTCGGCTGGACGCCGCTGGGCGCCGCGTGGGCGATCGGCGGGTCCGTTCTCACCGGAGCGCCGGGCGTGGCGGCGCTGCAGGCCGTCATCGCGCTCGCGACCCTCGGCGTCCTCCTGGTGATCTGGCGCGCCACCCTCGCCCGGGCCCTGGTGAACCCGCCGGCCACCGGCTCGGGCGCGCGGGCCGGAGGCCGTCTCGGGGTCCTCGGGATGGCCGACGGCCGGATCGCCGCCGTCGCGGCCCGCTGCCTGACCTACTGGCTGAAGGACCCGCGTTACGGGGGCAGCCTCGTCGTCGTGCCGCTGCTGCCGATCGTGTTCTGGTTCGTCGGCACGCAGACCGGCAGCTTCGGGCTGATGCTGTGGACCGGGCCGATGGTCGCATTCCTGCTCGGCTGGGCGATCTCGGCGGACATCTCCTACGACAACACGGCGTTCTGGCTGCACGTGGCCTCCGGCGTGCCGGGTTCGTCGGACCGGTGGGGACGGGTGCTGGGGTGCCTGGCCATCGCGGTGCCGCTGCTCGCCGTCGTCGTCCTCGCCCCGGTGGCGGTCAGCGGGCGCTGGGACCTGCTGCCTCCCCTGACCGGCGCGACGATCGGCGTGCTGCTGACGGGGCTCGGCCTGGCGAGCATCGTCTCGGCCCGCTGGGTCTACCCGGTGCCGGCGCCGGGGGAGAGCCCCTTCCGGGCGCGGCAGGGCGCCGGCGTCTTCCCCATGCTCATCCAGTTCGGCGGCATCGGCGTGATGGCGGTGCTGTGCTCGCCGGCGCTGGTGCTGCTGGCGGTCGCGATGGCCGGTGGTCCGGCGCTCGTGGGGTGGCTCGGCCTCGTGGTCGGGCCGGTGCTCGGCGTCGTGTTCCTGACGCTCGGGGTGCGGATCGGCGGCCGCTGGTTCGATCGGCGCACCCCCGAGCTGTACGCCCAGGTCGCCGCGATCCGCTGAGGATCGGCCGGTGAACTCGGTGCGGGGTCAGGCCCGGCGCAGCGCCTCGCGGACCCGGCGGACGGTGGCCCGGTAGCCCTCCGGGATCGGCAGGCCGTCGACCTCGTCGAGCGCGAACCAGCGCAGCCGCCCGTGCTCCTCGCTCGCGACGGCGGCCGACGTGCCGACCACCCGGGCGAGGTAGGAGACGACGGCGACTCGCGCGTCGCTGCGGGACGGCTCGGGCCGGTAGTACCAGACGTCGACGAGCGCCCCGACGGTGACCGCCAGTCCCGCCTCCTCCCGGAGCTCCCGGTGCAGGGTGGCGGCCGGGTCGGCGTCGCCGGGGTCGGCGCGCCCGCCGAGCAGCTCCCACTCCGCGCGAGGGTTCAGGCCGAGCAGGAGGCGGTTCCGCTCGTCCAGCAGCACCGCCTTGACGGAGATGTCCATCCCGCCCACTGTGCCGCACCGCGACGGCGAGACGGCGGCAACCCGCCCGCGGGACGGTCGGTGCCCCCGCGTAGGATGCCCTCACCCACGACGATGGAGGGTCATGAACGAGAAGACCGAGTACCTGTTCCGCGGTCCCCGCAGCACGCCCGAGTCGCGGGCGGGCCGGCCGCCGCAGCCCCGGGTGGAGCGGCGCCCCGGCATGATCATCGAGCGGGATCTCGCCGTGCCGTTCGGCGACGCAGGCCACGTCCTCTACGTGGACGTCTATCGGCCCGACACCGACGTGCCGGCCGCGCCGCTGATCAGCTGGTCGCCCTACGGGAAGCACAATCCGGCGCCGATCGGGCAGATCTACCCGAACGCCGGGGTGAAGCCGGAGTGGACGTCCGACCTGACGACATTCGAGGCGCCCGATCCGGAGTACTGGCTGCCGCACGGCTACGCCCTCGTCCTGGCCGACACTCCCGGGACCTGGTACTCCGAGGGCCGCGCCACCTACCACTCGCCGGAGGAGGCGCAGGCCTTCGCCGACCTCGTCGAGTGGGCCGGCACCCAGCCGTGGAGCGCGGGCAAGGTCGGGCTGTCCGGGGTCTCCTACCTCGCCAGCCTGCAGTGGCGGGTCGCCGCCCTGAACCCGCCGCACCTGGCGGCGATCAACCCGTGGGAGGGATGGAACGACACGTACCGCGAGGTCGCCCGGCACGGCGGTATCCCGGAGACCTCGTTCTGGCCCTACATCTGGGAACGCTGGGGCGCCGGCACGACGCAGATCGAGGACCTCGAGGCCGAGACCGCCGCGCACCCCTTCTTCGACGACTTCTGGGCGTCCAAGGTGCCCCCGCTCGAGGACATCCGGGTGCCGGCCTACGTCGTGGCCAGCTGGGCCGATCAGGGGCTGCACTCCCGTGGCACCCTCGAGGGCTTCCGCCGGATCTCCTCGGAGCAGAAGTGGCTCGACGTGCACGGCCGGAAGAAGTGGGCCTATTACTACGAGCCGGAACTGATCGAGCGCCAGCGGGCGTTCTTCGACCACTTCCTGCTGGACCGGCCGGACACCGGACTCGACTCCTGGCCGCGGGTGCGCGCCGAGGTGCGCGACGCCTACTACCGGGGCACCTGGCGGGACGCCGAGCAGTGGCCGCTCGAGGACGTCGAGAATCGGCCCCTGTACCTGCGCGCCGGCGACGGCTCGCTCGGCTGGGAGCCGTCCGGCGCCGAGGAGGAGGTCGGCTACGACGGGCTCGGCAGCGGCCTGGCACCTCGTCGCGCGACGTTCGCGTTCACCTTCCCCGAGGCGGTCGAGCTGGTCGGCCACATCAAGGCGGCGCTGTGGGTCTCGGCCGAGGCGGCCGCGGACATGGACGTCTTCGTCGCCCTGTTCAAGCTCGACGCGCAGGGCCGCCAGGTCGGCTTCCCGTACTACGGCCAGTTCGAGGACGGCCCCGTCGCCGTCGGCTGGCTGCGGGCCTCGCACCGGGAACTCGACGCCGAGCGGTCCACGGACGCCATGCCGGTCCTGGCGCACCGCCGGGAGGTGCCGCTCACACCGGGCGAGCCGACCCGGATCGACGTCGAGGTGTGGCCGTCGGGCACCCGGTTCGAGGCGGGGGAGAGCCTCCTGCTCGTCGTCCAGGGCAGCGACGTGATGCGCTATCCCGAGCACCTCACTTTCGCGCGGCATGCGCAGACGGTGAACGTCGGACGCCACGTGGTCCACACCGGCGGGCGCTTCGACTCGCACCTGCTGGTGCCGGTGCTGCCGGCGCGGGCCTGACCGGGCCGGTGGGTGCGGGCCGGTGTGGTCCGGGAGGCCCGGGATCCTGTCGGTGCCCCCGCGTAGGATGGCAGCATGTCCCTCCCCAACGATCCCTTCCCGCCCGCCGGCGACCCGTTCGCCGAGCCGTCCCGTCCCGCCGGTGGCACCGCGACCATCGAGCGCGAGGAGCAGCGCGAGGAACTCGAACCGGGCGACCGCGAACGCTTCTCCCACTACGTGCGCAAGGAGAAGATCATGGAGTCCGCCCTCTCGGGCGAGCCCGTGATCGCCCTGTGCGGCAAGGTGTGGACCCCCGGTCGGGACCCCCAGCGGTTTCCCGTGTGCCCGCAGTGCAAGGAGATCTACGAGGGCATGCGGCCCGGCGACGACGAGGGCCCGGACAACTGAGACCCCGCCGCTGATGTCCCAGGCCATCTGATGCGGGGGCGACCGTGATGCTCCCGCGCCCCGCGTGACGACGGACCGGCACGCGGGCGCCGGCGCGCCCGACGGCCGTGCGCCGGTCGCCGTCTCCCCGCTCGCGCGCCCGCACCGGGCGCTGACGATCGGCCTGCTCGCCATCGTCGCCTGCTTCGCCTTCGAGGCGATGGCGGTCACGACGGCGATGCCGGTCGTCTCGGCCGACCTCGGCGGTGGCGGTGCGTACGGTCTCGCCTTCTCCGTCTATCTCACCGCCTCCCTCGCGGCGACCTCGTTGGCCGGGTCCTGGTGCGACCGGTCCGGTCCGCGCCCGGCGATGCTGGTCGGCCTCGGGCTGATGACGGTCGGGCTGCTGACGTGCACCCTGGCCGGGAACTTCGTCGTCCTCGTCCTCGGACGCGCCGTCTCGGGCGCCGGTGGCGGGCTCATGATCGTCGCGGTGTATGTGCTGATCGGCGTGAGTCTGCCCCAGGACGTCCAGCCGCAGCTGTTCGGCTGGATGTCGGCGGCCTGGGTGCTGCCGTCACTGATCGGGCCCCTCGCCGCGGGCCTGCTCGCCCAGGTGGGGGCGTGGCGGGTCGTGTTCGTCGGCGTCGTGCCCGTGGTCGTCGTCGCGGTCCTCGCGATCCGCCGCCAGCTGCGCGGGGCCGGTGCGCCGGCTGCCCCCGAGCTGACCGGCGCGGCCTCCCGGCGCCGGCTGATCGCCGGGCTCGTGCTCGCCGCCGCCGTCCTTCTCGCCCAGACCGCCCTGACCTCCGCCGTGGGTTCGGCGAACGACTCGGTCGGAACCGCCGGCCCGCTGCTGCCGGCCGCACTCACGGTGGCCGCCGTGGTCGTCAGCGCCCTGTGCCTGCGGCGTCTGATGCCCGCCGGGTTCTTCCGGTTCGGCGCCGGGCTGCCCGCGGTGATGTGGGCGCGGCTCGGCCTGTCCGTCGCCTTCTTCGGCGCCGAGGCGTTCCTGCCCCTGATGCTCACGAGCGTCCAGGCGGCACCCCCGGCCGTCGCCGGCCTGACGCTGACCACGGGCGCCGTGGGGTGGACCACGGGAGCGTTCTGGCAGGCCCGCACGCGGGTGCCGCCGCACCGCCTCATCGCGCTCGCCGCGGCCCTGCTGGCGGCCGCCATGTCGGCGATGGCCGCCGTGGTGACCGGTCCGGAGGGACTGTGGGCGGCTATGATCGTGTGGGCGGTCGCCGGGTTCGGCATGGGCGTCGGCACCTCCGTCGCGGGGGTTCTGACGCTGCGGTACTCGACCGATGCGGACCGCGGCGTGAACGCCTCCTCGATGCAGCTGGCCGACCAGCTCGGCGGCGTCGTGGGCACCGCGGGAGCGGGAGCCCTCTTCGGGGTGGCGACCGCGCACCTGGCCGATGTCCGGACCGATGTCGCGGGCGTCTACGTGCTGATGTGGGTCGCCTTCGCCGTGCTCGCCCTCGTTGCCCTGGCGGCCGGTCTGCGGACCGGGCTCCGCGCCGACTGAGGACAGGCGCCGGCGCACGCGCCGACCGACGCCGCTGCACGGCCACGGACCGGAAGGTCGGCATCCGGTCGACGCGCCGATGGCACGCCGGCCACCAGCAGGAGAGAAAGGAAGCAGCCGCGCGCGGAACGCACCGCGCGGCACCGTGATGAACGAATCGCTCTTCGAAGCCCAGGCCGACGCGGGTGCCTCGCTGCCGCCCGCGTACCCCGATCGCGCCGCGTGGGGAACCGCGCAGAAGCTGCGCGCATGGCAGGCCGAGGCACTCGAGAAGTATTTCGCCACGAACCCCAGGGACTTCCTCGCCGTCGCGACCCCGGGCGCCGGCAAGACGACGTTCGCCCTCCGGCTGGCGGCCGAGCTGCTGGCGCGGCGCACCGTGCGGCGCATCGCCGTCGTCGCGCCCACCGAGCACCTCAAGAGGCAGTGGGCGGACGCCGCCGCCCGCATCGGCATCGCGCTGGACCCTAACTTCAAGAACGCCGACGGCAGGCACGGCGACCACTTCGTCGGCGTCGCGCTGACGTACGCGCAGGTGGCGAGCAAACCGATGCTGCACCGGGCCCGCACCGAGGCGGCCAACACGCTCGTCATCCTCGACGAGGTGCACCACGGCGGCGACGCCCTGTCCTGGGGCGACGGCCTGCGCGAGGCGTTCGACCCCGCCACCCGGCGCCTGTCCCTGACCGGCACCCCGTTCCGTTCGGACACCGCCCAGATCCCCTTCGTCGAGTACGCCGAGGACCGCGACGGCATCCGCCGCTCCCGTGCCGACTATTCCTACGGCTACGGCCCGGCGCTGAAGGACCACGTCGTCCGGCCCGTCATCTTCATGGCCTACGCGGGACAGATGCGCTGGCGCACCTCCGAGGGCGAGGAGATGGCCGCCAACCTCGGCGAGGGCGCCACGAAGGACATTACCGCCCACGCCTGGCGGACGGCGCTGAACCCCGAGGGGGAGTGGATCCCGTCCGTGCTGGCGGCCGCCGACAAGCGGCTGACCGAGGTGCGGCGCACCGTGCCCGACGCCGGCGCCCTCGTCATCGCCACCGACCACACCGACGCCAAGGCCTACGCCGCGATCCTCAAGCGGGTCACGGGCGAGGCGGCCACCGTCGTGCTCTCCGACGACAAGGCCGCGTCGCGGAAGATCGAGGAGTTCACCGAGTCCGAGCGCCGCTGGATGGTCGCCGTGCGCATGGTGTCCGAGGGCGTCGACGTGCCGCGCCTGGCCGTGGGCGTGTACGCGACGTCGACGTCGACCCCGCTGTTCTTCGCCCAGGCCGTCGGCCGTTTCGTCCGTGCCCGCAAGCGCGGCGAGACTGCGTCGGTGTTCCTGCCGTCCGTGCCGGCCCTGACGAACCTGGCGAACCAGATGGAGCTCGAGCGGGATCACGCCCTGGACCGGCCGGTCTCCACGATCGAGGTCGAGTCGGACGAGATGCTCGACGACGACGAGCTGGCCGCCGCGAACCGGGAGGACCGGGCGTCGGACTCGCTGACGAAGGCGAAGTTCGAGGCGCTGGAGTCGCAGGCGTCGTTCGACCGGGTGCTGTTCGACGGCAGCGAGTTCGGCACCGGCGGCGAGCTGGGCGGTGAGCACGAGCAGGACTTCCTCGGCATCCCGGGCCTGCTGGACGCCGACCAAATCGGCGACCTGCTGCGGCAGCGCCAGGCCGAGGAACTGCGCCGCAAGAAGTCCAGCGGGTCCGCCGCTGCGCCGACCGTGCCCGACCACCGGATGCTCAAGGACCTGCGCAACCAGCTGGCGAAGAACGTCTCGGCCTGGTCCGCGCGCTCGGGCACCCCGCACGGCGTCATCCACGCCGAGCTGCGGCGCCTGTGCGGGGGTCCGCCCGTCGCGCAGGCCAACGAGGCACAGCTGAAGAGCCGGCTCGCGAAACTGCAGAACTGGTTCATCGGGCGCACGTAGTGCTGCACCCTCTGCGCCAGCTCGTCAAGAGATGCTCGATCCGGCCTCGAGACGACGAGCTGGCGGAACGAGGTGCGGGGAACTAGCTGCGGGGGACCGGCGGCCCGGCGACGAGCAGCGCGCCGAACACGGCGAGGACGACGACGGCGCCGATGACAGCGGTCACCACCGGCCGGCGCAGCGTGGCCGCCTGCAGCCGTTCCAGCGCGCTGCGCGGCACCTCACCCGTCCGTCCGCCCGGGCCCAGCCGCCAGCGATCGCCGAGCAGGCCGCGCCGCTCGGCGGAACGCTCGAACGGCAGGGTGGCGTACGGGATGACCGCAGAGGCGAGGCCCGCGAGGGTCCGTCCCGCGGACCAGCGCCCGTCGACGGCCACGTAGACGGTGGCCGCGAGGTAGGCGAGGAAGGCCAGCCCGTGCAGCCCGCCGCCGATCCGCACACCGAGCTCCGTGGTGCCGGTGACGTACTTGAGCACCATGCCGAGGATCAGCAGCGTCCAGGTGACGGCCTCGATCAGGGCGAGACGGCGGAACAGGGTGCGGGGACTCACGGTCGGAACTCCTGGGGTCGGGGCGTGCCTCGATTCTCTCAGGAGCCCTCAGCCGTTCAGGAACCCTCAGCCGTTCAGGAGTGCGGTGCCGCCAGCCACTCGTCGAAGGTGCGGGAGTCGAAGCGGGCGGTCGGCGGCGGCAGCAGGGCGCCGGCGCGCAGCGCGCGGTTGGGCATCGGCACGGTCGCGACCGCGGGCGTGCCGCGCCGCTCGGCCAGCCGGCGCGCCATCGTCCCGGTGTCGAGCACGTCCGGGCCGGCGACGTCGACGGTGCGGGCGCGCTCGGCCGGCCCCTCGTCGACGACGTCGGCGAGGGCCTCGGCCACGGCGTCGGCGGAGACCGGCCGCACGCGCATGACCGGGACGACCGCCAGGTTCGCGACGCGGAGCTGGTGCAGCAGCTGGTCGGCGAACTCGAACCACTGCGTCGAGCGCAGGCTCGTGAAGCCGACCCGTCCCGGCTCCTCCAGCAGCCGGCCGCGGTAGACGTCGTCCTGGGCCGCCTTGCCCGCGTAGTAGCCGAGCGCCTTCCGCAGCGCCGGCTCGGTGACGTTGACGATGGACAGGCAGGCGACGTGCTCGACGCCGGACGCACGGGCCGCGTCGGCGACGTTGCGCGCGGTGACGGTGAAGAAGTCGACCGCTCTGCGGCGGCGCAGCGTCGTCACGTTGAGGCAATCCACGACGGTGTGCGCCCCGGCGAGCGCCTGGCTCAGTCCCGCACCGGTGACCGCGTTGACGCCGGTGGACCGGCTGACCCGCACCACCTCGTGGCCGCGGGCGGCGATCGCGGTGGCGGCCCGGGCGCCGAGCGCGCCGGACCCGCCGAGGACGACGACGCGCCTACCGGTCACGATGCGGCCGGTCCCGGCGCGGTGTCGCCGTCGGCCGTGCCGTCCGCGGCATCGACGGCGCCGCTGCCGGTGTTGCTGTCGATGATCCTGACGCCCGCGGCGGCCAGCTCGGTCAGGGCCCGCTCCGTGGCGTCCGGCGCCACGCCGGCGGTGAGGTCGGTCAGCACCGAGACGGTGAACCCGGACCGGGCGCCGTCGAGGGCGGTGGCCCGCACGCAGTGGTCGGTCGCGATGCCGACGACGTCGAGCGTGTCGATGCCGCGGTCGCGCAGCCACCCGGCCAGGTCCTGCGGCGGTGCCCCCGCGGCGGCCGATGTGCTCGCGTGCGCCTCGAAGCCGGAGTAGCCGTCGGAGTACTCGCCCTTGTGGAAGAGGACGTCGATGGCCGACCCGTCCAGGTCAGGGTGCAGCTGGGCGCCCGGGCTGCCCGCGACGCAGTGCACGGGCCAGCTGGTGACGAAGTCCGGGTGCTCGGAGAAGTGGGAGCCGGGGTCGATGTGCCAGTCCTGGGTGCCGGCGACGGCGTCGTAGGCGTCGCGGTGCTCGCGCAGGTACCCGGTCACGGCCGCCGCGACCGCGGCACCGCCCTTCACCGCGAGCGCCCCGCCCTCGCAGAAATCGTTCTGCACGTCCACGACGATCAGTGCCCTGCCCATGCTCGCTCCGTTCTGGCGGCCGGACGGTGCCGGCGGTACTCGGTGACGCTCGGTGCTCGGCGCTCGGTGCTGGTGCTGGTGCTGGTGCTGGTGACGCTAGTCCGTCTCGACGATGGTGGGGATGACCGGCTCCCCGCGGGACATCGACTGCACCGCCCGCGGCAGCTCCGCGCGGGCGGCGGCGTGGTGCTCCGCGGCGCGGGTCACGCCCGCCGGCCCGGTCCAGCCGTCCTGCAGCTCGCCGTCGATGATGAAGTCGCAGGTCAGGGCCCGGTCGTCGCCGTCGTTCTCCGGCCGGCCGCCGATCCGGACGACCTCGGCGGTCGCGACGCCGTCCTCGTCGCGGCGGCGCATGCCCCACTTGTCGCCGCCGACGGAGATCTTGTCCTTGGACGCCTTGGCCACGTTCACCCAGCGGCCGTCCTCGCCCTGCCGGGAGACCAGCTTGTAGACCATGGACGCCGTCGGCACGCCGGAGCCGATCACCAGCTGGGTGCCCACGCCGTAGGAGTCGACGGGCGCCGCGGCCAGACCGGCGATGGCGAACTCGTCCAGGTCGGAGGTGACGGTGATCCTCGTGTCGCGGTTGCCCAGGGAATCGAGCAGGTCCCGCACCTCGCGGGCCTGGACGGCCAGGTCACCGGAATCCAGGCGCACTGCGCCGAGCTCGGACCCGACGAGCCGGACGGCGGTACGCACCGCGGCCTCGACGTCGTACGTGTCGACCAGCAGCGTCGTGTCGTGGCCCATCGACTCCAGCTGGGCGGCGAACGCCTCCTCCTCGCTGTCGTGCAGCAGGGTGAAGGAGTGGGCGGCGGTGCCGATGGTGGTCAGGCCCCAGCGGCGGCCCGCCTCCAGGTTCGAGGTGCCGGAGAAGCCGGCGATGACGGCGGCGCGGGAGGCGGCGACGGCGGCGTCCTCCTGGATCCGCCGCGCGCCCATCTCCAGGCACGGCCGGCCGTCGGCGGCCAAGGTCATGCGGGACGCGGCGGAGGCGATCGCGCTGTCGTAGTTCAGCACCGAGAGCAGGTAGGTCTCCAGCAGGCACGCCTCGGCGAAGGTGCCCTCGACGGAGAGGATCGGCGAGTTCGGGAAGTACATCTCGCCCTCGGCGTAGCCGCGCACCGAGCCGGTGAACCGGTAGTCGGCGAGGTAGTCGAGGGTCTGCCGGTTGACGACGCGCGTGGACTCGAGGAACGCGAGCTGCTCGGGGCCGAACCGGAAGTCCGCGATGCCGTCGAGCAGCCGACCGGTGCCGGCGACGACGCCATAGCGGCGCCCCGTGGGCAGCCGCCGGGCGAACACCTCGAAGACCGAGCGGCGATGGGCGGCCCCCGAGTGCAGGGCGGCCTGGAGCATCGTCAGCTCGTAGTGATCGGTGAACAGCGCCGTGCTGGGCCGGCGCGCGGGTGTCGCGTCACTCACGGGGTCCACCCTAGGTCACGCCACCGACGCCCGGCGTCGCAGGTCGTCGCGGCGAACTACCATGGGGGAATGTCCATCGCCGCCCCGATCGAGCAGACCTCCCCGCTCTCGTCGCCGGCATCGCAGACCGATCCGGACGCCCGCAGCCAGCCCGACGTGCCGTGGGTGCTGATCGTCTGGAACGACCCGGTCAACCTGATGAGCTACGTCAGCTACGTGTTCCGCAGCTACTTCGGCTACTCCGCGGAGAAGGCGAACACCCTCATGCTCGAGGTGCACCAGCTGGGCCGCTCCGTCGTCGCGACCGGCAGCCGCGAGAAGATCGAACAGGACACGACCGCCATGCACGGGTACGGCCTGTGGGCCACCTATCGCCGGGCGGACGAGAGCTGATGGCCCACGGATTCCGTACCACGCGCCGCGGCATCACCGGTTCCCTCGAGGACGCCGAGCGCGAGCTGCTGGGCAAGCTATTCCACGACGTCGCGTCCATGGTCGAGCCGGAGACGGCGCCCGACGCGGACCCCCTGGCGGCCCTCGTCGGCATCGACCCGGACGCCGCCGTCCCGGAGGACACCGCGGTGCGCCGCCTGCTCCCGGACGCGGTCGACGGGGACGACGAGGCCTCCCTCGAGTTCCGCCGGCTGACCGAGCGGGGCCTGCGGGAGCAGAAGACGGCAGGTCTGAAGGCGGCGCAGCTGATGATCGAGTCGGACCCCATCCAGCTCGACCCCGAGCAGGCGACCATCCTCTCCAGAGCCATCAACGACGTCCGGCTCGTCCTCGCCGACCGGCTGAACATCGTCACCGACGAGGATGCGACGCGGCTGCACGGCATCACCGACTGGGCCGAGGCCACGGACCTCGAGAGCTACCTGGCGCTCGTCTACAACTTCCTCACGTGGCTGCAGGACACCCTGATGCAGGCACTCCTGCGGGCCCTCGACCGCTGACGCCGTCCTCGGCCTGCGTTCCCGTTCCCGGTGTGAGCAAGCAGACGGGATGTGAAGTTCTGGCGGCGCTCAGGGAACGGCTAGTCTTCCTTCAATGAAACGTGCCGTCCCCAGCTCGACGTCGAGCGACGACGTCGACTCGACGCGCACCCGAAGCTTCGCCCCGATCGGGATCTTCGACTCCGGCGTCGGCGGACTGACGGTGGCCCGTTCCGTCATCGACCAGCTGCCGCACGAGTCCATCCTGTACGTGGGGGACACCGCTCGCGCCCCGTACGGCCCGCTGCCCATCGCCGAGGTCCGCGCCAACGCGCTCGGCGTCATGGACGAACTGGTCGACGCCGGCGTCAAGCTGCTCGTCATCGCCTGCAACTCCGCCTCGGCCGCCGTGCTGCGCGACGCCCGGGAGCGGTACACCGCCGCCTACGGCATCCCCGTCATCGAGGTCATCCAGCCGGCCGTGCGCCGCGCGGTGGCCTCGACGCGGAACGGGCGGATCGGCGTCATCGGCACCGCGGCGACCGTCGGTTCCCGCGCCTACGAGGACACCTTCGCCGCGGCTCCGCACCTGCAGATCACGTCCGCCTCGTGTCCCGCCTTCGTCGACTACGTCGAGGCCGGCATCACCAGCGGGCCCGAACTGCTCGAGACGGCCGGCCGGTACCTGGCGCCGCTCAAGGAGGCCGGCGTGGACACCCTCGTGCTCGGCTGCACCCACTACCCGCTCCTGACGGGGGTCATCTCCTACCAGATGGGCGACGACGTCACCCTCGTCTCCAGTGCCGAGGAGACCGCGAAGGACGTGTACCGGGCCCTCATCGACCACGATCTCGCGCGGCCGGCCGGGGGGCCGCCGCCGCAGCACCAGTTCCTCGCGACCGGGGACCCGGCCCAGTTCGAGACCCTCGCCCGACGCTTCCTGGGGCCCGAGGTGCGCGACGTCGAGCACGCCGACCACGTGGCGGCCCGCTATCCCACCGGCACGCTGGCCCGGATCACCCCGGAGATGCTGGCCGCGGCACGCCAATCGGTGGCGAGCCGTGCCGCGATGACGCTGCCCACTCGCGTCTCGTCCCGTTCGACCGACCAGATCATCCACCGCACCCGCCTCGGGTCCGGCGGGGGAGTCGGGTGAGCGTGCGCGTCACGATCGTCGGCTGCGCCGGCTCCTTCCCCCGACCCGATTCCCCGGCGTCGTGCTACCTGCTCTCCGCGGAGGACGCGGACGGGCGCACCTGGAACGTCGCGATGGACCTGGGCAGCGGCTCGCTCGGGGCGCTGCAGTCCTACATCGGGCTGGACCGGCTCGACGCCGTCATCATCTCCCACGCTCACGCCGACCACTATCTGGACATGGTCGGCCTGCACGTGGCGCTCCGGTGGAACCCGGCGGGCTGGAGCGGGCACCCCGTTCCCGTGTACGCGGCGGGCATGCTGGCCGACCGGCTCGCGCTGGTGGCCGAACTGCCGCCGGACCCGGGCATGCACGCGGAGTTCGAGTTCCACACCTGGGCCGCCATGAAGACGGAGCACATCGGCCCGTTCACGGTCACGCCCTACCCGGTGGACCACCCGGTCGAGGAGGCGTACGCGCTGCGGATCACCGGCCCCGGGGACGACGGCGCCCAGGCGGTGCTGGCCTACTCGGGCGACACCGATGCGTGCCCGGCGCTGGACGAGGCCGCGAGGTCCGCCTGCTTCTACCTGTGCGAGGCCGCCTACCACGAGGGTCGGGACGACGCCGTGCGCGGGGTGCACCTGACCGGCCTGCGGGCGGGGGAGTCGGCGCGCTCGGCCGGGGCCCACGTGCTCGCCCTGACCCACCTGCCGGTGTGGAACGACCCGGTCCGCAGCCGCGAGGAGGCCCGCGAGGTGTTCACCGGTCAGGTCGAGACGGTGGCCGCGGGGGACGTCTTCGTGCTGCACGGCGCCGGCCGGGTCGACCGGGGCTAGGTTCCCCCTTCTCGCCGGCTGGTGCCGGTCCACGGCGCCGCGTCCTCACGCACGGTTGCGGCGGGACCGTCACCGTCGAGCGAGATCGTCGTCGACGGTGGCATGACGGCCCGCTGCGACTGAGGTCCGCCCGCCGAACCCCACCGCCGGAAACCCCTAGGCTGGAACCATGACTGACGCCTCGACCACCGCCTCGTCCGCCGCGACTCCGTCCTCCGCGATCGCGCCCGTGGTGAGGGCCGACGGACGCGCTCCTGACGAGCTGCGCCCCATCAGCATCACCCGGGGCTGGTCCGCCCAGGCGGAGGGGTCGGCCCTGATCGAGTTCGGCAACACCCGCGTCCTGTGCACCGCGTCCCTGACCGAGGGCGTGCCCCGCTGGCTCAAGGGCGAGGGGCGTGGCTGGGCCACCGCCGAGTACGCGATGCTGCCGCGGGCCACCAACACCCGCTCGGACCGCGAGTCGGTCAAGGGCCGCATCGGCGGCCGCACCCACGAGATCTCGCGCCTGATCGGCCGCTCGCTGCGCTCGATCATCGACCTGAAGGAACTCGGCGAGAACACCATCGTGCTCGACTGCGACGTCCTCCAGGCCGACGGCGGCACCCGCACCGCGGCGATCACCGGTGCCTACGTCGCGCTCGCCGACGCCGTCACCTGGGCTCGCACGAAGAAACTCATCAAGCCCACCGCGAAGCCGCTGAAGGACACGGTCTCCGCCGTGAGCGTCGGCATCATCGACGGCGTCCCCATGCTGGACCTGCCCTACGTCGAGGACGCCCGCGCCGAGACCGACATGAACGTCGTCGTCACCGGCTCCGGCCAGTTCGTCGAGGTGCAGGGGACCGCCGAGGGGGTCCCGTTCAACCGGTCCGAGCTCGACGCCCTGCTCGACCTCGCCCTCGCCGGCACCACCGAACTCGCCGCCATCCAGCGCTCCACCCTGGGCGAGGCGTGAGCGGCGGCGCGATGACCGGGGCCGGAAGCGCCCGCCTCGTCCTCGCGACGCACAACCGGGGCAAGCTGGTGGAGCTGCGGGAGATGCTGCGCGGGACTGTTCTGCCGGGCGGCCGCGCGCTCGACGTCGACACCGACGTGATCGACGCCGGGACCGCCGGTGCCCCCGACGTGCGCGAGACCGGCGTGACCTTCGCCGAGAACGCCCTGCTCAAGGCCCACGCGGTCGCTGCGGCGACGGGTCTGCCCGCCATCGCCGACGACTCCGGCCTGGCCGTGGACGTGCTCGGCGGGGCTCCGGGCATCTTCTCCGCCCGCTGGGCGGGCCGGCACGGCGACGACGAGGCCAACCTGCGCCTGCTGCTCGCCCAGCTCGGCGACATCGACGACGACGAGCACCGCGGTGCGGCCTTCGTCTGTGCGGCCGCGCTCGTCGTGCCGGGCGGACACCCGGGAGCGGACGTCGAGCCCGTCGTCGTGCACGGGCAGCTGCGCGGCACCCTGTTGCACGAACCGCGCGGGGAGCACGGGTTCGGGTACGACCCGATCCTGCGCCCGGACGGGCACGATCGCAGCTGCGCCGAACTCGACCCCGCCGAGAAGAACGCCATCAGCCACCGCGGCCAGGCGATGCGCGCCCTCGTGCCGCACGTGGTGAGCGCGCTGGCGGCCCGGTAGCCGCTGGGCAGAAGGGCCCGCTCCGGGCTCAGTCGACCGGATCGGTCTCGCTGCGGGTGCCGCTCTGGCGGCCGGTGCGGCGCGCCTTGAGCAGCTCGACGGCGATCGGGATCACCGAGACCGCCACGATGACGATGAAGATGACGTCGATGTTCCTGCCCACCCAGTCGAACTGGCCCAGCCAGAACCCGAGCAGCGTGACACCGACGCCCCACAGCAGAGCACCGATCACGTTGAAGGTGATGAACGTCCGGTAGGGCATCTTCGCGACGCCGGCGATCACCGGGACGAAGGTACGCACGATGGGCACGAACCGGGCGAGGATGACGGCGCGGCCGCCGAACCGCTCGAAGAACTCGTGGGCGCGGTCGACGTACTCCTTCCGGAAGAGGCGCGAGTCGGGGCGCCGGAACACGGCCGGTCCCACGCGGTGCCCGATGTAGTAACCCACCTGGTCGCCGGCGAAGGCCGCGACGAAGACGCACAGCCCGAGCACCACGATGGGGACGCCGATGGTGCCCGTCGCCACGAGCAGGCCCGCCGTGAACAGCAGCGAGTCGCCCGGCAGGAAGAACCCGACCAGCAAGCCTGTCTCGGCGAAGACGAAGGCACAGACCAGCAGCACGATCCACGGGGCGAGGGCAGGATTGCGCAGGAAGACGTTGGGATCGAGCCAGTCGGGCAGGATGCCGGCCACCGGGAGGGTGGCGAGGGCAGGCAGCAGCGAGGTCACCCGTCAAGCGTACGGGCTGGACGCTGTGGCCCGGCTCTGCGGGACCGTGGTCTCAGCCACGCCGTCGGGAAGCGCGGGGGACGGCGTGGCGTCCGGTGTGCTGTCCGGCGTTGTGTCCGAGGACGGACCGGCGCGGGCGGTAGCGTGACGGGGTGGGAATCGCGTTCACGGCCATCGACTTCGAGACCGCCAACGGCCACCGCGGCTCCCCGTGCGCCGTCGGACTGGTCAAGGTCCGCGACGGGCGCGTGGTCGAGGAGACCTCCTGGCTGATGCGGCCGCCGCCGGGCACCGATCACTTCGAACCGGCCAACGTCGCGATCCACGGCATCACCGCCGCCGACGTAGCCCGCGCGGAGACCACGGCGGAGGCCCTGGGCCGGATCGAGCGCTTCGTCGACGGCGACCTCATGGTCGCCCACAACGCTGCCTTCGACCTCGGCGTCTTCATCGAGGCCGCCCGGGCCTGCGGGGTCACGGTCGCCCCCGCGCGGTCCGCCTGCACCGTCCGCCTCGCCCGCCGCACCTACCGACTGCCGTCCTACTCGCTGCCCTTCGTCGCCGCCGAGGCGGGCGTTCCACTGCTCCAGCACCACGACCCGCTCGAGGACGCGCGCGCGTGCGCCGGCATCATGATCGACGTCGCCCGCCGCCACGCGGTGACCGACCTCGCCACGCTGTTCGCGCGCCTGGACCTGCCGGCCACGGCCTGGGGTCCGGGTGCGGCGACGGACCCGGCGCGTCCCCGCCAGCTCGCCCTGTTCGACGTCGTCGACGGTCGGTTCCGCCGGCACGACGCCGACGACTGGCCCTCCACCCGGGACGACGCGTGGCCCGCGCGCGGCCGGGACGCCGTCGCCGTCGGGGAGGGCCTGCGCCTGACCGGCTGACCGGACCCTGACGCGACGCGGTCGTGCCGACGTCAGCGGGCGCCGGCCACCGCGGCGAGGAACTCGTCGACCTCGCGCTCGACGACGTCACGCTCCACGAGGGCGGCGACCCACGCCGGGTCGAGGGCGGCCGTGCCGTGCAGGGCGCCGACGATGTTGCCCGCGATCGCCGCGGTCGAGTCGCTGTCCCCGTCATGATTGGCCGCCCGCACCAGGGTCCGGCGCAGGTGTGTGGCGGGGTCCTCGTCGGCGTCGACCAGCGCGCAGTACACCGCGATCGCGAGCGCCTCCTCGGCGACCCAGCCCTCACCGAAGCGCGCGGTCAGCCGGGGCGGGTCGACGGGGACGACGGCACCGGGGGACCGGTCCGCGCGGTCCGCCGCCGCGGCCTCGACCGCCGTCCGCAGCGCCGTGTGCGTCTCGGCGGCACCCTCCCCGGCCCGGGACAGGGCGTCGACGGTCTGGGCGACGGCGTCGTCCAGCGTCGAGCCGCGGACGATCCGGGCGACGATGCCCGCGAGGGCCCCGGCGGAGGCGGCCGCGGTCGGGTGCCCGTGCGTCAGGGCCGATCCGCGCGCGGCCAGGTGCACCATGTCCTCGACCGCGACGTGCGGCACGAGGCCGAAGGGCGCGGAGCGCATGACCGTCCCGCAGCCCTTCGAGTCCGGGTTGACGGGCCGCTCGACCGTGCCCATCCGCCCGGTGCCCAGGCCCGAGAGGCAGGCGTTGCCCGGGGCGCGACGGTGCCGCATGTGCGGATTCGACTCGAGCCACGTCGGCGGCGGCTCGGGAGCGGCCTCGGGCAGCAGCTGGCCCTGCGTGCGGTACCAGCGCAGGTAGGCCAGCCACAGGCACGCCAGCTCGTCGGCGGCCGAGCCCTCGTTGGCCCAGCGCAGCGCCTCGGCGAGCGCCTCGAGGGTGAAGAGCGTCATCTGCGTGTCGTCGGAGATGACCGGCTTGTCGACGTCGGCGAGGTCGGTCAGCCCCTGCTCGCCGAAGCGATCGGCGATCGCCGCCCAGCGGTCGAACTCGACGGCGTAGCCGAGGGCATCGCCGAGGGCGCCGGCGAGGACGCTGCCCCGCACGCGGTCGGCGTGGTCGGGCCGGGTCCGGTCGGTGAGGCCGGCAGGGTCATGAGCGGAGCGGGAATCGACGGGGCCGGTCGTCGAGGACGTGGTGTGAACATCCCCACCCGGGGACGGCATCGAAGCGGACACACGGAAACGATAGTCTCGACGGGCAATCGCGTGATCACCGGCGCGAACGACGCCGGTTCCGCGACCGATGACGAAATCGAGGACTGCATGGCTGCCGATCCTGGCCGCACCCCCCAGCCGAGCGACCGCACCACCCCGGGCGCCGCCCCCGCGAACGTCGTGAACACGGGCGCCGCGCCGACGGGCACCGTGGCCACGGACGACGCCGCGACGGCCGGTCGGGCGCGCTCCCTCTCGTTCGCCGACGGCGTGGGCGACCTCGCCGCCCCGGTGCCCGTCGCCGGAACCAAGGAGGGGCTGGCGGTCGAGGACGTCGCGCGCAGCGCGGGGCCGTGGGCCCGCGCCGGTGCGGAGGCGATCGGCACCTTCCTGCTGATCTTCGGCGGCCTCGGTGGCGTGCTCTCGGGCCTGCTCGTCCAGACCGGCGGCATCCCGGGGCCCGTCGTGCTGGGCCTGGCCATGGTCGTCGGCGTCCTGGCGTTCGGCCACATCAGCGGCGGCCACTTCAACCCGGCCCTGACGCTCGGCGCCGCGATCGCCGGCCGCACCCGCTGGGTGCACACGCCGTTCTACCTGCTCGGCCAGCTGGTCGGCGGCTTCGCCGCGGCCGGCCTGCTCTACCTGGTGCTGCACGGCCACCCGCAGCTGGGTGGCACGCTGCCCAACGTGTTCAGCGCCCTCTCCAACGGCTACGACAGCCACTCGCCGACGCAGTTCCCGCTGACCAGTGTGCTGCTCGTCGAGGCCATCGGCACCGCCCTGTTCGTCGCCGTCGTCCTCGGTGCCACCGCGCGCCGGGCGAACAACCTGCTGGCCGCGCTCGCTGCGGGCTTCGGGCTGACCGTCGTCCTGGCCGTCACCGGCCCCATCTCCAACGGCGCGATCAACCCGATCCGCTCCACCGTCGCCGCCGTCTTCGCCGAGGGCTGGGCCGTGCAGCAGCTGTGGGTGTTCTGGGCGGCTCCGCTGCTCGGCGGCCTGCTCGCCGGGCTCGTCTTCCGCAGCTTCCTGCCGGTCGCTCCGCGCGCCACCACCGGAACGGATGACGACGTCGCGGACGACGAGGACGAGGCCCCCGGCCCGGTCGAGCGGACCGGCGACCGCCCCGCCCGCTCCACCGTCACGGTGCGTCGCGACGACGCGAACGGCCCCGTCTCCGGTCACGGCGATGCGGGCGCTCCGGCGGCCGAGCCGGAGGGCCGGCACGCCGCGCCGACCGCCGCTCCCGAGCACGAGGTGCGCGACTTCTTCGACCGCCGGGACGGGGAACGCTGACGCCGCTCGACACCGTCCCGATGCCCCGCCGTGGCCCGCAGTCGAAGGGATCGCGGCGGGGCATCGCGGTTCTGTCGGTGGCCGGATCTAGCGTGGAAGCATGAAGATCCTCCACACCTCGGACTGGCACCTGGGCCGCTCCTTCCACGGTGTCGGGATGCTGGCCGACCAGCGTCGTTTCGTCGACCAGCTGGTCGGGACCGTGCAGCGCGAGCACGTGCGCGCTGTCCTGATCAGCGGGGACGTGTACGACCGGGCGCTGCCCTCCGTCGAGGTCGTCCAGCTCTTCTCCGACGCGCTGGACCGGCTCACGGCCGCCGGCGCGGACGTCATCTTCTCCTCCGGCAACCACGACTCGCCGATCCGTCTGGGCTTCGCCGACCGGGTCCTCGCCCGCGGCGGGGTCCACGTGCGCACAGGACTGGACGCGCTGACCGATCCCGTCCGGCTGACCGACGCGGACGGCACCGACGTCGCCGTCTACGCCGTGCCCTACCTCGAGCCCCGGCTGGTCGCCGACCGGCTCGGCGTCGAGCGGCCCGGCCATCCCGCCGTGATGACGGCGGCCCTGCGGCTGGTGCGCCGGCACCTCGCCGGCCTCGCCCCGCTCGCCGACACCCCGCCGGCCGCCGGGAAGGCGACGGCGACCGAGGACGACGGCGCGCTGTTCCCCGTCCGCGACGCGACGCCCGTGCGGTCGATCCTCATGGCGCACGCCTTCGTCGCCGGTGCCGAGGAGTCGGACAGCGAGCGGGAACTCGCCAGCGGCGGTCTCGGCCAGATCCCCGTGCCCGTGTTCGACGGGTTCGACTACGTGGCCCTGGGCCACCTGCACGGCCGTCAGACGCTGCGGGAGAACGTGCGCTACAGCGGCTCCCCGTTGCCGTACTCGTTCTCCGAGGCGCGGCAGGCCAAGGGCGGATGGCTGCTCGACGTCGGTCCGGAGGGGCTGCGCGCGGTGGACCCGGTGACCGTGGCCGTCACCCGCCCGCTGGCGATCCTCCGTGGGACCCTCGAGGACCTGCTGGCCGACCCAGCGCAGGCGGACGCCGAGGGCGCCTGGTGCCAGATCACGCTCACGGACGCCGAGCGTCCCCTCATGGCGATGGACCGCCTCCGCGAACGCTTCCCCCACACCCTGGTGCTGCAGTTCGACCCCCAGGGCGCAGCGCCGCGCGAGCGTTCCACGTACAGCTCCCGGGTGGCCGGCGCCGCCGACGACCTCGAGGTCAGCGCCGGGTTTCTCCACCACGTGCGCTCCCGGCCGCCGTCGGAGGCCGAGCGGGAGGCGCTCACCGCGGCGCTCGACGCCATCTCGCTCGCGGAGGCCGCCCGATGAGGATCCACGCTCTCGACGTCGAAGCCTTCGGCCCGTTCGCCTCCGCCCAGCACATCGACATGGACGCCCTCTCCGAACAGGGCCTGTTCCTGCTCAACGGGCCCACCGGGGCCGGCAAGACCAGCGTGCTCGACGCCATCTGCTTCGCTCTCTACGGGTCGGTCCCCGGGGAGCGTCAGAACGCGCGCAACCTGCGCAGTGACCACGCCGCGCCCGACGCCGCCCCGACGGTCGGCCTCGACTTCACCGCGGGCGGCCGGCGGCTGCGGGTCACCCGCTCGCCCGCGTGGGAGCGGCCCGCGCGGCGCGGTGCGTCGCGCCTCGTGCCCGAGAACGCGAAGGTCAGCCTCGAGGTGTTCGAGGACGGCGTCTGGTCCGCTCGCAGCACGCGCGCGGACGAGGTCGGAGCCGAGATCCTCGACACGATCGGCATGTCCAAGGACCAGTTCACGCGCGTCGTCATGCTGCCGCAGGGGGAGTTCGCCCGGTTCCTGCAGGCCAAGCCCTCCGAACGCGAGGACCTGCTGGAGAAGCTCTTCGGCACGGACCGCTACGGTCACCTCGAACAGCGCCTCGCGCAGGACGCCGCCGGGGCCGAGTCACGCGTCGGGGAGGACGAGACCCGGCTCGACCTGCTCGTGCGGCAGGGCTGGGACCTGTGGACCGACCTGCCGCTCCCGCTGCCGGCCGAGCGCGCCGTGGACGGTGACCCCCAGGCCGATCTCGGAGACGACGCAGCGATCCCGACACGTCAGCCGGGCCGGCCGGACCAGCCCGATCATGCGAACCGCTCGACGACGTCGGACGAGGCGACCGACTCGGGCGGGGAGCAGGAGCATGACCGGTCCCTGACCGACCTGCGGGAGGCGGTCGCCACCTCGCGCTCGACCGCGTCGGACGCGCTGGAGGAGCGTCGCGGCGAACTCGCCGCGGCCGAACGGGCCGGCGCCGAGGCCACCGAGCGGTTCGAGCGGCATTGCCGGCTCGCCGAGGCGCGCCGGGAACGGGCGGCGGTCGAGGCGGAGCAGGACTACGCCGTCGCGCGCCGCGAACGCCTCGACGCGCACCAGCGCGCCACCGCCGTCAGCGGCCAGCTCGCCGCGCTCGACCGCGCCCAGCGGAGCCTGACGGCGGCCGGCCGGACCGAGGCGGAGGCCGCCCGCGCTGCTCGGGACGCCGGTGACGTGCCACCGGACGACGCCGTGACCACGGCAACGGTCGAGACCGTGACCACCACACCGGTCGACGCCGCGGACGAGTCGCCGACCTTCGCCTCCGGCGCAACCGCGGACGAGTCGCCGACCTTCGCCTCCGGCGCAACCGCGGGTGAGACGCGAGTCGATGCCTCGGCGCGGCTCGAGCGGGTCGAGGCAGCCCTGGCTGTCGGGCGCTCCGACGCCGCCGTCCTGGAGGCACGGCTGCCCCTGGAGGAGGACCTGGTCGCGATCCGGGCCACCGGACACGGCCTGGAGGCGGACGCCGACCGGCTGCGGGCCGACGCCGCGGAGCACGAACGGGCCGCCCTCGACGCCGAGGCCCGGCTCGCCGATCTCGCCTCCCGCGTGGAGGCGACGCGCACGCTCGCCGCCCAGCACGAGTCGCGCACCGCCGCCGTCGAGCGGGCCGCCGCCGTCCTGGACGCCGCCACCCGCCTGGTCTCCGAGCGGCGTGCGGCGGACCTCGCGGAACGCGACGCGCTCACGGCGCGGTCCTCCGCGCAGGATGCCCGGCAGTCCTGGCTGGACATCGTCGAGCGACGCCTCGACCACGCGGCAGCCGAATTGGCCGGGCGGCTCGCCGCCGGTGAGCAGTGTCCCGTGTGCGGGTCGCTCGACCATCCGCACCCCGCCGACCCGGGGGACGCTGACGTGCCCACCGAGGCGGACCAGCAGGTCGCACGAGACCGGCTCGATGGCGCCGAGGCGGCCGCCGGTCGCGCGCAGACCGCCGCCGCGGACGTCGCCCGCCGCATCGCCGCCCTCGAAGCCGTCGCCGGCGGCACCGACGTCGCGGCGGCGACCGATGCCCACGACGCCGCGCGCCGTGCCGCCGAGGAGGCCACCGCCGCCCGCGACGAGGCCGCCCGGCAGGACGCCGAACTGGCGCGGGTCCGGTCCCGGGGACAGGCGGCACGGGAGGCCGCGCAGCGCGCGCGGACCGAGGTGGGTGCCGTCACGGCCCGCCTGGAGGAGGCCTGGGCCCGGACGGAACACCTCGACGCCCAGCTGGCCACCGCGCGGGCCGGCTACCCGACCCTGGCCGATCGCCTCGTCGACGTCACGGCTCGCTGCGAACGCCTCGCCCGGTGGCGCGACGCGCTGGCCGCGCAGCGCACCGCGGAGCAGGCACGCACCGACGCGGTCGCCGCCCTCGAGGACGCCCTGCAGCGCCACGGCCTGGCCGGAGAGGCCGCGGCGCGATCCGCCCTGCTGACCGACGCCGAGGCCCAGAGCCTGGTGACCGCGATCGCCGCGCACCAGCGGCGTTCGGATCGCGCCGAGGAGGCCTTCGCCAGCGCCGCCGTCATCGCGGCCCTGGCGGAGGAGGCCGACGAGATCGTTCCGCCGACGCCGGAGGACCTGGACCGTGCGCGGACCGCGGTCGAGACCGCACGCGAGGCCGTCGCGGACGCCGAGGTGCGCCAGCGTCTGCTCGACCGGGGACACGAGCGCCTGACCACGCTCGTCGAGCAGGAGACCGCGTTGCTCGCGGCCGTCGGACCCGCCCGGGACCACGCGCGCATGCTGCGCTCCCTCGCGGACACCGCCCGCGGGCTCGGGGACAACGCGTACCGGATGACGCTGACGTCCTACGTGCTCGCGGCCCGGCTCGAACAGGTCGCCGCGGCGGCGAGCGAGCGGCTGCTGACGATGAGCAGTGGGCGCTACACGCTCGACCACAGCGACGCGCGGGTCAAGGGCAACGCCAAATCGGGGTTGTCGCTGGTCGTGCAGGACGGATGGACCGGCATCAGCCGGGAGACGAGCACCCTCTCGGGTGGGGAGGCGTTCATGGCGTCCCTTGCCCTCGCCCTCGGTCTGGCCGACGTCGTCCAGCAGGAGGCCGGCGGCCTGGACATCGACACCCTCTTCGTCGACGAGGGCTTCGGCTCCCTCGACGAGGCGTCCCTCGACGACGTCATGGAGGCCCTCGAGGGGCTGCGCGACCGGGGCCGGGTGGTCGGCGTGGTCAGCCACGTCGCCGACCTGAAGCACCGCATCCCGGTCCAGCTCGACGTGGTCAAGCAGCGCAACGGGTCGCGTGTGGCGGTCCGAGTCGTCGCGCGGGACGAGGACGCCGTCGCCTGACGACGGTGCGCGCCGACGGGGCAGTGCCGGCAGGGGAGCGGCGTCCAGGGGAGTGGAGCGCAGGGGGTAGCGTGCAGGGCGCAGGGCGCAGATGAGGCGTCGCGGATGAGCGGCCGCCCCCGGTCCCGTCAGGCCAGCTGGTCCTCGATGCGATTCGCCGTCTCGACCAGGCGGCGGCCGATCTGCGCGGTGTCGTCCCGCTCCCCGAGGTAGAGCACCGCGAGGGCGGCCGGGGTCTGGCCGATCCGCCGGATCGGGGCGGCGATGGCCCCGACGTCGGGGATCACCTCGTCGTGGCTGACCGCGTACCCCAGCTCCCGCGCGCGCAGCGCCTCCGACCGGTACGGCGAGGTCGGGTCGACCGCGCTCCACTGCTCCTCGCTGATGGCCGACTGGATCGCGATCCCGGGCGCGCCCACGGAGAACGAGTGACGGGTGCCGGGGCGGATCGTGGCGCCGCGCGCCGGCGGCTCGACGGTCACCAGGGTCACGCAGTCCGCGTGGTCCCACACGGCGACGAACGCAGTCAGGCCGAGGTCCGTGGACAGTTCGGTGAGCATGGGCAGGCTCGCCGACTGCAGGGACCGGGCCACCGACCGGGCCAGCGTCGCGAGCCCCGGGCCCGACATCAGCTTCCCGGCGTCGTCTCGCACGACGAGCGAGTGCTCCTCCAGCGTGCGCAGGATCCTGTACGCGATGGAGCGGTGGACCCCGAGCGCGGCCGCCACCTCGGCGATGGACATCGGGGCGTCGGCGTCGGCGAGGATCTCGAGCATCGTGATGCCGCGCGAGAGCGTCTGCGCATGCGAGCCGCCGGTCGTCGACGAGGTGCCCGTGGCCGCCCGGCCCCCGGGTACGGCCTGGCCTCCGGGGGCTTCCGCCTCGTCCTCGTGCAGCGGTGACGTCATCCGCTCGCTCTCCTTCACCGTCGTGATCGCGCTCGATCTGTTCGACTATAGAATGCGCCGTCGGTCGCCGCGGTCGCGACCGTGAGCCAGCGCGGCGAGGACCTCCTCGTCCGAGCACTGCGTGAAGGTGCGGTAGTAGGCGCCGACCGCGTGGAAGTCGGGCGGTGCGTGCAGGCAGACCACGCCGTCGGCGGCCCCGCGCATCCGCGCCACGGCCGACGGGGAACCGACGGGTACGGCCACGACGACGCGCGTCGCTCCGGCCTCACGGGCGGCGTCGAGCGCCGCGAGCATCGTGGCACCGGTCGCCATGCCGTCGTCGCACAGGATGACGGGCCGTCCGGCGACCGGGGGAGAGCCGGCGAGGAAGAGCTCCTCCTGCCGCGCGAGGGCGACGGTCTCCCGGTTCACGATCTCGTCGAGTCGGGTCCCCGGGGTGCCCGAGGTGAGGAGTCGCTCGACGAGGTCCGGGTCGGTCGATCGCGTCCGGTGCCCGGCGCAGGAGGCGATCGCCCCGAAGGCGACCTCGGCGTGACCGGGAACGCCGAGCTTGCGGCTCGCGACCGCATCGGCGCGGAGCCCGAGGTCCTCGCCGGCGGCCGCCGCCACCGGAACTCCGCCCCGGCACAGTCCGAGCAGCACGGTGCCGGGCGTGACCGCTGCCGGCCCCGTCGCCTCCCTCAGGGCCGTGGCCAGGCGGTGCCCGGCGTCGGCCCGGTCGACCAGCTCGAATCGGTCCGGTCGGCGGAATGCCTCCACGGAACCATTGTCCGCCCGTGTCGGGCGCTCGTCCCGACCGATCTCGAGACCGCGGCCGGCCAACCGCGACGGGGGAACGCGACGGCCGGGCGCGAGGGAGGAACGCCGGGACACGCCGTCGCGCACGACGGGAGTGTGGCCCGCGTCACGTCGCGTACGGTAGGCTGTGGACACTGACTGACCGTTCAGTCACTATCTCGCACCTCAGGGACGCCGCCGGCATCACTGTCGATGCCGCGGCCGGGCAACAACGGAGTAGCCATGACCACTGTCAACAGCAGCGCCCCGGCGCATCGCACCGGGAGCACCGCGGAGGAGCGGCGCGTCCTCGGAGCGACCCTCGTCGGCACCACGATCGAGTGGTACGACTTCTTCATCTACGCCCAGGCGACCGCGGTGGTCCTCACCCCGCTGTTCCTGGCGCCGCTCAACGCCTCCAATCCGGCGCTGGCGCAGATCGTCGCCTTCGCGACGATCGGCATCTCCTTCCTGTTCCGCCCGCTCGGCGCGATCGTCGCGGGTCACCTGGGCGACAAGCTCGGGCGCAAGCAGATGCTGGTCTTCACCCTCGTCATGATGGGCGCCGCGACGGCGCTGATCGGTGTGCTGCCGACCTACGGCCAGATCGGCGTCGCCGCGCCCATCCTGCTGATCCTGCTGCGCGTCCTGCAGGGCTTCTCCGCCGGTGGCGAATGGGGCGGCGCGGCGCTGATGAGCGTCGAGCACGCGCCCGTGGGCAAGCGTGGCCTGTTCGGGGCCTACCCGCAGATCGGCGTGCCGATCGGCATGATCCTCGCCACGGCGGTGCTGTGGATCCTCACCTCCGTGATGGGGCCCGCGTTCAACGAGTGGGGCTGGCGCCTGCCGTTCCTGTTCTCGATCGTGCTCATCGCCGTCGGCTACCTCGTCCGTCGCACGGTCGAGGAGAGCCCGGTGTTCAAGGAGATGGCGCTGCGGCGCAAGGAGTCCTCGGCGCCGCTCGGCCAGCTGTTCCGGCACCACACCAAGGAGGTCGTCCTCACCGCGCTCATCTTCCTGGCCAACAACGCCGCCGGCTACCTGCTGATCGCCTTCTTCATCTCCTACGGCGCGAAGGTGCTCAAGCTGCCCCAGCCGAGCCTCCTGCTGGTGACGACGCTCGGCGCCTTCGGCTGGCTCATCTTCACCTTCATCGGTGGCGCGCTCTCGGACCGGATCGGCCGGGTGCGCACCTTCCAGATCGGCTACGCCGGCCTCGTCGTCTGGGCCGTGCCGATGTGGTTCCTGATCGACAGCAAGAACCTCTTCCTGTTCTTCGTCGCGGTCTTCGTCCTGACCATCACGCTGGGCCTGTCCTACGGGCCTCAGGCCGCGCTGTACGCGGAGATGTTCCCCGCCAAGGTGCGCTACTCCGGCGTCTCCATCGGCTACGCCCTCGGCTCGATCCTCGGCGGCGCCTTCGCGCCGACCATCGCGCAGGCCCTGCTGGAGAGCTACAGGTCCTCGATCCCGATCGGCGTCTACATCGCGGTCGCGGCCGTCATCTCCCTGATCGCGGTCTCCCTCGTCAGGGACCCGAAGGGCGTCGACCTGCACGTCAAGGAGGTGCATGAGGAGTACCTCGCCGAGCACCCCGAGATCCGCGAGGACCGCGGCGTCGCCGGGGAGGTCGACACCACCCGCTGACGTCCCGGTCACAGCAACAGCTCATCGCCGGCCCGTCACGTGGCGGCGCATCCGCACCCGACCCGGGCCCGGACCGCGCCGCCGGTGACGGGCCGCGTCGTTCCCGTCCGTCCGAAGACCGGGGAGGGGATAGCCTGTCCGTGGTGGGCAGAAACGAAGCCTGCTGTCGATCGCGAAGAGGGCACCACCGCATGGCCAACGACACGGACACCGGAACACCACGTCAGGACCAGGGTCAGGACCCCGGGCGCTGGCGGATCCTGATCGTGCTGCTGGTGGCCATCTTCATGTCCCTCGTCAGCGTCAGCAGCGTCAACGTCGCCCTCCCGTCCATCCAGGAGGGCCTCGGCGCCAGCCAGTCCCAGTTGCAGTGGGTGCTCTCGGGCTACGCCCTCACCTTCGGCGTCGTGCTCGTCGCGGCCGGCCGCGCGGGGGACATCCTCGGCCGCGGACCCCTGTTCATCGGCGGCGTGGCCCTCTTCACCCTCTCCTCGGTCGCCGCCGGCCTCGCGACGGACTCGACCATGCTCGTCGTCGCCCGGTTCGTCCAGGGCATCGGCTCCGGACTGCTCAACCCGCAGGGCGTGGGCATGATTCAGCAGTACTTCCGCGGCGCGGAGCGGGGCCGCGCGTTCGGTGCCTTCGGCAGTGCGGTGGGCGTCTCCGTGGGTGTGGGCCCGCTGCTGGGCGGCCTGCTGATCCAGCTCGGCGGCGTCCACGAGGGCTGGCGCTGGATCTTCTTCATCAACCTGCCGGTCGGCATCCTCGCCATCGTGCTGGCCCTGTTGTGGTTCCCCCGGCCGCTGATCGAGCGCCGCACCGACCGCCGTGTCGGCGGGATCATCCGCGAACTGGATCCCGTGGGGGCGCTCCTGCTCGGCGTCGCCATCTTCGCGATCCTGCTGCCGTTCATGGAAGCCCGCGCTCAGGTCTCCGCGTGGCTGTGGGCGCTGCTGCCGCTCGGTGTCCTGCTCGGCGTCGCGTGGCTGATGTGGGAGCGCTTCTACCAGCGGCGCGGCAACAGCCCGATGGTGGACCTGGACATCTTCCGCACGTGCAGCTTCTCCCGGGGCACCGCACTCGTGGGGCTCTACTTCCTCGGCGTCACGAGCGTGTGGGTGCTGATCGCCCTGTACTTCCAGGAGGGCCTCGGCCACACGCCCCTGGAGAGCGGCTCCATCGGGCTGCCGAACGCCGTCGCCTCCGCGCTCTCGGCGACGTGGGCCGGCCGGCACGTCCTGCGCCTGGGCCGCCGGCTGGTGATCGGCGGGATGGCCAGCGTGCTGCTCGGCCTCGGGCTGAGCGTCGCCGTCATCGAGCTGCACGGACACGGCCTGATCAGCGAGTGGTGGCTGCTGTTGACCCTGACCTTCGTCGGGCTGGGCCAGGGCGCCGTCGTCAGCCCCAACCAGACGCTCACGCTGGCGGAGGTGCCCCTCGAGTACGCCGGCAGCGCGGGCGGCATCATGCAGACCGGTCAGCGGGTCGGCACGTCCGTGGGCATCGCCGTCATCACCGCCGCCGCGTTCACGGTGCTCGGCTCCGGCGGCTGGTCGACTGCGATCTCGACGGGCTTCGGTCTCGTCGCCGTCGTCCTGATCGGCGCCCTCGCCGTCGGTTTCGCCGACGAGCGGTCCCGCCGCCGGGAGCCCGCGACCGCCTGAAGGACGACGGTCAGCGGGCGTGCTCGCGCCCGAGCGCCGTCAGGAGGCCGCCGGGGTGGCCGCAGCGTCGTGGACGGCGCGGTCCCGCACCCGCAGGATGTGCTCCCGCATCGCGTCCCGCGCGGCGTCCGGGTCGCCGGAGGTGAAGGCCTCGAGCACCCGGGTGTGCTCGGCGATGGCGTACTGCGCGTCCGTCACCCCGAGGTTGCCGAAGAACCGGAACCGCTGCACCTGCCCTCCGAGCGACCGGTAGCCGCTGAGGAGGAACCGGTTGTCGGCCTGCTCCGCGATCAGCCGGTGGAACCGCTCGTCGGCCTCCCAGTACGCGCCGTACTCGGCGAACGTCGGCCCCGTGGGGGCCGTGCGCAGGTCGTCGACGGCGCGGCGCAGCTGAGCAATGAGATCCGGTGTCGCGTGGGCGCAGGCCCGCTGCGCGATGGCCGGTTCGATGACGAGCCGCGCGTCCATCAGTTCGGCGAGTTCCTCGGGCGTGAAGAGCGGCGCGACCCGGTACCCCTTCAGGGCCACCCGGTGCACGAGACCCGTCGACTCCAGCCGGGCCAGGGCCTCCCGGATGGGCGTGGGGGAGACGTCGAACTCCGCGGCCATCCGGTCGATCCCGAGGCCCGATCCGGGCTCGAGCCGCCCGTCCATCAGGGAGGACAGCAGCTCCTGATAGACGTAGTCGGCGAGGAGCTGGCGGCTCGCAGGACGGCGTCCGTGGGGCTGGGCGGGCATAGGCGGAATCCTATCGGACGGGCCTGCGCGGACCGCCGCGCGCGGCGGTGGAGACGGCCGCGCGCGGCGGGAGGATCAGTGTCCGGGCGCCACCGGCTCATCATGGAGCAGGTCGTCCGACTTCGCCCGGCGGAAGTACTTCGTCAGCCAGATCATCACGGCGGCGGCGAAGGCGAAGACGCCGAGAGAGACGACGCCCCACGCCCCGGTCGGGGTGGGCACCGCGGCGTTGATGCTGGTGCGCATCAGCGGGGCGACGAAACCGCCCAGGTTGCCGAGCGAATTGATCAGGCCGATGCCGGCCGCCGCCGCCGCGCCGGTGAGGAACGACGTCGGGTAGGCCCAGGTGATCGGCCCGACGGAGAGGAAGCTCGCGACCGCCAGCGTGATGAACAGGATGCCGAGCAGCGGCAGGTTGTTGGCCCCGGCCCATGCGGACCCGAGGATGAAGACGCCGGTGCTCAGGTAGAACAGGGTGCCCCACGACCGGCGACGGCCGAGCGTGTTCGCGGCCCTGCCGAAGTAGTAGCAGGCGAACAGGCCCACGAGCCACGGGATGGCGGAGATCAGCCCGACCTGCCAACCGACCTTGAGGCCGATCAGGCTCGAGACCTGCTGCGGCAGGTAGAACGTCGTCCCGTAGACGGCGATCTGCAGTGCGAAGTAGATGACGGTGAAGTACCAGACCTTCCAGTTCGACAGGGCGCGCCAGACACCGCTCGGGCCGTCCTCGGTGCGCAGCCGGTCCTCCGTCGCCATCACGGACGACAGGGCCGCCTTCTCGTCGTCGTCGAGGAACTTCGCGTGCGCCGGGCTGTTGGTCAGCAGGAACAGGGCCGCGATGCCGGCCACCACCGCGAGGACGCCCTCGACGAAGAACATGACCTGCCAGCCCTGCCACGGGGTGACGGTGTCACCGAAGCTGATCAGGCCACCGCTCAGCGGCGCCCCGATCATCTGCGAGAACGGCTGGGCCAGGTAGAAGATGGCGAACATCTGCACGCGCACCTTGTTCGGGAACCAGTCCGAGAGGTACATGATGACGCCGGGGAAGAGCCCGGCCTCGGTCACGCCGAGCAGGAATCGCAGGATGATGAACATCGTGTCGTTCGTCGTGAACGAGAAGGCCGCGGCGACGATGCCCCAGGTGATCGCGATGCGGGCGAGCCAGAAGCGCGCGCCGAACCGCTTGAGCAGCAGGTTGCTCGGGATCTCGAAGAGGGCGTAGCCGATGAAGAAGATGCCGGCGCCGAGCGCGAACGCCCCGTCGCTCACGCCGCGGTCGGTGCGCAGCGCCGCCTCGGCGAAACCGACGTTGGTCCGGTCGAGGAACGCGACGAAGTACAGGATGACGAGCATGGGCATCAGGTGCCGGGCGGCCTTGGCCACCGCGGTCCTGAGGGTGGTGTCGTTCAGGGACGGGGTGACCGTTCCCTCAGCAGGATGGGACACGTCGACTCTCCTTCGAGTTCGAGTTCACCGGTGCGGGTTCGACTTCTCTTGAACATCAACTGCTTCTGGTACTGCTTTTGGTACTGCGGGTGGTGCTGCGGTGCTGCGGTGCGGTGCTGCGTGCGCGTCAGTGACCGTGGGCGATCGAGATGACGCCGAACACCACCAGGACGATGCCGATGGCGAGGAAGACGATGCGTGAGGTCGTCCAGGTGCCCGAACGGGGTTTCATGGTGCTCCTGACGGTGTGCAGGGACGGGGGTGGCCGGGATCGGGTGCGGCGGCGGGTCAGTGCATGTAGAGCCCGCCGTCGACGTTCAGGGTCTGGCCCGTCACGAAGCCGGCGTCGGCGCTGATGAAGTAGGCGATGGCGGCCGCGATGTCCTGCGGGGTGCCGATGCGGGGCAGCACGCCGTCCGCGGCCATGGCGGTCTTGCGCTCCTCCGTGAGGGTGCCGCCCATGATGTCCGTGTCGATCGGGCCGGGGGAGATCACGTTGACGGTGATGCCCGCGTGGCCGAGCTCGCGGGCCACGCTGCGGGAGAACCCGATGATGCCGGCCTTGGCGGCCGAGTAGGCCGTCTTGCTGTAGGTGCCACCGCCACGCTGCGCGGAGACGGACGAGAGGCTCACGACGCGTCCGACGCCGTTGCGGACCATGCTCTCGACCGCCCGCCGCGTCGCGTGGTGGGTCCCGCCCAGGTTGATGTCCAGCACCCGGTGCCACTCCTCGGAGCTGACCTCGAGGTACGGCACGGGGGAGGAGACGCCGGCCAGATTGACGAGGGCGACGAGCTGGGGGAGGGCGGCCTCGAGCTCGTCGAACGCGGCCCGCACCTGCGCCTCGTCGGCGACGTCGGCCCCGGCACCCGCGGCCTGGACCCCGTGCTCGGCGGCGATCTCCTCGGCCACCTGGGCGGCGGCCGCCGCGTCGAGGTCGATGATGCCGACGTTCCAGCCGCGCTCGGCCAGGTAGTGGGCGGAGGCCCGGCCGATGCCGCGCGGGGACGCGGCACCGGTCAGGACGACGGTGCGGGACTCGGGGAACGCGGTCACGGCAGCTCCTTGGGTGAAGACGGGAAACGGGTCCAGTGGTGCGGCTCAGCCGGCCGGCTCGGCGGGCTGGGAGGAGGGAGACGACGACGTCGGGGGCTCGACCGGCCCGGCGATCGGCGCGGGTCCGAGCTCGTCCATCACCGTCTTGATCGCGACGTAGGCCTTGTTCCGGTAGGCGACCAGCTCCGCGGTCCGGTCCGCCGGGACGTCGAGGTAGCCGGCGCCGGTCTTGGTGCCGTACTTGCCGGCGTCGACGAGCGCGCGCAGGGATTCCGGGGTGGCGAACCGCTCGGGCCAGCGGGTCTGCAGCGACGCGTAGCAGAAGGCGTACACGTCGAGGCCGGCCATGTCGGCGATGGCGAACGGGCCGAATGCGGGCAGCCGGAAGCCGAACGTCGTGCGCACGATCGTGTCGATGTCGTCGGGCGTGGCGATGCCCTCCTCGACGATCTGCGTCGCCTCGTGGAAGAGGGCGTACTGCAGGCGGTTGAGCACGAATCCGGTCGAGTCCTTGACCCGGGCCGTCTCCTTGCCGGTCGAGGCGACGATCTCCTCGACGACGGGCAGCACCGCCTCGTCCGTGCCGGCGTGGGGGATCAGCTCGACGCCGGGGATGAACGGGGCCGGGTTGGAGAAGTGCACGCCGAGGAACCGCTCCGGATGCGTGACGGCCTCGGCGAGGGAGCCGATGAGGATGGTCGAGGTGTTCGAGCCGATGATCGCGTCCGGGCGGGCCGCGGCACTGATCCGGCGGAGCGTCTCGTGCTTGATCTCGAGCTTCTCGGGCACGGCCTCCTCGATGAAGTCCGCGTCGGCGACGGCCTCCTCGATGGAGGCGGCGGCCGTGAGGTGCGCGTCGATGCGTTCGACGGCGTCGGCCGGGAACAGCCCGTCGGCGACGAAGGCCTGTGCCTCGGTGAGCAGCCGGGCACGATTGTCGACCGCGATCTGCTCGCTGATGTCGGCGATGCGGACGGTGGCACCGGCCAGAGCCAGGCACTGGGCGATCCCGCCGCCCATGTACCCGGATCCGACGACGGCGATGGTGCGGGGGCTCATGCGGTCTCTCCTTCGGCTCCTGCTCGCGGCGTGCGCTCGGCGCTTGGCAGCAGGGAACGGATGTAGCGCTGGTTGGTGGCGCAGACGCCGAGGCTGTCCCCGCCGTACTGCTCGGTCAGGAAGATGCCGGAGAAGCCGTCGCGCACGGCGTCGTGGATCACCTGGCGGTAGTTGATCAGCCCGGCCTCCATCGTCGACGGCGTCGACGTCGCCCAGCTGCCGTCGGCCGCCTCGTCACGCGCGTAGTTCTTCACGTGCCAGTAGGTGGCGTACGGCAGGGTCTTCGCGTACAGCTCGCGCCAGTCCTCGACGGGCCGGTGCAGCCGGATGAGGTTGGCGACGTCGGGGTTCAGGCCAACGTTGTCGAGGCCCACCTCCTCGACGAAACGGACGGCGCTGTCGGCGGTGCCGAGATAGGTGTCCTCGTAGAGCTCGAGGGCGACGGGCAGGCCCACCTCGGCGGCGTGGCGGCCGAGTTCGCGGATGGAGCGGACGGCCAGGTCCCAGCGCTCGGGGTCGTCCGGGTCCTTCGGCCCCTCCGCGGTCCAGAACCACAGCGCTCGCCGCTGGGCCTCGGAGAAGGGCTGGTGCAGCCCGGTGGAGAAGACCTGCATGCCCCACTCCGCGGCCGCGTCGATGGTCCGGTGCGCGTAGGCGAGGTTGCGCTCCTCGTGGCCGGGCATGACGACGCTCTGTCGCTGCAGGTGCACCGAGGGGATGCCGACCCCGTGAGAGGCGGCGATCGCCAGGAACTCGTCCCGGCGGGACGGTTCGAGGTCCGCGGGGCGGACGTGGCTGTCGGCGAGCTCGGCGAGCGTGAAGCCGACGTCGGCGACCTGGGCGAACATGTCGTCCCAGACGGCAGGGTCGGCGTCGTGCAGGCTCACTCCGGCGGCGTCCTTGACGGGGAACCCGTGCAGGCACGTGGCGATGGGCCAGGTGTCCGCGGTGTAGGGCGGCGTCTGCGGCATGGGCGGCGGTGCTCCTTCCGGAGGGTGATCTCGACAGGAGCCGAGTCAAGGATCGTAAATCCTATAGGATATAGAGTGGCGCGGATCACGTTTCGCGTCAAGAGGGCGTCAGGCGCCCGGTTCTTTCCCAGGCCGGAGGACGTCGATGACGGCCGAGTCGTCCGCGGCGGACAGACCCGCGGCGGCGCCCAGTCGGAACAGGTGCTCGGCGGCGGCCGCCACCGGCGTGGGCACGGCGGCCGCCCGTGCCGCGTCGCCGACGATGCCGAGGTCCTTGACGAAGATGTCGAGGCGGCTGAACACGTCGGACGCCTCGCCGGGCTCGTGCAGCATGCGCGGCCCGCGGTCGCCGAGCATGAACGATTCGGCCGCTCCCGCGGTGAGGGCGTCCAGGGTGGCGGCGCGATCGAGCCCGAGGGCCTCGGCGAGGGCGAGGGCCTCGGCCGCGGCGGCGATGTGCACGCCGCACAGCAGCTGGTTGACGGTCTTGAGCGCCTGACCGTCCCCGGGCCGGTCGCCGACGACCGTCAAGGTCGAGGCGAGCAGGTCCAGCACGGGACGGGCGCGCTCCCGGGCGGCCGGGGTCGCGCCGACGACGACGAGCAGGTCTCCCTTCCCGGCCCGGACGGGTCCGCCCGAGAGCGGGGCGTCGACGATCTCGACGCCGGCCTCGCCGAGCCGGGCCGCCGCGCCGGTCACGGCCCCAGTGCCGACGGTGCTGGTGAGCAGGACGACGGCGCCCGGCGCGAGGCCGTCGGCGATCCCGCCGTCGCCGAACAGGACCTCGTCCAGCTGCGCTCCGCTGCGCACCGCGAGCAGCACCGCGTCGGCGCCGGTGACGGCCTCCCGCGCGGAGTCCGCCGTCCCGATCCCCGCGTCCCGGGCCAGGGCGAGGCGCTCCGGCACGACGTCGTACCCGGTGACGCGCAGCGCGGTGGCGAGTCGGGTGGCCATCGGCAGGCCCATGGCGCCCAGGCCGAGGACGGCGACGGTGTAGTCGGTGGCTCGCTCAGTCACGGGGCTGCTCCTGATCGGTCGGGGTGCTCGTGTCGGCGGTCGCGCTCAGGGTGCCGACGACGTCGGCCAGCGCCTCGTCGTCGCCCACGTTGCCGGCGAAGACGACATAGGGGATGCCGCGGGCGGGCCCGTCGACGGGCTCCCACAGCGAGACGATGCCGGGCAGCATGGGCCCACGCACGATCGCCCGGACGATGCCGAGGCCGTGCGCGGCGACGTCGGAGGATGTGATCCCGCCCTTGGCGACGACGAAGCGGGGACGGCGGGTCGCCACCACCTGCCGGACGACGGCGACGAGAGCGGCCGAGACACGGCGTGCGATCGCCAGGCTCGCGGCCGGGTCGTCGGCGGTGACGAGGGTCCGGCTCGTGTGGACGACGACGTCGCCCCCGGCCAGGGCGGCGGTGACCCGGTCCGCCGTCTCGGCCACCGGGTCGCCCGTGTCGGCGAGCAGCCGCTCGACGTCGAGCTCGACGACCCGCACCCGCGGGCGGCGGCGCCGCAGCGCCTCGAGCTGGCGGGTGGTCTGGCCGACGTGCGAGCCGACGACGACGAGGCCGCCGGGGCTCGCGTCGGCCGGGATCGGGATCGCCTCGGCGGTCAGCGGTGTGGCGACCTCCTGCCCGATGCGGGCCCGGACGAACGGCGGCCCGACGCGGTGGACGAAGGTGTGCCCCCGCCGCTCGGCCTCCGTCAGGCCCAGTGCGAGGCGGCGCAGGTCGTTCTCGGTGACCGCGTCGACGACGACGGGCGTCCGCTCCGTCGCGGCGTCCAGGCCGTCCGCGATGGCGACGGTGCTCTCGTCGGGCGATCCCGTGCGCAGCAGCTGCAGGTCGAGGCCGAGGACCGCGTCGGCGCGATAGCGGCCGGCGGACTTCTCCTCGACCCAGTCGGCGAGCACCGAGGTGCCGTAGCCGAACGTGGCGTCGCGGGCGAACTCGGTCTGCGCGACGGGCACGAGCGTACCCTCGGGCCCGCGCGCCCAGTGGGTCCCGCCCACGGTGATCCGCCCGGCGTCCGGGAAGGCGGGCACGATGACGACACCGTCCGTGGACTGCCCGGACGCCTCCTGGACGGTCGCGGCGATGATGTCCGGTTCGAGGGGGAAGTGCCCGCGCAGCGTCGAGTCGCTGCGGCTGGTGAAGGTCACGGACCTGTGCGCTGCGCGCGCCGCGGTGAGGGCGTTGGTCACGACCTCGCGGTTGCGCTGCGCGGCCTCCTCCGGGTCGAGGCTGCGCGTGTTGGTCAGCACGTAGACCGCGGCCGCGGGCCGTCCGCCGGTCGTGCCGGCGGTGACGGGCGTGCCGAAGGCCCAGGCGAAGTCGTCGACCTCCCACCGGGTCAGGACGGGCAGGTCGGCGACGGACTGGGTGCCCGTCGGGCCGTCGTCGAGCACCACGAGCACCTGGCCGGAGGCGTCGAAGGCCTCGGCCACCGCGGCCGCCGGCACCTCGGTGTCGGGGGGATAGGCGGTGAGCAGGTCGTCCTCGCGGGTCACGGGCACCTCATCGGCTCGAAGCGGTCGGGTGAGCAGCGGTCGGGTCGGCGGATCCGTCCTGAGCGTCCAGCGCGTGCGCCTCGTCCAGGATCGCGGCGAGGGCGGCCGGGTCGTGGGCGAAGCGGCCGAGGAACAGGCCGTCGACGTCGTCCGCCACCGCGGTCAGCAGCCCCGGTCGCGCGCTGCCGCCATAGACGACCCGTGAGCCGGGATGCGCCGTCAGACCGCGGACGTGCGCGCGCAGCACCGAGCACACCGCGCGGATGTACGCCGGTTCGGCCGGCTCCGGGGCGCCGATCGCCCAGCGGGGCTCGTACGCGACGACGATCGGGGCACCGCCGTCGCTGTCGTCGGCCGCGTCCCCGAGGGCGTCGTCGACCTGCCGCACGCACGCATCGGCCGCGTTCGCCGGGTCGTCGGGCCGGTCCGTCTCGCCCACGCACAGGAACGGGGTGAGGCCGTGGCGCAGGGCGGCGGCGGTCTTGGCGCGGACCACGGCATCGGTCTCACCGAACAGGGCGCGCCGCTCGGCATGGCCCACCTCGACCACGCGGCAGCCGATCTCGGCGAGCTCGGCGCCGCTGACCTCCCCGGTGAAGGCTCCCTTGTCGGCCGCGGCGAGGTCCTGGCCACCGACGACGGCGACCCCGTCGAGGATGGCCAGCGCCTCGGGCACGGCCAGGTACGAGGGCATGACCGCGAGCTCGACCGCTCCGGACCGCACGGCGGGGTGCTCCCGGGCGAGGGCGGCGATGTCACGGCACCAGCCGAGCGCGCGCTCGTGCCCGAAGTACATCTTCAGGCTCACCCCGAGCAGCCGGGGCGCCATCACGCGCCCTCGTACGCCGTGATCTCCTGCACCTTCTCCTGGGACTTGCTGGTGGGGTCGAACTCGTAGGTGAGCCACTCGGCGACGTTGCGGCGGGCGAGTTCGAGGCCGACCACGCGCTGGCCCATGCACAGCACCTGGGCGTCGTTGGAGAGCACGGCCCGTTCCACGGAGTAGGCGTCGTGGGCGGTGGCCGCGCGGATGCCGGGCACCTTGTTCGCGGCGATCGCGACCCCGAGGCCCGTGCCGCAGATCAACAGCGCCCGATCGGCGTCGCCGCGGGCGACCATCTCGGCCGCGGTCGTGGCGATGGTCGGGTAGTTGGTGTGCCCGTCGGCGTCGACGCCGACATCGGTCACCGAGGTGACCAGGTCGCTGGCCTCCAGGTCCTTCTTGAGGGCTTCCTTGTAGTCGAAGCCCGCGTCGTCGGAGCCGACGACGATGCGCCACTGCGGTGCCATGGTGACCTCCAGGTCGGGGGAGAAGGGGTGGATCAGGACCGGCGGTGCCGGTCCGCGACGGTCGTGGCGATCAGGGCGAGGGAGACGGCGCCGGGGTCGGCGGTGCCGCGGGACTTCTCGCCATGGGAGCGGGCGCGGCCCTTGTGGGGCAGCAGGTCCGCGGTCTCGTCGGCCGCGCGACTCGCGGCCTCGGCGGCGGTCGTGAACGCCGCGGCCGGGTCCTTGCCGGCCGAGACGGCCTCGGCGAAGGTGGCGGCGAGGGGGACGAGGGCGTCGACCATGGTCTTGTCCCCGACGTCGGACCGCCCGTGCTCCTTGACGGCGTCCGAGGCCGCGGTCAGGGCGTCGGCCAGGGTGGCGCCCGAGGGCGTCTCGTCGTCGCCGACGCGCTCGCCGAGCGCGCGCAGCAGCACGCCCCACAGGGCGCCGGAGGTACCGCCGGCGTGGTCGGCCCACGCGTCGGCGACGTTCGTCAGCAAGGTGCCGGCACCGGCGCCGAGCTCGACGACGGTCGCGGCCTCGTCCGCGGCGGCGCGGGCCCCGCGCTGCATGCCGATGCCGTGGTCGCCGTCGCCGGCGATCGCGTCGAGCCGGCCGAGTTCGTCGGCGTGCTCGTCGACGACGTCGCGCACGGCCACGAGCAGGTCCGCGATCACGTGGGCGGCCTCACGGGAGGCGTCGGAGGCCGGGCCGATCGTGCGCTCGGGCTCCACGTCCGCGTCGGGGTCCAGCGCGGTCAGGGCCGCGGTGTCGACGGCGCCCGAACGCCATGCCGGGGTGTCGGCCGGGGCGGACCACAGCTGCTCCAGCTCGTCGTCGAGCCAGAGCAGCGTCAGGGAGACGCCGGCCATGTCGAAGCTCGTGCAGAACTCGCCGACCTGCGGGTCGACGAGCGTCAGCCCCCGCTCCTCGGCCAGGTCGGCGAGGCGGGCGTAGACGACGAACAGCTCCTCGGCCTTGACGGAGCCGAGCCCGTTGAGCACGGGCACGACGCGGGCGCCCTGCGCGGTCACCCCGTCCGGGATCTCGGCGTCGTCGAGCAGGCATTCGACGAACAGCTCGGCCAGGCCGGCCGCGGTGGGGATGTCGGTCTCGTCGAGCCCCGGCTCGCCGTGAATACCCAGGCCCACGGCCATCCGGCCCTCGGGGACGGAGAACAGGGGCTCTTCCGCGCCGGGCAGGGTGCAGCCCGAGAAGGCCACGCCCATCGACCGGGTGCGCTCGTTCGCCAGCCGGGCGACGCGCTCGACGCCGTCGATGTCGTCCCCCCGGGCGGCCGCGGCGCCGGCCAGCTTGAACACGGTCAGGTCGCCGGCGATGCCACGGCGACCGGCCTGGTCGTCGGCCGGTGCGGAGAAGATGTCGTCGGTCACGGTGACCGTGCGGCAGTCGATGCCGTCAGCGCGCAGGGCCTCCTGCGCCTCGTCGAAGTGCAGGACGTCGCCCGCGTAGTTGCCGTAGCTGAGCAGGACGCCGCGGCCGCGCTCGCTGGCGCGCACGACGGACTCGACCTGGTGGGCCGACGGGGAGGCGAAGAGGTTGCCCATCGCGGCACCGTGGGCGAGGCCCGGCCCGACGAGCCCCGCGAAGGCGGGGTAGTGGCCGCTGCCGCCGCCGATCACGACGGCGACCTCCGGCTCGGGCCCGGCGGTGGAGCGGGCGACGCCGCCGTAGACCTGCCGGACATAGCGGCCGTTCGCGCGCACGAAACCCACGACCATCTCGTCCGCGAAGTCGCTGGGGTCGTTCCAGAGCCGGGTCATGGGTCCTCGCCTTCGAGTCCGTCCAACAGAGCCAATATCCTATAGGATATTGGGTCGATCGCCGGAGGTAAAGGGGTGGACACCTCCGGGTCAGCGGGTGGCGAGGAGCGACTCGAGCCGGTCCAGCTGAGCCCTGCGGGCCTCGACGTCCGCCTTCGTCGCCGATCGTTCAGCGGGCTTGAGGGTGAGCAGGAGGCGACCGGACGGATCGAGCTGCCCGTCGGCGATGTCGGCGATGTCGTCGGCGTGCTGCAGGCGGACGGCGTGATCCAGTTCGCTGCGCCGGATACCGAGCCGACGCGTGGAGGACGCATCGACGGACCCGTCCTCGATGACCGTGGTCGACGATCCGTCGAGCAGCCGCGCCACCCGCGGGTGACGCTCGACGGCCAGGTTGATGACCCGGTTGACGCCGCTGTTCAGGGCCACCAGCACGACCGCGCCGAGCACGCCGCCCACGAGGCTGTAGTCGGGACCGATGATCGCGTTCTGCACGACGTTGGAGAGCAGGAACAACACCACGAAGTCGAGCGTGTTCATGGCGGCCATGCCGCGTTTGCCCGTGATCCGGAACAGCACGATGATCACGAGGTAGACGAGCACGGTCCGGAGGATCTTCTCGACGATCGGAACCTGTTCGATCAGCAGGGACTGACACATGGATGCTCCCGAGGGGTCGGTGCGGATGATGTCGTGACCCAGTGTCGCCGAGGCGGCGCGCGGCCCGTTAGCGTGACGGGGTGAGCACGACCGTGAATCCCGCCGACGGCACCGTCATCGCCTACGACGTCTCCGGGGAGGGGCCCGCCGTCGTGCTCCTGCACGGTTCGGCCCTGTCGAAGGCGATCTGGCGCGGGTTCGGCTACGTCAAGGCCCTCGCCGGCTACACCGTGGTGCGGATCGACCTGCGCGGGCACGGCCGCAGTGCCAAGCCCGCGGACGTGGAGGCGTACCGGATGCCGCGCCACGTGGGCGACGTGCTCGCGGTCCTCGACGCCGAGGGCATCGACGCGGCGCACTGGGTGGGCTACTCGCTGGGGGCGCGGACGGCGTTCGCCGTGGCGGCCGAGCGGCCGGAGCGGGCGCTCACCCTGACGACGCTCGGCGGCTCTCACCGCCCGCAGGCCGGGCAGGTCGAGACGCTGTTCTACCCCGGGTACCTCGACGCGCTGCGCACGGGCCGGATCGAGACCTTCGTCGAGGGGTTCGAGGGGGCGGCCGGCACGCTGCACCCGGCCACCCGGCAGGCGTTCCTCGCCAACGACGCCTCGGCCCTCGCGGCCTGCTTCACCGGCACCGAGGAGGACCCGGGCCTGCCCGAGTCCGTCCTGCGCACCCTCAGCCTTCCGGCGCTGCTGATGGCGGGCACGCGGGACGTACAGCGCCTCGCGGACGCCCACCGGGCGGCCGAGCTGATGCCGAACGCCCGGGTGGCCGAGCTGGCCGGCCGCACGCACGGCACCACGCTGGTCCCGGCCGGGCCCGTGCTGGACGAGCTGCTGCCGTTCCTGGCCGCCGCGTCCTGAGACCGGCCGTCTGACGGCGTCCGTCATGACGCCGTCAGACGATCAGCGTGTCAGCCCAGCACGCCGGCGAGCCCCTCGCTGCCGCGGGCGAGCAGCGTGACGTCCGAGCCGACGGAGACGAACGCGACGCCGCCCTCGGTGTAGGCGCGGGCGCGTTCGGGGTTGAAGGCGTTGATGCCCACGGGCTTGCCGGCGGCGCGTCCGGCGGCCACGCACCGCTCGACGGCGGCGAGCACGTCGGGGTGCTCCTGCTGGCCGAGCAGCCCGAGCGAGGCGGCCAGGTCCGAGGGGCCGAGGAAGATCGCGTCCACCCCGTCCACGGCGAGGATCTGCTCGACGTTCTCCACGGCCGTGCCGGTCTCGATCTGCACGGTCAGGCTCACGGTGTTCGACGCACGGGCGAGGTAGTCCGGGATCCGCCCCCAGCGTGAGGACCGGCCCAGCGCCGCACCCACGCCGCGCATGCCCGCGCCGGAGTTGCCGCCGGTGCCGGCAGCACCGGCGGTCCCGGGATACCGGATCGCCGCCACCGCGGCAGCCGCGGCCTCGGCGGTGTCGACCATCGGCACCAGCAGGTTCTGCGCCCCGGCGTCGAGGTACTGCTTGATCTGCACGGGGTCGTTCCACGGCACCCGGACCATGGAGACGACGTCGTACGCGGCCACGGCCTGCAGCTGCGCGAGCGTCGAGGTCAGCGTGTTGGGCCCGTGCTCGACGTCGACCAGCAGCCAGTCCACGCCCGAGCCGGCGCAGATCTCCGCCACGAGCGCCGAGCCCGAGCACACCCACATGCCCACGAGGGGCCGGTCGGCGGCGGCCAGCGCGGCGGCCAGGGTCGGCCGCGGTTCCTCTACACGAATCGGCATGTCACGGTCCCCAGTTCTCGGTAGTCGGCGAACACGGCGTCGCCCTGGTACACCCACATCGGCCGGGTGAAGGAGCCGGCCAGGATGAGGTCCCCGGCCCGCAGTCGCTGCCCGTGGGCGGCGAGCTTGGTGGCCAGCCAGACGACGCCGGACGCCGGGTGGCCCAGCACGCCGGCCGCGACGCCGGTCTCCTCGATCCCGGCGTTGCGGTACAGCAGCGCGGACACCCAGCGCAGGTCCACGGTATCGACCTTGACCGGGCGTCCGCCGATCACCATGGCCCCCATCGCGGCGTTGTCCGCGATGGTGTCCACGATCGTGCGCCCGCTCATCTCGATCCGGGAGTCGAGGATCTCCAGCGCCGGGACGACGTACTCGGTCGCGGCGAGCACGTCGAAGATCGTGACCGGCGGCGCGGCGGGGTCGTCGCTGCCGAGGTCCCGTCCCAGCCGGAACGCCAGCTCGACCTCGACCCGGGGGTGGGTGTACCGGTCCCACGGGATCTCGACACCGCTGTCCAGCACCATGTCGTCGTGGATGACGCCGTAGTCCGGCTCGGTGATGCCGGTGGCGTCCTGCATCGCCTTCGACGTGAGCCCGATCTTGCGGCCCACGACCGTCCGGCCGCCCTCCTGCAGGCGGGAGGACCACAGCTGCTGGACGGCGTACGAGTCCTCCACCTCCATCTCGGGGTAGCGGGTGTGCAGCAGCGGCACCGGGGTGCGGGTGCGGCCGGCCTCGACCAGTTCGTCGGCGATCGCGGCGATCGTCGTCGGTTCCAGCATCAGAGCTGGCTCCCGAGCTTGAAGCCCTTGGCGGCCTCGCCGCGGTAGCTGCCGTCGTCGTCGCCGGCGCGGGTGTAGGAGAACCCGTCGGCGCCGATGGTCACGTCCATCTCGGAGGGGTCCTCCCGGTCCACGACCGGCTTCGGGTTGCCGTCCAGGTCGAGGACGAGGGACGCCTCGGTGTACCAGGACGGCACGACGGGGTTGCCCCACCAGTCGCGGCGCTGGTTGTCGTGCACGTCCCAGCGCACCACCGGGTTGTCGGGGTCGCCGGTGTAGTAGTCCTGGGTGTAGATCTCCACGCGGTGTCCGTCCGGGTCGAGGACGTAGAGGTAGAAGGCGTTCGAGACGCCGTGCCGGCCCGGGCCGCGCTCGATCCGGTCCGACATCCGCAGCGCGCCCATCTTGTCGCAGATGTAGATGATGTTGTGCTTCTCGTGGGTGGCGAAGGCGACGTGGTGCATGCGGGGGCCGTTGCCACCGGTCATGGCCGTGTCGTGGACGGTGGGCTTGCGCCGCATCCACGCCGCGTACTCGATGCCTTCGGCGTCGGAGATATCCTCGGTGATCCGGAAGCCGAGATCCTCCATGTACCGGCAGGCGCGCGGCACGTCGGGGGTCACCTGGTTGAAGTGGTCCAGCCGCACGAGCGCCCCGGCGCCGTACAGGTCGTAGCGCCATGCGAGCCGCTCGACGTGCTCCACCTCGTGGAAGAACTCGTAGGGGAAGCCCAGCGGGTCCTCGACCCGCACGCTGTCGCCGATGCCCTTGACGAAGCCGTCCTTCCGGCGTTCCGTGCGGCAGCCGAGCTCCTGGTACCAGGCCTCGGCCCGGTCCACGTCCTCGGGCGTGCGGACCCGGTAGGAGAAGGCGGCGACGGCGGCGACCGGACCCTGCCGCAGCACGAGGTTGTGGTGGATGAACTCCTCCATCGTGCGCAGGTAGATCGCGGTCTCGTCCTCCTCGGTCACGATCAGGCCGAGCAGGTCGACGTAGAACGCGCGGGAGGCGGCCAGGTCGGTGACCACCAGCTCCATGGAGGCGCAGCGCAGGATGTCCGGCGCGGGAGCCGTCGGGGTCGGGATGGGGTTGGTGACGGTCGGCCGGACGACGTCGTCCTGCTCGACGACGGCCGGGCTGGTGCTCGGGCTCGTGTTCGAAGGGCCGGTCGCGGTGTTCGGGGTGGTGCTCATGGTCTTCTCCTCATCGAGAGAGCGGTCGAGAACAGGGTGGGGAGTGGTGGCTCAGGCGTCGTCGACGGCGGCAGCGTCCTCGGCCTTGCCGAACACCGGGTTGTGCACCTCGCCGAGGTTGATGTGGACGGCCTGCTGGTCGGTGTAGAAGTCGATGGAGCGGTAGCCGCCCTCGTGGCCCAGGCCCGACGCCTTGACCCCGCCGAACGGGGTGCGCAGGTCGCGGACGTTGTTCGAGTTCAGCCAGACCATGCCGGCCTCGACGTCCTGCGAGAAGTTGTGCGCCCGCTTCAGGTCGTTGGTCCAGATGTAGGCGGCCAGGCCGTACTTCGTGTTGTTCGCCAGCGCGAGGGCCTCCTCGTCCGTGTCGAACGGGGTGATGGCGACGACGGGGCCGAAGATCTCCTCCTGGAAGATCCGGGCGTCCGGGGCGACGTCGGCGAAGACGGTCGGGGCGATGAAGTTACCTGAAGGGAAGCCGTCGGGGCGGCCGCCGCCGGCGGTCAGCCGCGCCTCCGTCTTGCCGATCTCGACGTAGGACATGACCTTCTCGAAGTGCTCCGGGTGCACCAGGGCACCGACCTCGGTCGACGTGTCGTGCGGGTAGCCGACCTTGACGCGGCGGGCCTGGGCGGAGTAGCGCTCCACGAACTCGTCGTAGATGCTCCGCTCGACCAGGATCCGGGAGCCGGCGGTGCAGCGCTCGCCGTTGAGGGAGAAGACGCCGAAGATGGTGGCGTCGATCGCGGCGTCGAGGTCCGCGTCGGCGAAGACGACGGCGGGGGACTTGCCGCCCAGTTCCATCGACAGGCCCTTCAGGTTCGGGGCGGCGTTGGCGAAGATGATCTGCCCGGTGCGGGACTCGCCGGTGAAGGAGATCAGCGGGACGTCGGGGTGCTTGACGAGCGAGTCGCCGGCGAAGCCCTCCTCGCCGAAGCCGTGCACGATGTTGAACACGCCCGCCGGCAGGCCGGCCTCCTCGAAGATGCCCGGCCACAGGGACGCGGACAGCGGGGTGAACTCGGCCGGCTTGAGCACCACGGTGTTGCCGGTGGCCAGCGCCGGGCCCAGCTTCCAGGACTCGAGCATGAACGGCGTGTTCCACGGCGTGATCAGGCCGGCGACGCCGATCGGCTTGCGGTTGACGTAGTTGGCCTGGCGGCCGGGCACCTTGAAGGCGTCGTCGTGCTGGGCGACGATCAGGTCCGCGAAGAAGCGGAAGTTCTCGGCCGCGCGGCGGGCCTGGCCGAGGGCCTGGGTGATCGGCAGGCCGGTGTCGAAGCACTCCATCTCGGCCAGCTCCTGGCCGCGGGTCTCGACGATGTCGGCGATCCGGTGCAGGACGCGGGAGCGCTCCCGGGGCAGCATGCCCGGCCACGGCCCGTTCTCGAAGGCTTCCTTGGCGGCGGCGACCGCGGCGTCGACGTCGGCGACCTTGCCGGACGCGGCCTTCAGGTACGGCTCGTTGGTGACGGGATCGAGCACGTCGAAGGTGTCCCCGTCGATCGAGTCGACGTGCGCACCGCCGATGTAGTGCTGCAGGAGGGTGGGGAGGTTGTCGGGCTTGGCGTGGGTGGTCACGGGTCTCTCCTTCGGAAGGACGGGTCGGGGAGTCGAGGTGTGGTGGCGGGGCTGGCGGGGATGGTTCTCAGGTGGCCGCGTGGGCGAGGTAGGCCTCGAGGGTGGCGAGGCGGTGCCGGCGGGCGATCCGCTCGATCTCGACGACGTCGTCGCCGGCCTCGAGGGCGTCGAGCAGGGTGTCGTGTTCGTCCACGGATCGCGCCGCCCGGCCGGGCACGTAGGCGAACGTCGAGGAGCGCAGGGCGCCGAGCCGATTCCAGCCGCGGTGCACCAGGTCCAGGACGTGCGGGTTGGGGCAGTTCTCGAACAGGATGGCGTGGAACTTCAGGTTCAGCTCGGTGAAGGTGCGGGGGTCGAAGTCGGCCAGCCGGGCGCGCATCTGCCGGTTGACCTCGCGGGCCCGGGCGATGTCCGCCGGCGTCACCAGCGGCGCGCACAGCGCGGTGGCGTACCCCTCGACCAGGGCGAGCGTCTGCATCGTGTACAGGTACTCGGTCGGGTCGATGCCGGTGACGGTCGCGCCGACGTTGCGTTCGAAGGTGATCAGCCGCTCGGACTCGAGCCGCCGGATCGCCTCCCGGACGGGCACGACGCTCATGTCCAGTTCGTCGGCGAGCCGGGAGAGCACGAGCCGGTAGCCGGGCCCGTAGCTGCCCGAGCGGATCTTCTCGAGCACGTACTGGTAGGCGGTCTCGGACTTGCTCGCGCGTTCGGTCGTGTCGTTCTCGGTGTTCTTCTCCGTGGTGGTCACGACGCTCAGAGCTCCCGCGGGTGCTCGGCGGCCCACGCGTCGTACTTCCCTCGCCAGGCGGCGTTCAGCGGGAAGAGCCCGTCGACGGGGTGGCCGGCTTCGACCTGCGCGTAGATGAACTCCTCCTCGTGCTCCTGCGCCAGGCTCTCCTCGACGAGTTCCTCGGCCAGAGCCGGCGGGATGACGAGGATGCCGTCGGCGTCGGCGACGATGATGTCCCCGGGCACCACGGTGGTCCCGCCGCAGGCGACGGCGACGTCGGTGTCCCACGGCACGTGCTTGCGGCCGAGCACCGCGGGGTGGGCGGTGGCGTAGAAGGTCGGCATGGCCAGCTCGGCGACGACGGCCGCATCCCGGACCCCGCCGTCGGTGATGATGGCGGCGGCGCCGGCCACCTGGGCGCGCAGGGCGAGGATGTCCCCGAGGGTCCCGGCGCCCTTCTCGCCGCGGGCCTCCATGACGAGGACGTCGCCCGCGTGCAGGTCGTCCACGATGCGCTTCTGCGCGTTGTAGCCGCCGCCGTGCTCGGCGAACAGGTCCTCGCGGTTGGGCACGTAGCGCAGCGTGCGGGCCAGGCCGACCACCTTCGCGCCGTCGCGGGTACAGTGCAGCCCGTCGATGGAGACGTTGTTCAGGCCACGCTTGCGCAGCTGGGAGCTCAGCGTCGCGGTGGCGACGGCCTCGAGCTTGCGGCGCAGGTCGGGGGGAAGGACGGACGCCGTGGTCTCCGGCGTTTCCGGCTTCGCCGGGGTGGGCGTCTCCGGTGCGGTGTGCACCGGCGCGGCAGGCGCGGCCGCAGCGCCGGCCGACCCGGACCGCCAGGCTTCCTCGTCGCCCCAGGCCTCGATCCGCTGGTCGTCGGTGACGGTCGGCGTGATGCCGTACGCGGGGTTGGCCGGCACGGTGCCCTCGGTGACGCGGCTGGCCAGCCGGCCGGAGCGCAGGCCTCCGTCGATCGTGCTGACCTCGACCTCGACGACGTCGCCGGGCTGGGCGACGGAGGAGCCGGCGGGCGTGCCGGTGAGGATGACGTCGCCGGGCTGCAGGGTGATCCACTGGCTCAGGTCCGCGATCAGCCGGCCGAAGTCGAAGAGGAGAGTGTCGGTCGTGTCGTCCTGGACGACGGTGCCGTTGACCCAGGTGCGCACGCGCAGCCCCGCGGGATCGACCTCACGCGCCGGAATGAGTGCCGGGCCGAGCGGCGTGAAGCCCGCGCCGCCCTTGTTCCTCAGGTTGGAGCCCTTGTCCGCGGTCCGCATGTCGTACAGGCCCCAGTCGTTGGCCGCGGTGACCCAGGAGACGGCCGCCCAGCCCTGCTCGGGCGTCGCCCGGTAGGTGCGCGTGCCGATCATGAGCGCGACCTCGCCCTCGTAGGCCAGCAGTTCCGTGCCTGCCGGGCGCTGCACCTCGGCGCCCGAGCGTGCCAAGGACGACGTCGGCTTGAGGAAGTAGGAGGGGTGCTCCGGGGTGCGGCCGCGCTGGGCGGCCCGCGACGGGTAGTTCAGGTGCACCGCGATCACACTGCCGATGTCCTGCAGCACCTGATCGGTGACGTCGTGCATCCGTTCCTCCTCGCACACGGCCGACCCGGATCAAATCGAATTGGATCAGCGATGAAATCGTATACGATCCAGTGTGGGCATGACGGGCGCCACTGTCAACCCCTGCTGGAGCCGGAGGCGGTGAGGGAATCGAGGTGGACCGGGCGGAGCAGCTGGGAAGGCGTCAGGCCAGGAACGCGAGGGCCGCGTCCTTGAGACCGCGGCTCGTGACGGCCGAGAGGTGATCCCGCCCGGGGACGAGGACCGTCTCGGGTGAGCCGCCGGCAGCCTCGAGCAAGGCCACGAGGTCGCCCATCCCCGCCGCGAGCTCGTCGTTCTCCCCGGCGGCGAGCAGCACCGGCTGTCGCGGCACCATCGTCTCCGGGTGGAAGGGCTCGCGCTGGGCGGCGCGGATGAAGGTGAGGATCGGGTCCATGGCGTTGCCGGCCGCCCGGGCCATCGAGAGGAACATGCGGGTCTCGTCGTGCTCGACGTCGGCGCCGGACTCCAGATGGGCGCGGGCGCTCTCCAGGTCGAAGGCGACGAAGCGGTCGTTCGCCGCGGCACCGCCGAGCACGACCCGCCGGACGAGTTCCGGCTGCGCGGCCGCCAGCTCCCAGGACAATCGTGCGCCGAAGGAGTAGCCGATGAGGTCGACACCGCCGCCGTCGGGCCCGATCGGGACGACGCCCTCCTGCGCGAGGATCTGCAGCAGGTCCGCGCGGATGCGCGAGGGCAGGCAGTCCTCGACGGTGGCGGGCCCCGAGCGGCCGTGCCCGGGCAGGTCGACGGTCAGGACGGTACGCCCGGCGCGGGTCAGCTCCCGCACCCAGCCCGGCCGCACCCAGTTCAGGTCCGTCGAGGAGGCGAAGCCGTGGATCAGCAGCACCGGGGCAGCGTCGGTCACCTCACCCGGCGCGGGGGAGAACCGCTCGACGTGCAGCTCCGCGTCGACTCCCTCGACCAGTTCGTGGTCGAGGGAGTCGGTGCGCGGAGCGCCCGGCGTGGCGGATCGGTCGTCGACCGGGTCGCTCACACGTCCTCGCGGCGGGTGCCGTACTGGTGGCTGCCGGGCTGGTTCTTCAGCACGGCCTCGGGCACGACCGTCGCGCCCGTCCGGTCGCCGTCCTTGTCCTTGGTCCCGTGCTTGTCCTGCGTGTCGCTCGCGTTCCTCGAGTCGCGGCCGTCGCGCCCGTGCTCGTCCCGGCCGCCGTTGCGGCCCGCTGAGGACGCCGCGCCCGCGGTGCCGTTCTGTTCGCTCTCCACACGCAACTCCCTGCCCTGCTCGACGAGGCTCTCGACCTTCTCGTGCTGCTTGTCGGACTGCTTGGTGTCCCGCGGCGGCAGCTGGATGGACTCCTCGGCCGCGATACCGGCCTGCAGCTGCCGGGCGCGGGTGAGCTCGGCGTCGAACTCCGCCCCGAACAGCAGGGAGATGTTCGCGATCCAGATCCACAGCAGGAAGATGATGACGCCCGCGATCGAGCCGTACGTCTTGTTGTAGTTGCCGAAGTTGCCGACGTAGAACGCGAAGAGGATGGTCGCGACGATCAGCACGACGATGGCGATGACGGCACCGGCGGAGATCCACCGGAACTTCGGCTGCCGCACGTTCGGGGTCGCCCAGTACAGCACCGCGACGGCCACGATGACGAAGACGAGCATCACCGGGATCTTGACGATGTTCCACACCGTGACCGCGGTGTCACCGAGGCCGATGAACTCGCCGATGCGCTGCGCGATGGGGCCGGAGACGACGAGCATCAGGCCGGTGGCGGCGATCAGCAGGACCATCACCAGGGTCACGAGCAGCATCACCGGGCGCAGCTTCCAGATCGGCCGCCCCTCGTCCACCTCGTAGATGCGGTTCATCGCCCGGCCGAAGCCGCCGACGTAGCCCGACGCCGACCAGAGGGCGCCGAGGATACCGATGACCAGCGTGATGCCCGCACCGGTCGAGCTCGCCAGTTCCTTGATCACCGGCCCGATGGTGTCCAGCGCCTTGCCGCCGATGGGCTTGAGCAGGTCCAGGACGGCATTGGTCGTCGCGTCGGCCTGGCCGACGACGCCGAGGATGGACACGAGGGCCAGGATGGCCGGGAACAGCGACAGGACGGCGAAGTACGTCAGACCCGCTGCCAGGTCGGTGCACTTGTCCTTGCCGAACTCGCTGACCGTGCGCTTGAACACGTAGCCCCACGAGGGCTTGGAGATGTCCGTGGGGGAGTCCGGCATACGCTCGTCCTCGGGGGACGGCGCGTCGGCCTTTCCCCGCGCGGTGTGCGCGTCGTCGGCGGTCGGAGTGGTGGTCGTCATGGTCGCTCCTGGTCCGTCGGGGGAGACCGCGCGACCGCGATCGCCCGGCAGTGAGATCGTGGTCTCAGGCTAGTACACACTGATCACCCTGCTGACGACCTAGACGGAGGATCCATGCAACGCGAGGTGTCCGCTCACATCACCGGCCGTGTCGGGGAGGGCACGCGACTGGTGTTCGCCGTCGCCGCCGTCGACAACCCCGGCTACGACCACTTCGACGAGGAGCTGGCGATCACGGTCGACGGCCACCCCGCCGAGGTCACCGAGATCCGCGAGAGCCACGGTGGGCGCCTGCACGCCGTGACGGCGTTGACGACGGGCGAGGTGGTGCTGGACTACCGGGCGACGATCGGCGGCCGCTCGACCGTCGACACGGTGCGTGACCTCGAGCTGATCGAGTACCTGCGACCGAGCCGGTACTGCGAGTCGGACACGCTGATGCCCACCGCGTGGGCGGAGTTCGCGCAGCTTCGTGGCACCGAGCTGCTCGACGCCGTCACGCGCTTCGTGCACCGGGAGCTGGCCTACGTCTCCGGCTCCAGCCGCGCGACCGACGGCGCCGTCTCGACCCTGTTGATGCGCCGCGGGGTGTGCCGGGACTTCGCGCACCTGGCGGTGGCGCTGCTGCGGGCCAAGAACGTGCCCGCCCGGCTCGTGGCGGTGTACGCGCCGGGCCTGACGCCGATGGACTTCCACGCCGTGGCCGAGGCGTATCTCGACGGGTCCTGGTACCTGCTCGACCCGACGCGGATGTCGCAGCGACACCAGGTGGTGCGGATCTCGACCGGCCGGGACGCCGCGGACACGGCGTTCCTCACCGCGATCGACGGGCCCTTCACCTTCGGGGACCTGGCCGTGACGGCGACCGCGGAGGGGGACTGGCCCGCGGACAGCGGCGCGCCCGACGTCGTCCTCGGCTGACCGGTATCTGCCCCAGCCAGTGACCGCTGTCAGTCCCGGCGGTCGGGTCCGTCCGGTCCGGGCAGACCCGCCCGCAGCCGGTCGGTGAGGACGGTGAGGGCGTCCATCTCCTCGCGCGTCAGGGCGCCGGAGAAGAGCCGCCCGATGGTGCGCAGGTGCACGCGGCCGACCTGTCGCTGGGTCGCCTCCCCGTCGTCCGTGAGCCGGATCTGGACGCCGCGCGCGTCGTCGGAGGCGCGGCGCCGCTCGACCAGCCCTCGGTCCGCCAGGCGGTCCAGCATCCGGCTCAGGCTCGGCTGGCTGATCAGCAGGTGCGCGTTCAACTCGTGCTGCCGGACCCAGCCGCCGTCGCGGGAGAGGTTGTAGAGCACGTCGTACTCGCGCATGCTCAGCGTCGCGAAGGCATCGTCCGCGAGCAGGTGCCGCATCACCTCGACCTGGGCGCGGAACAGGGACTCCCACGCCCGGTCTGCTGCCCGCAGTCCGGAGCGGGCCGCCTGCCGGTCCGCGACGGCGTCGGCCGGCGCGGGGTCACTCGGTGCCGGATCAACCGGCGCCGGCTCGTTCGGTGCCGGGTCACTCGGCGGCATGGCGACCCCGATGCCCGGCGGCGATCCCGGAACCGGTCCCGGATCCACTGCCGGAACCCGTTCCCCCGGCGAATGCCGGCTCGGCACCGCCGCCCCCGCGATGGACGTCCGTGGCGTCCGCGACCTCCGGCGAGGCAGGGACGGCACCCCGGCCCCGCCGCTCGGCCCGTCGCTCGCGCCAGCCCTCGAGCAGCCGATACAGCACCGGCACGAGGATCAGCGTCAGGGCCGTCGAGGAGATCAGGCCGCCGATGACGACCACGGCGAGCGGCTGCGAGATGAACCCGCCGCCCCCGGTGAGGCCGAGCGCCATGGGGATGAGCGCGAAGATGGTCCCGAGCGCCGTCATGAGGATCGGCCGGAGGCGCCGGCGGGCGCCCGTGGTGATGGCGTCCGCCAGGCTCATCGCCGGGCGTCCGGGCGCGGGCCTGCGGTACTGGTTGATCAGGTCGATGAGCACGATCGCGTTGGTCACGACGATGCCGACGAGCATGAGCAGCCCCACGAGCGAGGCGAGGCCGAGCGGGATCTGCGTGGCGACGAGCAGGCCGATCGCGCCGGTGGCCGCGAACGGCACCGAGACGAGCAGGATGAGCGGCTGCGCGAGCGACTTGAAGGTCGCCACCATGATCACGTAGACGATCGCGATCGCGGCCAGCAGGGCGAGGCCGAGCTGCCGGAACGAGTTGGCCTGCTGCACCGCGGCGCCGCCGATGGTCGCCTCGGTGCCGGTCGGCAGGTTCAGCGTCGCGAGCCGGTCCGTCACGCTGCGGCTGACGGCGCCGAGATCGGTACCCGCCGGGGTGACGGAGACGACGGCGGTGCGCTGCCCCGAGGAGACGGTGATGCTCGTGGCGACCTGCTTCTCGCTGACGTCGGCGAGGCGGCTGAGCGGGATCGTGGTGGGGCCGGCCGGGATCGGCAGGTTGCGCAGCGTGTCGACGCTGGTCAGCGCCGGCGGGTCGCCGATCTTGACCTGGTAGTCGGTGTCGTTCAGCCGCACGGTGCCCCCGGGGATGGGGGAGAGCCGGCTGGCGAGGATGCCGGCCAGGGCGGACTCGTTGACACCGAGCCGCGCCGCGGCGGCGCGGTCGACCTGCACCTGGACGACGGGCTGGTTCGCGGCCAGGTTGCTCGAGACGTCACGGGCGTCGGAGACGCCGGTCAGCCCCTTGACGACGACGTCGTTGGCCTTCGCGAGCAGGTCCGACGTGGGCGCGGTGACGGTGACGTTGACCGTGCTGCTCGTGCCGAAGCCGCCGCTCTGCGTCGAGAGGGTCACGGTGCCGACGTCGCGCAGGCCCGTCACGGCCTGCCGGACGGTCTCCCGCAGGGCGGTCTGGTCCCGGTTCTCGTCGGTGATGACGGTGTACTGGGCGGTGGACGCGCCCGCGGTCAGGAACGCGGACAGGCCGCCGCTGGCGTTGCCGATGTTCACCTGCACCGTGCGGACGCCGTCGATGCCCCGCAGGGTCGATTCGACCCGCTTCGCCGCGTCGCTCGTGGCCTGCAGGCTCGTCCCGGCGGGCAGCGCCTGCTTGATCGAGAAGCTGTTCTGGCCGCTGTCGCCCAGCAGGTTGGTCTTCATCATCGGCAGCAACAGCGCGGTGATGGCGAGGATGAGCGCGGCGGCGGCGACCGTGATGACGGGGTGGCGCTGGGTGCCGCCGAGGATCGGCAGGTAGGCCCGCTGCAGCCAGGGCAGCCGGCCGTTGCGGTCGCGGTCCTCGGATTCGACCGCGACCCCGCCGGAGGCGGTACCGGAAGTGGCGGTACCGGAAATGGCGGCACCGGAGACGGCGGCCCCGGCGACCGTCGTCGTCCCCGCACCACTCGCGGCACCGGCGGCCGCTGCCTCCCGACGGCGGGAGCGGCGCGTGCCGCGTCCGGGCCGGCGGACCGGCTTGTCGCCGAGGAACCAGTAGGCGAGGACGGGCACGATGGTCAGCGCCACGAGCAGGGACGCGAGCAGCGCCATGGTGACCGTCAGGGCGAACGGGCGGAACAGCTCACCGGCGAGGTCGCCGACGAACGCGATGGGCGCGAACACCGCGACCGTCGTCAGGGTCGAGGCGGTCACCGCGCCGGCGACCTCGCGGATCGCCTCGAGGATGGCCTGCCGCTTGGGCTGCCCGTACTCGAGGTGCCGCTTGATGTTCTCGATCACGACGATGGAGTCGTCGACGACGCGGCCGATCGCGATCGTCAGAGCCCCGAGCGTGAGGATGTTCAGCGAGTACTTCAGCCCCGACATGCCGATGAACGTGATCAGCAGGGACAGCGGGATGGAGATCGCCGTGACCAGGGTCGAGCGCACGGAGAGCAGGAAGACGAGGATCACCAGGACCGCGAAGCCGAGGCCGAGCAGGCCCTCCGTCGTGAGGTCCTTGATGGACTTCTCGATGAACGGCGCCTGGTCGAACACCGTGGTGAACCGGGCGTTGCCGCCCACCTCGGCCTGCAGCTGCGGCACGAGTTCCCGCACGGCGTGGGAGATGGCGACGGCGTCGCCCTCGGGCTTCTTCGTCACCGCGACGGACAAGGTGGCCTCGCCGTTGGTGCGGGTGATCGACGTCGCGGCGTCGTCCGTCAGCGCGACGGAGGCGACGTCGCCGATCGTGACGACCTTCGGGTCGTTCCGCCCGGAGACGGGCAGCGCCCGGATGGCGTCCAGCGACGTGATGGGGGAGCCGAACTGCACGTCGAGGGCGTTCTTGCCCTGCTGCACGGTGCCGGCGGGCACCAGGTCGCCGTTGTTCTTCAGGGCGTCGCTGATGGCCGTGACCGGCAGCCCGGCCCGGGCCAGCTTGCCCTGGTCGGGCAGGATCCGCACGGACTGGGTGGCGCCGCCGGCGACGTCGGCGGAGCGGACCCCGGCGATCTTCTGCAGCTTGGGCACCGCGGTGGTGGTCAGCCGCTGGCGCAGGGCGCTCAGGGACCGGTCGTCGGAGGAGACGGCGAGGTAGACGATCGGCAGGTCCGAGATGCTGCCGGTGATGGACTGCGGGTCCGCGTTGTCGGGCAGCTGCCGCCGGGCGTTGGAGATGGCCCGGTCCACCTGGCTGCGGGCCCGGTCCAGGTTGGTGCCGTAGACGAACTGCAGGTTGATCGTCGAGACGCCGGAGCGCGACGTCGCCGTCGAGGAGTCCAGGCCCTCGACGGCGTTCAGCGCCGCCTCGAGCGGCTCGCTGATCTGCTTGTCGATCACCTCGGGGCTCGAGCCCGGCATCGACGTGATGACGGAGACCTGCGGGAACTCGATCGAGGGGATGAGCTCCTGCTTGAGCGAGCTCATCGTGATCACCCCGAAGACCGACGCGAGCACGGTGACCAGCGCGATCAGCGCCCGGTTGGCGAGCGAGAGATGGGCCAGGCGGAACACGGTGGTGCCCTTCGGTACGGGGCCGGACCCCGGGCACTGGTGGTGTCCGGGGCGGGTGGATCAGGCGAGCGCGAGGGTGCGGTCGGTGGCCTCGAGCACCTCGTCCGCGAGCTGCGGGTTGTCGTTGAGCTTCTGGCCGTACGAGGGGATCATTTCGGTCAGCTTGGAGGCCCAGCGGTCCGCGTAGCCGGGGAACGAGCGCTTGAGCAGGTCGATCATGATCGACGTCGCCGTCGAGGCGCCCGGGGAGGCCCCCAGCAGCGCGGCGATCGACCCGTCGGAACTGGTGACCAGCTCGGTGCCGAACTGGAGCACGCCGCCCCGCTTGGCGTCCTTCTTGATCACCTGGACGCGCTGGCCCGCGGTGATCAGCTCCCACGAGCCCGGGTCGGCCTCGGGGTAGAACTGGCGCAGGCTGTCGTCCCTGGCGGACCGGGACTTGAGCACCTCGGTGACGAGGTACTTCGTCAGGTCCATGTTGTCCTTGGCCACCGCGAGCATCGGGATGATGTTGTTCGTCCGGATGGACAGCGGCAGGTCCAGGTAGGTGCCGGTCTTGAGGAACTTCGTCGAGAACCCGGCGTAGGGGCCGAACAGGAGGGAGCGCTTGCCGTCGGCGAAGCGCGTGTCGAGGTGGGGGACCGACATCGGCGGGGCGCCGACGGAGGCCTGGCCGTAGACCTTCGCGTTCTGCTGGCCCGCGATGGCCGGGTCGGTGCAGCGCAGGAACTCGCCCGAGACCGGGAAGCCGGCCAGGCCCTTGCCCTCGGGAATGCCGGAGCGCTGCAGCAGGTGCAGGGCGCCACCACCGGCGCCGATGAACACGAACCGCGCGTCGATCGTCGTCCGCTGCCCGGTGAGCCGGTTCTTGACGGAGACCTGCCAGCGGCCGTTCGTGCCGCGGGTGACGTCGGTGACCTCGTGGCCGTAGGCGACCTCGGCCCCGTTCTCGGCGAGCTTGTCGGTCAGCTGACGCGTCAGCTCACCGAAGTTGACGTCGGTGCCACCGACCACGCGGGAGGCGGCCACGCGCTCACCGCGGTTGCGGCCGGCCATCGTCAGGGGCGCCCACTGGGCGATGACGTCGGGGTCCTCGCTGTGCTCGATCGTCTCGAACAGCTTGTTGGGCTTGAGCGCCTCGTACCGGGTCTTCAGGTATCGGGCGTGGTCCTCGCCGAACACGAGGCTGATGTGAGCGACGGGGTTGATGAAGCTCTTCGGGTCCTTCAGGACGCCCTTGTCGATCAGGTGCGACCAGAACTGACGGGAGAGCTGGAACTGCTCGTTGATGACGAGCGCCTTGTCCGCGCTGACGGACCCGTCCTTGGCCTGCGGCGTGTAGTTCAGCTCGCACAGCGCGGAGTGGCCGGTGCCGGCGTTGTTCCACGGGTCGGAGCTCTCGCTGCCCGCCCGGTCGAGTCGCTCGAACATCCGGACGGTCCAGGTCGGCTCGAGCTGCTGCACCATGGTGCCCATCGTCGCGCTCATGACGCCCGCCCCGATGAGGACGACGTCGGCCTTCTCGGTGCCTGGTTCTCCGGACATTGACAACCTCCATCAGCTGCTTCGCTCGCCTCACGAGCCTACCGTCTGGGGCAGGTCGCTCCGAACCGCGGGCCGGTCCACCTCAGTTCAGGCGGACCGCGTTGAACACCTCGTTCAGGGTCGAGGACACCGGGTAGGACGCCACACGGGGAGAGAGGGCCAGCGCCGAGACCGGGAATCCGAGGGGCACGGCGGGCACGTCGCCGGAGACCTGGTCCGCGATGCTCCGGTAGGCGGCGGTCCGGTCGGCGCCGTCGGGCAGGGTGCGCGCGCGGGCGATCTTGGTCACCACCTGGGCGTTCCGGTAGCCGAACTCGGGGGTGGTCGCTCCGAACAGGGGGCCCACGAAGCTGTCCGGGTCGCGGTAGGTGCCGGTGATGCCCATCAGGTGCAGGCCGTGCCCGGCGCCGGCGACGACGTCGTCGGCGTACCCGTCCGACCAGGCGACCGGCACCGGTTTGATGTTCAGTCCCACGACGGTCAATTGCCGGGCCAGCTCGGCGTACACCTTCTCGGGGGACGCCATCCACGGCAGCGTCACGTCGCGCGGGTAGTAGAAGGGGATCGCCTGGCCGCGGTACTTCGCGGCGGCGAGCAGCTGCTTGGCCTTCGTGATGTCGGTGTTGTACTGCTGGACGTCGTCGCTGGAGACGGCGAGTCGCGGTGGCACGAACTGGTCCGCGATGTCCGTGCCGTCGATGAAGTAGTTCCGCACGAGCGTCTGCTTGTCGATCGCGTAGGCGATGGCCTGGCGCACCCGCAGGTCGGAAAGGACGCCGAACTCCTGGTTGATGCCGAGGTAGGCCATCGAGTAGGGGTCGCGCTGGACGATCTGCTGACCGGTCTGGGCCAGCGGGGCGAACGCGTCCCGGGTCACGCCGTCGAACCCGTCGATCGTGCCGGTGCTGAGGGCGTCGAGCCGCTGCAGCGGGTCGCGCATGGTGCGGAAGGTCAGCGACCGGATCTGGCCACGGTCGCCCCAGTACTGCTCGAAGGAGGCGAGCACGACGTCGCGCCCCTTCCAGGACACCAGCCGGAACGGCCCGGTTCCCACGGGGTGCTGACCGAAGGCCGAGACCGGCCGGCCGTCGCGCCGTTCGGTCAGCTCGTTCGCCTTCATCGACGTCAGCGACGCGGGGGAGGCGATGCCGAACGCCGGGGAGGTGAGCGCCTTGAGCAGGGTGGGGAACCGGTCGTTCAGGCTCAGCACCACCGTCGTCGGGCCCTGCGCCCGGCAGTCCCTGTACGTGGAGAGGTCGGCCTGGTCGGAGAAGGCGCCGAACACGCTCTTGAACGTCAGGGTCGCCCGGTCCGAGCGCAGCGAGACCGGCATCGTGTACCAGCGGTGGAAGTTGGTGCAGACGGCCGCGGCCGTGAGCGGGGTGCCGTCCTGGAACAGGACCTTCGGCCGCAGCGTGAACGTCCAGGTGCGCCCGTCGGGGGACGTGCTCCAGGACTGCGCGAGCAACGGCTTCGGCTCACCCGTGTTCGGATCGGTGGTGACGAGGCCTTCCATCACCTGCCGCGTGACGCGGGTGGCCTCGACATCGCGGGTCAGGGCGGGATCCAGGCTCGGCGGGGCGGCCGGGGTCGCGAACACGAACGAGGCGGTGGGGCCGTCGGCGGTGGGCGTCGCGGACGTCGGACTTGGCGCGGGCTGGCCGCCGGTGCACCCGGACAGCAGCAGGGCGACGACGGCGGCGGACGTGGCGGCCAGACGTGCTCGCGCGCGGCGTCGACCTGGCGGGCGCGTCACCGGCCGTCTCCTCTCGCGTGGGGGCTCGCCCGACCGGCGGACGGCCGGGTTCGGCACGCGCGGAGGGGCAGGGGGAACAAGCCGCCAGTCTAGCCCAGCGCACTCGTCGCTCCGGGGCCTCGGACACCGTCCGGACCGGCGTTGTCCGCGGTGACCAGGCCCGGCACGGGACCGCCCGGACCGGCCAGATGCGGCGGGCGGGGGCCGATGTGAGGCAGCATGGTGACATGGACAACACGGTGCCGCCGCGCGCGGATGCGGACTCGGCCGACTCGCCCCTGCTCAGTGTGACGGACCTCTCGGTCAGTTTCGGTACCGCGCACGGGTCGGTGGCGGCCGTGCAGGGCGCCTCGCTCACGCTGCACCGCGGGCGCACCCTGGCCATCGTCGGGGAGTCCGGCTCGGGCAAGTCGACGACGGCCATGAGCGTGATCGGGCTGCTGCCGGGCAACGGCCGGGTGACCGGCGGGTCGATCGTCTTCGACGGCCAGGAGCTGGTCGGGATGCCCGAGTCGCGGATGCGCTCCATCCGCGGGCGACAGATCGGCCTCGTGCCGCAGGACCCGATGTCCAACCTCAACCCCGTGACGAAGATCGGCACGCAGGTGGCCGAGACGTTGCTCGTGCACGGCCTCGCCACGCGCAAGGACGTCGATCAGAAGGTCATCGCCGTGCTCGAGGCCGCCGGGCTGCCCAACGCCGCCGAGCGGGCCAAGCAGTACCCGCACGAGTTCTCCGGCGGCATGCGGCAGCGGGCCCTGATCGCCATCGGGCTGGCCTGCCGGCCGCGGCTGCTGATCGCCGACGAGCCGACCAGCGCCCTCGACGTCACCGTCCAGCGCACGATCCTCGACCAGATCGGCGCCATGACGGACGAGCTCGGCACCTCGGTGCTGCTCATCACCCACGACCTGGGCCTGGCCGCCGAGCGCGCCTCCGACGTCGTCGTCATGCACCGCGGCAAGGTCGTGGAGCAGGGCCCGGCGCAGCAGATCCTGCAGGACCCCCAGCACCCCTACACGCAGCAGCTGGTCAAGGCGGCGCCGTCGGTGGCCGTCGCCCGGCTGCAGCCGGCCGCGTTCACGCACGGGTCGACGGCGTCGGAGGGCGGGGGCGATCCCGTCGGGGGCGCTGCTGGTGGTTCCGCCCACGCGGACGCGGCCGGGGAGTCGACGGCCTCCGCTGCCGGCGCGACCGCGGCTGCGGCGTCCTCGTCGTCCGGGGCGGCTTCGGCTGCGTCCTCGTCGTCCGGGGCTTCCGCATCGTCCGGGGCGTCGTCGTCCTCCGGGGCAGCCGGGTCGCCTGCGCCGTCGTCCTCGGACCTGTCGTCCGCCACGGCGAACATCGTCGAGATCGAGGGCCTGTCGAAGATCTTCAAGGGCCGCGCCGGGGCCGAGGACTTCCGGGCGGTGCACGACGTCAGCCTGCAGATCCCGCGCGGGTCGACCGTCGCCATCGTCGGCGAGTCCGGGTCCGGCAAGACCACGACCGCGCGGATGCTGCTGAAGCTCATCGAGCCGACGAACGGGACCATCACGTTCGACGGCGCGGACATCACGACGCTCGACCGGGCCGCCGAGAAGGACTTCCGGCAGCGCGTGCAGCCGATCTTCCAGGACCCGTACTCGTCGCTGAACCCGATGTTCACGATCGGCCGGATCATCGAGGAGCCGCTCGCGACGTATCACCGGGGGTCGAAGTCCCAGCGCACGGCCCGGGTGCGGGAGCTGCTCGAGGCGGTGGCGCTGCCGGCGTCCATGGCGACCCGGTACCCGGCGGAGCTCTCAGGCGGTCAGCGGCAGCGTGTCGCGATCGCGCGGGCGCTGGCCCTGCAGCCGGAGCTGATCGTGTGCGACGAGCCGGTGTCCGCGCTCGACGTGCTCGTCCAGGACCAGATCCTGCGGCTGCTCGGTGACCTGCAGCGCGAGTTCGGCTTGAGCTACCTGTTCATCTCGCACGACCTGGCCGTCGTGCGGCTCATCTCGGACTACGTGTGCGTGATGAAGGACGGCGAGCTGGTCGAGGCGGCCACGTCGGAGGAGATCTTCGTCAACCCGCGTCACCCGTACACCCGCACGCTGCTGGCGTCGATCCCGGGCAATGAGCTCGGCATCGAGGCCGAGGCGTCGTAGGCGTCGCACCGCCCGGCGGGATCGTCCGGAAACAGCGAGCCTGTGCGCCGTCAGCGGTGAGTTAGCGGTTCCCGCCCGAAGACCATGCTCTTTGAGTACAGCCTTCGGGCGTGACCCGCTAAGTCGACAGTGGGTGAGCCGTCCGAACGGTCAGACTGCCGGAAACGGACCGATGATCTGCGGTTTTCCACAGCCACGACTCCGATGTTCCCCTGGCGCGTCCGTCGGGCGACAGTGAGCCATGCGCACGCTGCCAGCGATCCCGACCGCCGGCGAGCTGGGGATCCGGACGGCCACCCAGCTCGCCCACAGCGGCTACACCTCCAACCGACTCGAGCGGCTCGTCGGCGACGGCGTCCTCATCCGGGTCTGGAGAGGTCACTACGTCAAGGCGTCGACGTGGCAGGAGATGTCGGGGACCGACCGACAGCTGGTGCGATTGTTCTGCGCTCAGGGCGCCGCCGTGGCGGACCGGCGAGTGCTCTGTCGCGCAAGCGCTGCCCTCGCTCATGGTGTCTCGCTTCTGCGGGTCGACCCCGCCGTGCACCTGCTCTGCCCGTCGCCACGTTCCACCCAGGCGCGGCATGCGGGGCTCCGGTTCCACGCCTGCGACGAGGACCGGGACACCGTGGCGCTCGCAAGTGGCCTCCTGGCGACGAGCGCGCTCCGGACGTTCACCGACTGCGGCCGCCATCTGCCGCACCGCGAAGCACTGGTGATCGCGGACCAGTTGGCGGCAACCGGTGCGGATCTGGGCGCCGTCCGTGCGTGGGCCGCTTCGCATCCGGGCTGGCGGGGCGTCGCCAGACTCCGTCTGGTTCTCGAGCGCGTCGACCCGCTGGCAGAATCGGCGGGCGAGACGCTGACGCGGATCCGGCTGCACGAGTGGGCCGTCCCGCTGCCCGTCAGCCAGCACGAGATCATGACGTCGGTCGGCCTCTTCCGTGCCGACTTCGCGTGGCCGGAGCTGATGGTGATCCTCGAGTTCGACGGGCGGACCAAGTACTTCGGTGAGACGCCGACCGCGGAGGTGCTGTTCAAGGAGCGGCAACGCGAGAAGGCCCTCGTGTCTCTTGGCTGGCGCGTTCTCCGCACCGACTGGGACGAGGTGAACCGCCGTCCGGAGAACCTCCGAGGCCGGTTGGCCTCCGCGATGGGAGTGGCGCCTCTCTCTGCCTAGCCGACTGAGGGATGGAGAGAGCCAGGACTCGGACGGATCCGGCTGACTCAGCGGAGGAGGCGCCGTATTCAGGCGGATCCGGCTGGGACGAGCTGAACCCCGGCCGGAGGCCCTCCGAGGCCGGTTGGGCTCCGCGATGCGAGTGGCGCCTCTCTGCCTGGCCGACCATCTCGCGAGTCAGCGGGTTCCGCCCGAAAGACCTACTCAAAGAGCATGCCTTTCGGTCGGAAACCGCTGACTCAGCCGAGAATCCACACGGCCGCCAGCCGCGCCGCCCGGAGACTTCAGACGCTGCGCGTCTTCGGGTCCAGCGACTCCCGCAGCGCCTCACCGAGCAGCGTGAAGCCCAGCGCCGTGATCGCGATGCAGATGCCGGGCAGGAACGCCAGCTGCGGCGCGACCGCCAGTTCGTTCTGCGCGTACGTGAGCATGCGGCCCCACTCGGCGGTCTCCGGCCGGCCACCGCCGAGCCCGAGGAAGGACAGCGCCGCCGCGTCGATGACCGCCGTCGCCAGCGTCAGCGTCGCCTGCACGATGACCGGGCCGATGCTGTTCGGCAGCAGGTGGTTGACCGTGATCCGGCCGGGGGACAGGCCCAGGGTCCGCGCCGCGAGCACGTAGTCGGCGCCGCGCTGGGAGAGCATCGACGAGCGCAGCAGCCTCGCGAAGATCGGCACCTGCGACGCGCCGATGGCGATCATGACGGCGGCCGAGCCCTGACCGAGGACCGCGGCGATGCTGACGGCGAGCAGCAGGTTCGGCACCGAGAGCAGGACGTCGACGACGCGCATGATGACGCTGTCGACCCACCCGCCGAAGCCGCCCGCGAGCAGCCCGAGCAGCATGCCGCCGGCCAGGCCGAGCGCCGTCGAGACGATGCCGATGAGCAGCGAGGCCTGCGCACCCCAGATCAGCTTGGAGAGCACGTCCCCGCCGAACCGGTCCAGGCCCAGCGGGAAGCCGTCGATCTCTCCGAAACCGGGGATGTGCGTCGGCGTGATGTACTCGCGGCCCGGCAGGTCCTCGCCGCCGTGCGGGGCCAGGATGGGTGCGAGCAGTGCCACGAGGATGAACAGGGCGACGATGACGGCGCCGGCGATCGCGGCCGGGTTGCGCCGCAGCCGCAGATAGGCCTCCCGCCACAGGCTGCCGCCGCCGCGCGCGTCGACCGCGGAGCCGGCCGTCGCCTCGGGGGCCAGCCCTGATGACGGAGTGGAGGAGGGGGGAAGAGTCGCACTCATTGCACACGCACCCTGGGGTCGATGAGGCCGTAGCTGACGTCCACGATCAGGTTGATCAGCGAGTACATGATCGCGATCAGGATGATGAACCCCTGCAGCACGGGATAGTCGAGGTTGAAGATGGCGTCCCGCAGGAAACGGCCGATGCCGCTGAACGCGAAGACGGTCTCGGTGAGCACGGCGCCGGAGATCAGCAGGCCGAGCTGCAGGCCGATCGTCGTCACGACCGGCAGCAGCGCGTTGCGCAGCACGAACCGGTTGCGGATGGTGGCCTGCCGCAGGCCCTTGGCGCGGGCGGTGCGGACGTAGTCGGCGTTCTGCACCTCGAGCACGGAGGCGCGGGTGATGCGCACGATGATGGCCAGCGGGATGGTGCCGAGCGCGATGCCGGGCAGGATCAGGTGGGTGAACGCGTTCCACGCCGAGTCCAGCTCCCCGGTGAGGAAGCCGTCGAGGACGAAGAACCCGGTCGCGTGCGTCGCGTCGATCCGCGGATCCTGCCGCCCGTCGGTGGGCAGCCAGTGCAGCTGGATCGCGAAGATCCACTTGAGGATGAACGCGAGGAAGAAGACGGGCACGGTGATGCCGAGCAGGCTGAGCACCACGGAGCCGTGGTCGACGAAGCGGCCGCGGTGGCGGGCGGCGATGTAGCCGAGCGGCACGCCGAGGCCGATCGCGAAGATGAGGGCGACGACGGTCAGCTCGACCGTCGCGGGGAACCGGGTCGCGAACTCCTCCAGCACCGGGCGGCTCGTCGTGATCGACGTGCCGAAGTCACCGGAGAGCAGCTTGCCGACGTACGTCAGGTACTGCTCGAGGATCGGCCGGTCGAAGCCGTACGAGGCGTTGATCTGGGCGACGGCCTCGGGGGTGGCGCGGTCGCCGAGCAGGGCGGTGGCGGGGCCGCCGGGCAGGGAACGCACCCAGGCGAACAGCAGGATGGACAACCCGATGAGGGTGGGGATCAGCAGCGCGATGCGCTTGCCGATGACTCGAAGCACGGTGCTCCTCGAGGCTCGACCGCGTCGACGTCGGACGACGACGACGGTGGCGGGCCGGGGTCGGACGCCCGGGCCGGAGCCGGGCGGTGGGGACGGGGACGGCCGTGGGCCGCCGGGATGAACCGGCGGCCCACGGGAGGATCAGCTGGAGAGCTTGATCTCGTTGAAGACCTCGTCCTGGACGGGGCTGGCGGGGTAGGACTCCACACGGGACGCGAAGCCGAGCGACGGCGCCGGGTGCGCGAGCGGGATGCCCGGCACGTACTTCATGATGTCGTCGTTGATCTTTTCGTACAGCGGGGTCTGCTCGTCGAGCTTGCTGACGCTGCGCGCCTTGGTCAGCTCGTCGAACAGGCTCTGGTTGGTGAACCCGAACTCCGGCTTCTCATGGCCGAAGAAGACGCCGACGAAGTTGTCCGTGTCGTTGTAGTCACCGGTCCACCCGAGCAGGTGGATGCCGTGGTCCGCGGTGCCCTGCACCTTGTCCAGGTAGTCCGGGGACCACTTGAGCGGCTTGGCGTTGACCTTGATCCCGACGTCGGCGAGCTGGGCGCTGATGTTCGAGAACGTCTGCTCCGGGGTCGGCATGTACGGCCGCGACACGTTGGTCGGGTAGTTGAAGTCGATCGTGAACCCGTTCGGGTACCCGGCCTCCTTCAGCAGCTGCTTGGCCTTGTTCTTGTCGTACGGGTAGGAGGTGACGTTCTTGTTGTAGCCGTTGACCGACTCGGGCACGAACTGCGTGGCGACCTTGGTGCCCTCGGGAAGCGTCTGCTTGACCAGGGCCTCCTTGTCGATGGCGTAGGCGATGGCCTGGCGCACCCGGATGTCCTTCAGCTCCTTCTTCGCCTGGTTGAAGCCCAGGTAGAGGATGTTGAAGGGGTCGCGCTGGATGACCTTCATGCCCTTGTCCTTCAGCGACTGCGTGTCGGCGGGCGCGACCAGGTCGTAGCCGTCGATGCTGCCGGACTCGAGGGCCTGACGGCGGGCGTTGGCGTCGTCGATCACCCGGAAGATGATCTTCTTGACCTGGCCCTTGTCGCCCCAGTAGTTGTCGTTGGAGGACAGCTCGATCTGCTGGCCGACGTCCCACTTGTCGAACTTGAAGGGACCCGTGCCGACCGGGTGGCCCTGCGCGTAGGGGCTCAGCTGCGGCGAGTCGGCGGTGCCGGCGATCGCGTTGGCGTTGTACTTCTGCATCGCCGTCGGGCTCTGCATGCCGAACGCGGGCAGCGAGAGGGACGCGATGAAGCCCGCGAACGGCTTGGCCAGGGTGACGGTGGCCTGCGAGTCGCCCGAGGCGGAGCAGGACTTGTAGACCGCGTCCTGCGGCTTGTCCTTGTAGCCCTTGAACAGCGACGTGTAGTAGTACGCCAGGTTCTCGGACTGCTGGATGCCCTTGAAGTTGTACCAGCGGTCGAAGTTGGCGCAGACCGCGGCCGCGTTGAACGGTGTGCCGTCCTGGAACTTCACGCCCTTCTTCAGTTCGAAGGTGTGGGTCAGGCCGTCGGCCGACGTCTTCCAGGACTCGGCGAGCAGGGGAGCAGGGTCCGCCGTGCCCGGCTTGGTGCCCACGAGTCCCTCGAAGACCTGCCGGCTGACGCGGAAGGACTCGCCGTCGCTGGCGAAGGCGGGGTCGAGGGTCTTCGGATCGGACGACGCCGCGAAGACGAACGTCGAGTTGACGGATCCGCCGCCGTTGCCGGATTCCGTCCGCTGGCTCTGCACGCAGCCCGAGAGCGCGAGAGCGCTGGCGACCAGGACCGCCGTGGCCCCCACCGCGCGTGCGCGCGTGCGCCGCCGGCGGCTGGCCGGGGGTGTTGCTGACATGGCATCTCCTCCGATGCGAGTGAGTGGCGGCCGCCCTTGCGGCCTGCCCCGCGAGCACCTGTGAAGCGCCTCACGTTGGTCAGGAGCCTAACCCGGGCGCCGACGCCCGGAGGACGACCGCCACGGCCGCGCCGGAGGAATTCACGTGCCGGCAACACGGCGGCACGTGCCACCGGGTGGTCCGACAGGGGGTGTGCGCGAGGCGGGACTCGAACCCGCACGCCAGGGGCACAGGAACCTAAATCCTGCGTGTCTACCAGTTCCACCACTCGCGCATGGAGCGCGGTCAGTCTACCGACGGGTCGCCGTCCACCCGCGCGGCGCGGAATCAGGCGGAGTCGCCGGCGCCGCAGAGGTCAGTCGATGCCGAGTTCGCGGCGCAGGCGCGCGACGTGGCCCGTGGCCCGCACGTTGTACTGGGCGTTGGTGACGACGCCGTCCTCGTCGAGCACGACGGTCGAGCGCAGCAGGCCCTCGTAGGCGCGGCCGTAGTTCTTCTTCTCGCCCCACGCGCCCCAGGCCTTCGTCACGGCGTGGTCGGGGTCGGAGAGCAGCGGGAAGGTCAGGCTCTCCTTCTCCGTGAAGGTGGCGAGTTTCGCGGGCGTGTCCGGGCTGATCCCGACGACGGTGTAGCCCGCGGAGGTGAGGGAGGCGAGACTGTCACGGAAGTCGCACGCCTCCTTCGTGCACCCGGGTGTGCCCGCCGCGGGGTAGAAGTAGGCGACCACCTTGCGCCCGCGCAGATCGCTCAGCCGGACGTCCTCGCCGGCGGCATCGGTCAAGGTGAACTCGGGGGCGGTGTCGCCGTTGCTCAATCGCTGCATGGTTGCGCACTTCCGGTCGGTCGGGCGGGAGGTGGCGACGTCGCCGCGACCAGCGTATCCCGGCGTGATCACCGGGGAAGAGGCCCTCGCGCGCGTCGTGAACCATCAGTGGGCTGATGGACGTTATAATTCTTGGCATGCCCGAGCCGTCACTCTGGCCGACAAGCCGTCTTCTCTCGACGGCCGCGCGTCTGGTCGAGCACTCCTGGAATGAAAATCTCGCGTCCATCGGCGTCACGCACGCCGGTGTGATCGCGCTCGACGTCCTGGCGACCTACGGTCCCATGACGCAGGCGCGTCTCGCCTCGCTCGTGAAGGTGCAGGCCCAGACGATGGGCAAGACCCTGCACCGTCTGCAGATCCACGGTCACGTGAGTCGGCAGCGCGACGAGCAGGACCGCCGCAGTCACGTCGTGACGATCACCGACGCCGGTCGCACCGCACTCGAGCGCTCCCGGCGCATCGAGCGCGACCTGCTGCCCGGCGGTGACCGCACGAGCGACGAGCTGCGCGGCCAGCTGGTGGACATCATCGCGAGCCTGGGCGATGCCCGGTGGCAGAACTCGGGCATGCTGCCGGACGACGAGGACCTCACGTCGGTCTCCGGCTCCTGAGCACCGCGGGAGCCGGGCGGTCCGCCGATTTCGTGAACGGACGAACCTGCTGCTAGGCTCTCATGCTGTTGCCGACGACGTCGGACGGCGGCCCTGACCGGGCCGGGAACCGCTCGCGACGCCGCACGGAACATGCGCCTCTAGCTCAATTGGCAGAGCAATTGACTCTTAATCAATGGGTTCTGGGTTCGAGTCCCAGGGGGCGCACCCTTCAGAGAACACCCTCCGGTCCATCGGGCAGGGGGGTGTTCTGCTGTCCGGATCCTGACGGCCGCGGAGCTGCCGACGACGCCGCGACTCCACGGGTGAGAGGATCGGCGACATGGCCGACTCCACCGATCTGCTCGAGACCGACCTGCCCGTCGTCGCCGCCCCGATGGCCGGAGGACCGGGCACGACGGAGCTGGCGCGGGCCGTCGCGGCGGCCGGGGGCTTCCCCTTCCTGGCCGGCGGCTACCTGAGCGGGTCGGCCTTCGCCGAGCAGCTGCGGACCGTCCGGGCGCTCGGCGTCCCCTTCGGCGTCAACCTGTTCGTGCCCGCGGACGATGCCGACGACCAGCTCGACACGGCGGCCTTCGCCGCGTACGCCGCGCGACTGCAACCCGAGGCGGAGCGCCACGGGCTGACGCTGGACCCGCAGCCGGTCACGAGGGACCGCGACGCGTGGTCGGAGAAACTCGACCTGCTGCTCGCCGACCCCGTGCCCGTCGTCTCGTTGACCTTCGGGCTGCCGGCCGCCGCGGACATCGCCGCCCTGCGACGAGCCGGCTCCCGGGTGCTCGCCACCGTGACGACGCCGGCGGAGGCCCGGGCCGCCCGCGACGCGGGCGTGGACGGTCTCGTCGTGCAGGGCACCGCCGCCGGCGGCCACAGCGGCACGTGGGACCCGGCGCACACCCTCGCCGAGATCCGCACCGCCGACCTCGTCCGGGACGTGGTGGCGGCCGTGGACCTTCCGGTGATCGCGGCCGGCGGCATCGACGGGCCCGACGCCGTCCGTGGCCTGCTGGCCGCCGGCGCGCGGGCCGTCGCGGTCGGCACCGCGCTGCTGCGCACCGACGAGGCCGGCACCTCAGCCACCCACCGTGACGCCCTGACCGACCCGGCCCTCGGCCCCACGGTGCTCACCCGGGCCTTCACCGGCCGCCCGGCGCGCGGCCTGCGTAACGCCTTCATCGACGCCCACGAGACGGCGGCGCCGCTCGGCTATCCCGCGATCCACCACCTGACCCGGCCGTTGCGGCGTGCGGCGGCCGCGGCCGGCGACCCGGACCGGGTGCACCTGTGGGCGGGCACCGGCTATCGGAGCGCGGCCACGGGGCCGGCCGGGGACGTCGTCCGCGAGCTCACGCGCTCGCTCTAGGGACCGTCGAAGCGGACAGCTCGAGCCGCGGCCGACCAGGTCGACCGTGGAGCCCGGACCGGGTGGCCGGGCGGCCCTCAGGACGCCGTGACGCGCAGGATGGTCGAGTCCGTGCCGTGGTCGGTCAGCACCCAGAGCGAGCCGTCGGGGGCGAGCTGGACGTCTCGCAGCCGCCCGTACCGGCCCTGCAGGGAGGCGACCGGCGCGCCCGCGCGGTCGCCGTCGAGCGGGATCCGCCACAGCCGTTCCCCGCGCAGGGCGGCGACCCACAGGGCGCCGCCGACGACGGCGCCACCGGACGGGGAGCAGTCGGCCGTCGACGGCCACACGACCGCGGCGTCGACGAACTCCGGCCGGTGCGGCGCGCCGGTGACCTCCGGCCAGCCGTAGTTCGCGCCGGCGCGGATGAGGTTCACCTCGTCGTCGACCGTCGGCCCGAACTCCGTCGCCCACAGCCGCCCGGCCGGATCCCACGCCAGGCCCTGCACGTTGCGGTGCCCGTAGCTGTACACGGGGGAGTCGCCGATCGGGTTGCCCGGGGCCGGCCGACCGTCGGCCGTGACCCGCAGGATCTTCCCGTTCAGCTTGCTGCGATCCTGCGGAGCGCTGCGGTCCTGCGCGTCGCCGGTGCCGATGTAGAGGTAACCGTCGGGGCCGAAGGCGATCCGGCCCCCGTTGTGGGTCCGGTTCTTTTCCAGCCCGGAGAGGACGACCCGTCCGTCGCTCAGGCGCCCGTCCGCGTACCGGAAGGACTCGACCCGGTTGTCGTCCGCGGCGGTGTAGTAGAGGAAGACCCGCCGGTCCGTGCTGAAGCCGGGGGAGAGCGCGATCCCGAGCAGGCCGCCCTCACCGGCCGGCCGGGCCGCGTCGATCCGGCCCACCTCGGTGGCCGCCCCGTTGCGGACGAGGACGAGCCGCGCCGAATCCCGCTCGGTGACCAGGGCCCCGCCGTCCTCGGGCAGGAACGCGACCGCCCAGGGCGTGTCCAGGCGGTCGACGACGGTGCTCACCGGCGGGTCGCTGCGGGCGGCCGCGGTGCCGGCGCCGGTCGCGGCACTCGAGGGCCCGGCGCCCGACGCGGTGCCCGAGGCCGCGGTGCCGGCGCCGGTCGCGGTACTCGAGGGCCCGGCGCCCGACTTCGGGGACGGGGAGGTGCACCCGCTCGCGGCGATCAGCACGAGGCCGGCGACCATCCCGACGCCGGCGCGCACGCACCGCTGCCGGATCGGTGGGCGGGAAGGGGTCGATGCGTGGCGTCCCATGGGGGTCCTGTCGCTCGGGTAGGGAGATGGTACGCGGCGCGCCCGGGGGTTGCCTGAGCGGAATGGCGGCTCCGGCCCGGCCGAGGAGCGCATGGCTAGGGTGGACGTCATGAGTCCGACGCGCACGCTGACCGCCTCCGTCCCCGACCGCTGGATCGCCGACGGCATCGGCGAGGTGCCCGGCGTGGACGTCGTGGTGTGGGACGTCTCCGGTCCGGCTCCCGAGGACGTCGCGGATCGCATCGAGGCCGTCGTCCTGCCCTACGCCCGCGGCTACGACGGAGAGTTGATCCGGGCACTGCCGCACCTGTCGACCGTCCTGACGACCACGACGGGATTCGACGGCGTGGCCGAGAAGGTGGGCGACGGGCCGGCCATCGTCACCGCCGCCGGCGTGCACGCGGCCGCGACCGCCGAGCTCGCCGTCGCCCTCGTCCTCGCCTCGCTGCGCGGCATCGACGCCGCCGCACGGGACCAGGAACGGGAGCAGTGGCGGCCGCAGCGCCGCCGGTCGCTGGCCGATCGCCGGGTGCTGCTGGTCGGCGTGGGTGGCATCGGTGAGCAGATCGCCCGCCGGCTCGACCCGTTCGAGGTGACGCTGACCCGCGTCGCCTCCCGGGCGCGCACGGACGAGCGCGGTGCGGTGCACGGCACGGACGAACTCGTCGAGCTCGCCGCCGACCACGACGTGCTCATCGCCATCACCCCGCTCAGCCCCGACACGCACCACCTCGTGGATGCTCGGGTCCTGGCGGCCCTGCCGGACGACGCGCTCGTCGTCAACGTGGGCCGCGGAGCCGTCGTCGACACCGAGGCCCTCACGGCCGAGGTGACCGCGGGCCGACTGCACGCCGCACTCGACGTCGTCGACCCCGAGCCGCTGCCGGCCGGCCATCCCCTGTGGTCCGCACCGAACGCGCTGATCACTCCCCACGTGGGCGGCAACGCCTCGGCGTTCGAACCGCGCATCGTGGAGCACCTTCGCCGCACCCTCGGCCAGCTCGCCCGCGGCGAGGAGCCGCCGACCCAGGTGCGGGCCGCCGCCCGCTGAGCCGAGTCGAACGGAGCACCACGCAGGCGGCCTGACGGCCACGGCAAGGCGCTAGAGCTGGGAGAGCTCCTCGTTCATGAAGCGGGCGAAGTCCGCGGCGTCGTCCCGCTGCTCCAGCCACGTCGTCGTGCCCCCGACGGTCATCCGCACGCGGTCCCGGACCGTGACGGCGAACCGGGCACCGATGTTCGTCTCGACGGCGTAGAACGAGTCCGTCCCGACCTCGGCGAAGGCCAGGTTGGTGGCGTTGACGGCGGTGGCGCGCTCGATCGGCGCGAGTTCCGGGAGCAGGAAGGGGGCGAACACTACTTCCACCGGCTTCATGCAGTACCCGACGATGAAGTCGCGTCGCGAGCCGCGGGCACCCGACCCGGGCTCCGGGTACTCCGCCGAGCCGTACCCGTAGATCAGGTTGTAGGACCCGAAGGTGGAGACCTGGCGGTCGAAGATCTGGTGCAGGTCGGCCAACAGCTGGGCACCGTCGTCGGCAGTCATCGCGCCTTTCCGGGCCGGTCTGGCAGGGGCTGAACCGGGACCGCGCTCACGTGGGGGAGTGTGGGGGACGCGCACAGTCTACGAAAAGGGGCTCGCCGGCCGCGCACCCACGACGACGTGTGACGGCCGCGACGCGGGCGGGGATCGGCCGGAGTGGAGGGCGCGGACACGACGACGGCCGGCCCCGGAGGGACCGGCCGTCGACGTCCGCCCTCGTCAGGGGCGGGTGCAGTCTCAGAACGTGAGGACGAGGCGCCCGCGCACGCCACCGGCCGCGAGGCGCCGGTGCGACTCGGCGGCCTGCTCCGCGGGCAGCGTGTCGGCCACGCGCAGGGTCAGCGTGCCGTCCTCGACGGCCTGCCGCAGCGCGTCGAGCTTCTCGCCCGAGTGGTACTCGCGGAACACCCAGATCTTGTGGACGGTGACGTCGCTGCCCTCCACACCACCCCAGTTGCGCACGGTCGCGAAGCCGCCGCCGGAGCGGACCGCGGGCAGTGCCTTCTCGTTCATGACGGCGGCGTCGAGCAGCCCGTCGACGCCCTCGGGAGCGATGGCGCGGATGCGGTCGGCGACGTCGTCACCGCGCTCGACGATGTGGTCCGCGCCGAGGGAGGCGACCAGGCCGCGGTCCTTCTCGGCCGCGTCGGCGATCACGGTCAGGCCGCGCAGCTTGGCCAGCTGCACGGCGTAGTTGCCGAGGGTGCCGGCGGCGCCGGTGACGGCGAAGGTGCCGCCCTCGGGGATCGCCAGCTCGTCGAGGGCCTGCACGGCGGTCAGGCCGTTCATCGGCAGGGTCGAGGCCTCCTCGAGGGAGGAGCCGGCGGGGATGCGCGCGATGGAGTCGGCGTCCGCGATCAGGTACTCGACGTAGGCGCCGCCGTGGCCCTCACGCGGCAGCGCGATCGCCATCACCTCGTCGCCCACCGACCACCGGGAGGTGTCCAGCCCGCGGTCGGCGTCCGGCTCGCCCACCTCGTCGACGACGCCCGCGGCGTCCATGCCGGGCACCACCGGGAACGGCAGCTTGCTCTCGCCGTAGGCGCCCTCGCGCACGTTGGTGTCCGTGGGGCTCACGGCCGCGGCCCGGACGCGGATGCGCACCTCGCCGGGCCCGGCATGGGGCGCGGTCACCTCGTGGGTGGTCAGGTTCTCGGGGCCGCCGTACGTGTCGACGCCGACGGCCTTCATGGTGCTGTTCGTGGTGGTGTCCATACCGTGGCGAACAGATCTGGCCGCGGATAATTCCCGCGCCGGGTCCCGGCCGGGGGCGCCGCGGGGTGAACGGCCGTGCCGTCGGGCCGGGCGTCACGGAGCGGCACGAGCGCGGAACCGCACGTCCGTGCGTCATAGACTCCGAGCATGAGCGTTGACAACACGGTGGACATCAAACCTCGCAGCCGGGACGTGACGGACGGGCTCGAGAAGACGGCGGCCCGCGGCATGCTCCGTGCGGTCGGCATGGGCGACGACGACTTCGCCAAGCCCCAGATCGGCATCGCCAGCTCCTGGAACGAGATCACCCCGTGCAACCTCTCGCTCGACCGCCTGGCGCAGGCGTCCAAGGAGGGTGTGCACGCGGCCGGCGGCTACCCGCTCGAGTTCGGCACCATCTCCGTCTCGGACGGCATCTCGATGGGCCACGAGGGCATGCACTTCTCCCTGGTCTCCCGTGACGTCATCGCCGACTCCGTGGAGACCGTGATGATGGCCGAGCGCCTGGACGGCTCCGTGCTGCTGGCCGGCTGCGACAAGTCGCTGCCCGGCATGCTCATCGCCGCCGCCCGGCTCGACCTGGCCTCGGTGTTCCTCTACGCCGGTTCGACGATGCCCGGCTTCGTCAAGCTCTCCGACGGCCAGGAGAAGGAAGTCACGATCATCGACGCCTTCGAGGCGGTCGGTGCGTGCGCCGCGGGCCTGATGAGCCGCGACGACGTGGACCGCATCGAGCGGGCCATCTGCCCGGGCGAGGGCGCCTGCGGCGGCATGTACACCGCCAACACGATGGCCTCGGTGGCCGAGGCGATGGGCATGTCGGTGCCCGGCTCCGCCGCCCCGCCGTCGGCCGACCGCCGCCGTGACGCCTTCGCGCACAAGAGTGGCGAGGCCGTCGTCGAGATGCTGCGCAAGGGCATCACCGCCCGGCAGATCATGACGAAGGAGGCGTTCGAGAACGCGATCTCCGTGGTCATGGCCTTCGGCGGCTCCACCAACGCCGTCCTGCATCTGCTCGCCATCGCCCGCGAGGCCGAGGTCGACCTGACGCTCGACGACTTCTCCCGCATCGCCGAGCGCGTCCCGCACCTGGGCGACCTGAAGCCCTTCGGCCGGTTCGTCATGCACGACATCGACAAGATCGGCGGTGTGCCCGTCGTCATGAAGGCGCTGCTCGACGCCGGTCTGCTGCACGGGGACTGCCTGACGGTGACCGGCAGGACCATCGCCGAGAACCTCGCCGACATCAACCCGCCGGACCCCGACGGCAAGATCCTGCGCGCGCTCGCGGACCCGATCCACCCGACCGGCGGCATCACCATCCTCAAGGGCTCGCTCGCCCCCGAGGGCGCCGTCGTCAAGTCCGCCGGGTTCGACTCCGACGTCTTCGAGGGCACCGCGCGCGTGTTCGACGGCGAGCGTGCCGCGATGGACGCGCTGGAGGACGGCACCATCGGCGCCGGCGACGTCGTCGTCATCCGCTACGAGGGCCCCAAGGGCGGCCCCGGCATGCGCGAGATGCTTGCCATCACGGGCGCGATCAAGGGCGCGGGCCTGGGCAAGGACGTCCTGCTGCTGACCGACGGCCGGTTCTCCGGCGGCACCACGGGCCTGTGCGTCGGCCACGTGGCGCCCGAGGCGGTGGACGGCGGCCCGATCGCGCACGTGCGCGACGGCGACCGGATCCGGCTCGACGTGGCCGGCAAGACCCTGGACGTGCTCGTCGACCAGGCCGAGCTGGACGCGCGCGCCGAGGGCTTCGTCCCGCGCACGCCGACGTTCACGACCGGTGTCCTGGGCAAGTACGCCAAGCTCGTCCACTCCGCCTCCGAGGGCGCCTGGGTGGGCTGATCCCACCGACAGGCGGACGGCCCGTCTCATATCGTGAGACGGGCCGTCCGCGTGTTGACACGGCGACGGGCCGGGGACGACACTGAGGGCATGCAGAAGCCGATTCTTGTCGTACTTGGCCGGCGTGGCGCGTAGCAGCCGCACGGAAGCTTCTGCAACCCCACGCCCAACCCCGTCGCCGCAAGGCTGAAGGGGTTTTTTTATTGCGGTGATGCTCCCGCCGGGACGGGGGAGGGGCACCGCGGGCGACCATCACGAGTGAGACCGAAGGACCAACCGATGAGCAAGGGACAGACCGTCAGCCCGGCGCTGATGGCACACACGTCCCGGGCAGGCGCCCGGGAGACCGCACCGGTGCCCTCGACGGTCACCGGGGGCAACGCCGCCGCGGAGACCGCCGCGGCCCCCTCCGTCTCCTCCGTCCAGGGTCCGAACCGCGTCGTGGAGCCGGTGCGGATGACGGGGTCCCAGGCGATCGTGCGCTCCCTCGAGGAGCTCGGGGTCACCGACGTGTTCGGGCTGCCGGGCGGGGCCATCCTCCCGACGTACGACCCGCTGATGGACTCGACGACGATCAACCACATCCTCGTCCGGCACGAGCAGGGCGCCGGTCACGCCGCGCAGGGCTACGCGATGGTCACGGGCAGGGTCGGCGTGTGCATCGCGACCTCCGGCCCCGGGGCGACCAATCTCGTCACCCCGATCGCCGACGCGCACCTGGACTCGGTACCGATCGTCGCTATCACCGGCCAGGTCTCCAGCGCCGTGATCGGCACGGACGCCTTCCAGGAGGCGGACATCGTTGGCATCACCATGCCGATCACCAAGCACTCCTGGCTCGTCACCGACGCCGAGGACATCCCGCGGGTGCTCGCCGAGGCCTTCTACATCGCCGGCACCGGCCGCCCCGGTCCCGTGCTCGTGGACATCTCCAAGGACGCCCAGCAGGGCATGATGACGTTCAGCTGGCCCCCGAAGGTCGAGGCTCCCGGCTACCGCCCGGTGGTGCGCGGCCACGCCAAGCAGCTGCGCGAGGCCGCCCGGCTGATCGCCTCCTCCTCGCGGCCCGTCTTCTACGTGGGTGGCGGCGTCGTCAAGGCGCACGCCTCCGAGGAACTGCGTCAGCTGGCCGAGTACCTGGGCGCGCCCGTCGTGACGACGCTGCAGGCCCGCGGCGTGTTCCCCGACTCCCACGACCTGCACTTCGGCATGCCGGGCATGCACGGCGCCGTCTCCGCGGTGGCCGCGCTGCAGCAGGCGGACCTGCTGATCACCCTCGGCGCCCGCTTCGACGACCGCGTGACCGGGCTGCTGTCGAGCTTCGCGCCCGGCGCCCGGGTGATCCACGCGGACATCGACCCCGCCGAGATCTCGAAGAACCGCACGGCGGACGTGCCGATCGTCGGCTCGGTCAAGGAGATCATCCCCGACCTGACGGACGCGCTGACCGCCGAGTTCGAGCACACCGACCGGCCCGACCTGACGCCGTGGCTGACCACCCTGCGCCGGCTGCGTGAGACGTACCCGCTCGGGTACACCGAACCGTCCGACGGGCTGGTCGCCCCGCAGAAGGTGATCTCCCGGATCGGCGAGCTCACCGGGCCGGAGGGCGTCTACGTCGCCGGCGTGGGCCAGCACCAGATGTGGTCCGCCCAGTTCATCAAGTACGAGCGCCCGCACGCCTGGCTGAACTCGGGCGGCGCGGGCACGATGGGCTACTCCGTGCCCGCCGCGATGGGCGCCAAGGTCGGCAACCCCGACCGCGTGGTGTGGGCCATCGACGGCGACGGCTGCTTCCAGATGACCAATCAGGAACTGGCCACGTGCCGGATCAACGACATCCCGATCAAGGTCGCGGTGATCAACAATTCCTCGCTCGGCATGGTCCGCCAGTGGCAGACCCTGTTCTACGAGGGTCGCTACTCGAACACGGACCTGAACACGGGCCACGACACCCTCCGTGTGCCGGACTTCGTCAAGCTGGCGGAGGCCTACGGCTGCGTCGCGCTCCGCTGCGAGCGTGAGGAGGACATCGACTCGACGATCGAGCAGGCCCTGGCCATCAACGACCGTCCGGTGGTGATCGACTTCGTCGTCAGCCCCGACTCGATGGTGTGGCCGATGGTGCCCTCGGGCGTGAGCAACGACCTGATCCAGGTGGCGCAGAACCTGACGCCGCAGTGGGAGGAGACCGACTGATGGCACGCCACACCCTGTCCGTGCTGGTGGAGGACAAGCCCGGCGTGCTCACGCGCGTCGCCGGGCTGTTCGCCCGCCGTGCGTTCAACATCAACTCGCTCGCCGTCGGGCCGACCGAGGTCCCCGGGGTGTCCCGGGTGACCGTCGTGGTCGACGCCGACGCCGAGCTCCTCGAACAGGTGACGAAGCAGCTCAACAAGCTGATCAACGTCCTGAAGATCGTCGAGCTGCTGCCGGAGACCTCGGTGCAGCGCGACCACGTCCTGATCAAGGTGCGGGCCGACGCCGCCACGCGCCTGCAGGTCACCCAGGCGACCGATCTGTTCCGCGCCTCGATCGTCGACGTCGCCCCCGACTCGGTGGTGATCGAGGCGACCGGGACGGCCGAGAAGCTCAACGCGCTGCTGGCGGTGCTCCAGCCCTTCGGGGTGCGGGAGATCGTCCAGTCCGGCACGCTGGCGATCGGCCGGGGCCCCCGGTCGATGAGCGACCGCGCGCTGAGGAGCGCGTAGCGCCAGCGGAGCGCGACCGAAGCGCGCAGACCAGCACCGCGCGCTGAGGAGCGCGTAGCGCCAGCGGAGCGCGACCGAAGCGCGCAGACCATGACAGAGCATTGCGTTCCGCTTGATCCGACATTTCGCAACACATCCAAGGAGAGACTGAACCCCCATGGCAGAGATCTACTACGACGACGACGCCGACCTGTCGATCATCCAGGGCCGGCACGTCGCCATCATCGGCTACGGCAGCCAGGGCCACGCCCACGCCCTCAATCTGCGCGACTCGGGGGTGGACGTGCGGATCGGCCTCGCCGAGGGGTCGAAGTCGAAGGCCAAGGCCGAGGCCGAGGGCCTGCGGGTCCTCTCGGTCGCCGACGCGGTCGAGGAAGCCGACCTCATCATGATCCTCACGCCGGACCAGGTGCAGCGCACGGTGTACGCCGAGTCCATCCAGCCGCACCTGACGACCGGTGACGCGCTGTTCTTCGCGCACGGCTTCAACATCCGGTTCGGCTACATCAGCGCGCCCGAGGGCGTCGACGTCGCCATGGTCGCCCCGAAGGGCCCGGGCCACACCGTGCGCCGCGAGTTCGAGGCCGGTCGCGGCGTGCCCGCGCTCATCGCCGTCGAGAAGGACGCGTCCGGCAACGCCGAGGCGCTCGCCCTCTCCTACGCGAAGGCCATCGGCGGCAGCCGCGCCGGCGTCATCAAGACGACCTTCACCGAGGAGACCGAGACGGACCTCTTCGGCGAGCAGGCCGTGCTCTGCGGCGGTGTCTCCCAGATGGTGCAGTACGGCTTCGAGACCCTCACGGAGGCCGGCTACAAGCCCGAGATCGCCTACTTCGAGGTCCTCCACGAGCTCAAGCTCATCGTCGACCTGATGATCGAGGGCGGCATCGCCAAGCAGCGCTGGTCCGTCTCGGACACGGCCGAGTACGGCGACTACGTCTCCGGCCCCCGGGTGATCGATCCGCACGTGAAGGAGAACATGAAGGCGGTGCTCTCCGACATCCAGGACGGCACCTTCGCCAAGCGGTTCATCGACGACCAGGACGCCGGCGGTCCCGAGTTCACGGAGCTGCGGGCCAAGGGCGAGGCGCACCCGATCGAGGCCACCGGCCGCGAGCTGCGCCAGCTCTTCTCGTGGATCAAGTCGAACGACGACTACACGGAGGGCCAGGTCTCCCGCTGACGCGGAGCTGAGTCCTTCCCCGGTCGCCGATGAGGTCAGTCTCACAGTGTTCGCTCCGGTAACACTGCGGGACTGGCCTCTCCGCGTTCAGGGCCCGTCCTACGCTGGAACGGGCCTTCGTCCGTTCCCCCGTCCCCACCCGCCGTCCGAAGGAATCGCGTGACCACCGCAGCAACCCCCGTGTCTTCTGCCGCCAGTCGGCCCGTCGTCCTGATCGCCGAGGAGCTCTCCCCGGCCACGATCGAGGCCCTCGGCCCCGACTTCGAGATCCGCCGCGCCAACGGCGCCGACCGCGCGGAACTGCTGCCCGCGATCGCCGACGTCGACGCCATCCTGATCCGCTCCGCCACCCAGGTGGACGCGGAAGCCATCGCCGCCGCGTCGAGGCTGAAGGTCGTCGCCCGTGCCGGCGTCGGGCTGGACAACGTCGACGTCGCCGCCGCCACCCGGGCCGGCGTCATGGTGGTCAACGCCCCGACGTCGAACATCATCTCCGCAGCCGAGCTGACCGTCGGGCACATCCTCTCCCTGGCGCGGAACATCCCGCAGGCCAACGCGTCGCTCAAGGGCGGCGAGTGGAAGCGCTCGAAGTACTCCGGCGTCGAACTGTTCGAGAAGACGATCGGCATCATCGGCCTCGGCCGCATCGGCGGCCTCGTCGCGGAGCGCGTCAAGGCCTTCGGCACCGAGGTCGTCGCGTACGACCCGTACGTCACCTCCGCCCGCGCCGCCCAGATGGGCGTTCGCCTGGTGGACCTGGACACGCTGCTCGCGGAGTCCGACTTCGTCACGATCCACATGCCCAAGACCCCCGAGACGCTCGGCATGCTCGGCGCCGACGCGTTCGGCAAGATGAAGGACACCGCCTTCGTCGTCAACGTGGCCCGCGGCGGGCTCGTGGACGAGACGGCACTGGACGAGGCGATCACCGCCGGCACGATCGCGGGGGCGGCGATCGACGTCTTCACGTCCGAGCCGGCGACGGACCTGCCGTTCATCGCCCACGAGAGCGTCGTCGTGACCCCGCACCTGGGCGCCTCGACCGACGAGGCGCAGGAGAAGGCCGGCGTCTCGGTGGCCCGCTCCGTGCGGCTCGCCCTGGCCGGCGAGCTCGTGCCGGACGCCGTCAACGTCGCGGGCGGGGTCATCCACCCGGACGTGCGGCCCGGCATCCCGCTGGTCGAGAAGCTCGGCCGGATCCTCACGGCGCTGGCCGCCGGGTCCGTCACCCAGGTCGAGCTCGAGGTCGCCGGCGAGATCGCCGAGCACGACGTCAAGTCGCTCGAGCTGGCCGCCCTCAAGGGCGTGTTCCAGGACGTCGTCTCCGAGCACGTCTCCTACGTCAACGCCCCGGTGCTCGCCGAGCAGCGCGGGGTCGCGATGAAGCTGACGACGACGGCCGAGTCCCCCGAGTACCGCAACCAGCTGACCATCCGCGGCGCCCTCTCGGACGGGCGGCAGGTCGAGGTCTCCGGCACGCTGACCGGCCCGAAGCAGAACCAGAAGCTCACCGGCATCAACGGCTACGAGCTCGAGATGCCGATGGACGACCACCTGATCGTCGTCATCTACCGAGACCGGCCCGGCGTCATCGCCGTCATGGGCTCGGTGCTGGGTGACCGGGACGTCAACATCGCGGGCATGCAGGTGGCCCGCAAGTCCGAGGGCGGACAGGCACTGTCGGTGCTCTCCGTCGACTCGACCGTCACCGCCGAGCAGCTCGGTCAGATCAAGGAGCGCATCGGCGCCGAGACCATCCGCCAGGTGGATCTGACGGAGTAGCGAGCGGGCACGGAACCCTCGCGCCGGACCCCGTCGTCGCCGGCCGTCACCGATCGTGACGGCTGGCGACGGTCGCCTAGACTGACCCGGTGACCCCCCGCCCTGCCTACTACCTGACCACCGCCATCGCCTATCCCAACGGGGAACCGCACATCGGGCACGCCTACGAGTACATCGCCACGGACGCGATGGCGCGCTTCCAGCGGCTCGACGGGTACGACGTCTACTTCCTCACCGGAACGGATGAGCACGGCCTGAAGATGGAGCAGACCGCGCAGAAGCAGGGGCTGACCGCGCGGGAGCTGGCGACGCGCAACGCCGCGGTGTTCAAGGCGATGGACGACGCGCTGGGCGTCAGCTACGACCGGTTCATCCGCACCACCGACGCGGACCACTACGCGTCCGCCCAGGAGATCTGGCGGCGCATGGAGGCGAACGGCGACATCTACCTCGACTCCTACGCCGGCTGGTACTCCGTGCGCGACGAACGGTTCTTCGGCGAGGACGAGACCGCGGTGGGGGAGGACGGCGTCCGCCGCGCCACGGAGACCGGCACGGAGGTCACCTGGACCGAGGAGGCCAGCTACTTCTTCCGGCTCTCCCGCTACCAGGAGAAGCTGCTGGCCCTCTACCGGGACCAGCCCGAATTCGCGGCGCCGCGGTCGCGCTTCAACGAGGTGATCCGCTTCGTCGAGGGCGGCCTCGAGGACCTCTCCATCTCCCGCACCAGCTTCGACTGGGGCGTGCCCGTGCCGGGCGACCCCGACCACGTCATGTACGTGTGGGTCGATGCCCTGACCAACTACCTGACCGGGGCGGGCTTCCCCCACACGGACTCCGAGCAGTACCGCACGTACTGGCCCGCGGACCTGCACGTGATCGGCAAGGACATCTCCCGGTTCCACTGCATCTTCTGGCCGGCGTTCCTGATGAGCGCGGACCTGCCGCTGCCGAAGCGCGTGATGATCCACGGCTTCCTGCACAACAACGGCGAGAAGATGTCCAAGTCGCTCGGCAACGTCGTCGCCCCGCGGGACTGGGTGGCCCAGTACGGGCTCGACGCCGTCCGGTTCTTCCTGCTCCGGGAGATCCCGTTCGGGGCGGACGGCTCCTACAACCACGACGCCGTCGTCGGCCGCAAGAACGCGGACCTGGCCAACAACCTGGGCAACCTCGCCCAGCGGTCCCTGTCCATGGTCGCCAAGAACTGCGACGGCGCGGTGCCGCAACCCGGCGCGTTCACGGCCGAGGACGAGGCGCTGCTCGCGCGGGCCGCGGACCTGCTGCGGGTGAACCGCGAGGCCTACGCCGTGCAGGACTTCCACGGGGCGCTCGAGGAGACCTGGCGGGTGCTCGGGGACACCAACGCCTACTTCGCCGAACAGGCGCCGTGGGTGCTGCGGAAGACGGACCCCGCCCGCATGGCCACCGTGCTGTACGTGACCCTGCAGGTCGTGCGGACGGTGGCGACCCTGGCGCAGCCGGTGATGCCCGGGTCCTGCGCGACGTTGCTGGACCTGCTCGGCGTGCCCGAGGACGCCCGGGACTTCGCCGCACTGGGCACGCCGCTGGCGCCCGGGACGCCGCTGCCGGCCCCGGTGCCGGTGTTCCCGCGCTACGAGGAGCCCGCGGCCTGAGGCCGGTCGCTGCGGTGGGGGCGACGGGCGCCGTTGTGCTGCGGTCGCACCGCTGACGCGGTCGTCGCGCTGACCTGCGCCGACGTGCTGGTGTTCGGCAGCGTGGTGTGATCTAATTCTCGCCGTCAGTGGATACAGCTGCATGCAGATGGGGGATGCAGGGGGCCGTCCGGTTGTCGAAATCCGGGCGGAAGGCTGTGGGGGACGCGGTCCTGCTGCGGGGGCAGCCGGACGGGTGATCTGGGTCGAAACGGTGCTCCGTGTGTGTTGCCACCTGAGTCGGGTGTGCTGCTGACCATTTCTGTCATCCGTGCCTTGGGGGGCCTGTCATGTCTGCTTCGATCACTTCTCCGTCCGCGCCGTCCTCGTCCACCGAGGGTGCCGCCCCGGAGCCGTCCGGCCGACGGCGTCACGCCGTCAAGGCCGTCGCCGCCGGCGCTCTCGCGGTCGTCCTGCTCACGGCCGGAGGCGGCACCTTCTCCCACTGGTACGAGGAGCAGCACCCCGTCACCGGGGCACTGACGGCCGGGCATCTCTCGATGGACACCCTCGCCTCCACCTGGACGGACCAGAACGGCAACACCATCGACCTCGCCACCTACCGCATGGTCCCGGGCGACACCGTCACCATGACCGCGACCACCCACATCAACGCCGTCGGCGACAACCTCCGTGCTGAACTGGCGGTCGACTACTCGCAGACCGACTTCGCCACGTACGCGAACATGCCAGACAGCGGGGTCACGGTGACCACGTCGGTCGCCGGTCTGACCGACACCGACGGGTCCGACGGCTACTCCGTCGTCGGAAAGAAGGGCACCACCGCCAACGACGACGGCCGCTCCGCGACCGTGACGTTCACCATCGCGTGGTCGAAGAACCGCGCCGACGGCAGTGCCTGGGGCAGCGGGCCGACGTCGGGCGAGGACGCCAGCGGGAGTCTCAACGCCGTCCGGGTCGTCCTGTCTCAGAAGTGAGCGCGCCGGAGCGGGCCGGGGCGGCGCCGGGTCCGTCCCGGCCCCGTCCCGGGAACGAGTGGATGCGCGGCGCGGTGCTCTCCACTGCCGCCGTCGCCGTCGCCGCGGCGCTGATCACCCTCGTCGTCGTGCCTCGGGTTCTCGGCTGGGTGCCGCTCACCGTGCTCTCCGGGTCGATGTCCCCGACCATTCCCACGGGCAGCCAGGTGGTGGTCCGACCGGTCCAGTCGGTCCCGGACATGGCTCGCCTGTCCGTCGGCGACGTGATCACGTTCGCGCCCCGGAACGACGACGACGGAACGCTCGTGACCCACCGGATCGTCGCGGTCGGGATGGACGCCGTCGGTGCGCCGTCATTCACGACACTCGGTGACGCGAATCCGAGTGCCGACGCCGACCCCGTGGGACCGGCCCAGCTGCGCGGGGTCGTCGAGTACCACGTGCCCGGCGCCGGCTGGCTGGCCACGGCCGTGAGCCCGGGTCAGAAGAAGGTCGGTGTGCACGTCGGCGCTGTCCTCCTGCTCGCCTACGCCGCCGGTCAGCTCTACGGTGTGCTGCGCCGTTCGTCGTGGCCCCGCCTGCGGCTCCGGATCCCTTTGCGCCGCCGGTCGCCGCGGTCGGCCATTGACGTCGCCTGACCACATCGTGATACGGCTTTCTCACGATGCAAGACGGCGCACTACCCTGAACGCATGAGTGAGAGCATCCGGCTGGCAGTCATCGGTGGCGACGGGATCGGCCCGGAGGTGGTCGCGGAGGGGCTCAAGGTGCTCGACGCCGCTCTGGCCGGCACCGACGTCGCCGTCGAGACGACCGACTTCGCGCTCGGCGCGGACCACTGGCTCGAGACCGGCGAGGTGCTCGACGACGCCACCCTCGAGCGGCTGCGCGGCTTCGACGCCATCCTCTTCGGCGCCGTCGGCGCGGCGCCGGGCGACACCCGCGTCCCCTTGGGGCTGATCGAGCGGGACCTGCTGCTCAAGCTGCGCTTCAGCCTCGACCACTACGTCAACCTGCGCCCCTCGCTGCTGCCGGCCGGGGTCGCGAGCCCGCTGGCCGCACCCGGTGGGGTCGACTTCGTCGTCGTCCGCGAGGGCACCGAGGGCCCGTACGTCGGCAACGGCGGCGCCCTGCGCACGGGTACCGACGCGGAGATCGCCACCGAGGTCTCCGTCAACACGGCGTTCGGCGTGCGCCGCGTGGTGCGCTACGCGTTCGAGCAGGCCACCGCCCGCCCGCGGACGAAGCTGACCTGGATCCACAAGACCAACGTGCTCGTGCACGCCGGCCGGCTGTGGAAGCGGATCGTCGAGGAGGTCGCGGCGGACTACCCGCAGGTGGCCGTCGACTACCTGCACATCGACGCGGCCACGATCTTCATGGTCACCGACCCCGCCCGGTTCGACGTCATCGTCACGGACAACCTGTTCGGCGACATCATCACCGACCTCGCGGGCGCGGTCACGGGCGGCATCGGCCTGGCCGCGTCGGGCAACATCAACCCCGACCGCACGGCGCCGAGCATGTTCGAACCGGTCCACGGTTCCGCGCCGGACATCGCCGGACAGGGGATCGCCGACCCGACCGCGGCCATCCTCTCGGTCGCCATCATGCTGGAGTCCTTCGGGCAGGACGAGGCGGGGCAGCGGGTGCGTGACGCGGTGGCCGCGGACCTGTCGTCCCGAGGTGCGGAACGGCGCAGCACGGCGGCGGTCGGCGACGCGATTGCTGGTGCGGTCGCCGCGCGAGCACAATAGGAAGGCAGCGGCGCACGTGGCCGCACGATCGACGAACGGTGAGGACGAGATGACGACGGTGGCCGAGGGCTTGACCTTCTCACGGACCCTGAGCGAGAACCCCCGCAGCGACGAGGAGCGGGCGAAGATCCTGGCGAACCCCGGTTTCGGGGACTGGTTCACGGATCACACCGCCGTCATCGACTACCACGACGGCGCGTGGCACGACGCGAGGATCGAACCGTACGGTCCGATCCTCATGGACCCCGCCTGCTCCGTGCTGCACTACGCGCAGGAGATCTTCGAGGGCCTGAAGGCCTACCGGCACGCCGACGGGTCCATCTGGACGTTCCGGCCCGAGAAGAACGCCGCCCGGCTCAAGCGCTCCGCCCACCGGCTGGCCCTCCCGCAGCTGCCCGAGGACCTGTTCCTCGAGTCGCTCATGCAGCTGGTCGACGTCGACCGCGCTTGGGTGCCGGACGGCGACGGCGAGAGCCTCTACCTGCGGCCCTTCATGTTCGCCACCGAGAACTTCCTCGGTGTGCGGCCCTCCCAGGAGGTGTCCTACCGGGTCATCGCCTCGCCCGCGGGCAACTACTTCGGCGGCGCGGTCGCCCCCGTGTCCATCTGGTTGTCCGAGCAGTACGCGCGGGCCGGCCGCGGCGGGACCGGCGCCGCCAAGTGCGGCGGCAACTACGCCGCCTCCCTGCTGCCGCAGCTCGAGGCCGAGGCGCACGGCTGCAAGCAGGTGCTCTTCCTCGACGACGGCGCCGTCGAGGAGCTCGGCGGCATGAACGTCTTCTTCGTCTACGCCGACGGCCGGCTCGTCACCCCGGCGCTGTCGGGCTCCATCCTCGAGGGCGTCACCCGCGACTCGGTGCTGCAGCTGGGCCGGGACCGCGGCCTGGACGTGCAGGAGCGGAGGATCATGATCGACGAGTGGCGCGACGGCGTCGAGTCCGGCCAGATCACCGAGGTGTTCGCGTGCGGCACCGCCGCCGTCATCACCCCGATCGGCGAGCTGAAGACCGAGAAGGGATCCGTCTCCTCGCCGACGTCGGAGGCCGGCGGCGTGACGATGAGCATCCGCGAGGAACTGCTCGGCATCCAGACCGGCACCGTCGAGGACACCCACGGCTGGCTGACCCGCCTGGTCTGATCGAGCGCGCTCCTCTGCGCTGACGGTTGGCACGCGTCGACGCCCCGTTCGGTCGAGAGCGACGTGTTCGGTCGAAGGTTCGGTCGATCATGTCGTTCTCGACCGAACGTGCACGAGTCGATGCTGCCGCCGGGTTCGCCCGGTTCTGCGGCCTCATGCGGTCGGGCACGCGCTGACGCCGAGCGCCGCGATGAGGCGCCGGCGGAGCGGCTCGGCCTCGCCCTGGATCTCCGCCCAGTCGACGCGGATCACCGTCCAGCCGAGGCGCTCGAGCCTATTCTGTCGCCGACGCTCCTGGTAGAGCACCTCGGCCGTCGGCCCATGGTCGACGTACTTCGTGCGGCCGTCGAACTCGAGGATCAGCCGGGCGTCCGGCCAGGCGAAGTCGACCCGGTAGCGACCGACGTCGGTGTGGATCTCGTGCTGCAGGACGGGCATCGGAAGCCCCCAGCGCACCAGGTGGAGGCGAGTGAGGGTCTCTCCGACCGACTCGCTGCGCCCGTCGGCGCACGCCACCACCTGCTCGATGCGACGCCGTGCCTTGACCGCGCGTGAGGTCAGCTCGAGGAGTTCGGATGTGGCGAGCCCTGCGGCGAGGGCCTGGTCGGCGATCACCAGTCCGTGCATCACCGAGCCGGCGCAGGTGCTGTCGAGGACGGTGCGCGCCAGGCTGGTGACGTGCAGTCCGTCGACGACGACCACGTCGCGCCTCTCCAGCACGGCCAGGTGGGTCCTGACGCCGGCACCCGGTGCGTGCCCGCGATAGGGAACCGTCACCTGGATCGCTCGCGGTGCCTCGAGCGGATTCAACCCGTGCAGGAGCGCGGCGCTCTCGTGGCTGAAAACCGGGGCGGCGCCCCCGCGACCGCAGACCCGGAGCGCATGGGCGTGCAGTTCCACCCGGTGCCGGTCGGACGGTGTCAGTGCCGCCCAGACGTCACCGGCGAGATAGACACCGTGGCTGACCCGGTGCAGTCGTCGGTCCCGCACGGCCCGCGACACGGCGGCAGCGTTCCAGCCCCGGTCACGGAGCGTCGAGGTCCGGACGAGGCGGCGCTGGGCGCCGGATTGCGTTGTTGCCATCTCTCCACCATCGTCGGCCCACGCCGGATCCCGGGCGGCCGAGCACGCCGATGTGGACGGGCGTGCGTTGTGGGCCTGCTGGGGAGGAAGAAGCACGCGTCGACGCCCCGTTCGGTCGAGAGCGACACGATCGGTCGAGTGTTCGGCCGATCATCTCGTTCTCGACCGAACGTAGCGGCGGCTCGCGATCGACCACGCTTTCGTCGCTGCCGGCCGAATGCGCCCGGGATCGCCCCGGCATGACGGTCGGGTGACGTCCGCGTGAACCCTGCCAGGCCGTTGTCCCGGCCTCTGGACGACGCCTCTGGACGACGTCGTGGGGCGGTCCTAGCCTGAATCCGGACGGCCTGATGTTCATCACTGCGCGCCGTCCGCGGGCGAAGGGGCATGTCATGCGAACGATGATCCTGCGGGTGCTGGGAACCCTCGTGGTGCTGGCCGTGATGCTGGGCATGACGGCGACGTCGGCGCAGGCCGCACCGGTGACGACGTCGCCGACGGCCATGTCCTCGACGACCACCGCCACCACCGACTACTGCGGTACCCCGAGCACCGCCTGGGTGCCCGACAGCTGGGGCAGGGCCGACTTCCGGTCCGCGTGCGCCCAGCACGACGCCTGCTACAGCGCCACGTCGACCACGAGCCGTCTGGACTGCGACACGGCCTTCCTCACCCGGCTGCGCACGGCCTGCTCCACCGCCTACCCCGCCTGGAGCCCGCTGCGCTACACCTGCTACGGCGTGGCCTGGACGTACTACGAGGCGGTGCGCGAGCTGGGGCGTTACGCGTACTCGGGTCAGGGGTCCCCGGCCTGAGACGCCGGGACTCGCCCGGGCGGTACCCCTCGGCGGCCCGGCCACGGCCCGGGCCGGGACGGCGGCGCCGCTGACCTAGGCTGGAGGCATGCGCATAGCCCGGTTTGCCACCAGTGATTCGGAACCCTCCTTCGGCGTCGTGCACGGCGACCCGGGAGCGGAGGAGGTCTTCGCCATCAAGGGCGATCCGTTCTACCAGCAGCTGGTGCCCACGGGCGTGCGCCACCCGCTCGAGGAGGTCCGGCTGCTCGCGCCGATCATCCCGCGCAGCAAGGTCGTCGGCGTCGGGCGCAACTACGCGGACCACGCCGCGGAGCTGGGCAACGAGGTGCCGCCGTCACCGCTGTTGTTCTTCAAGCCGAACACCGCGGTGATCGGGCCGACCGACCCCGTGTTGATGCCCGAGTTCTCCGAGGAGATCTCCTACGAGGCCGAGCTCGCCGTCGTCATCGGCAAGATCTGCAAGGACGTGGCGCCGGACCGGGTCAAGGACGTGATCTTCGGCTACACCTGCGGCAACGACGTCACCGCCCGCGACATCCAGCGCACCGACAACCAGTGGGCCCGGGCCAAGGGCTTCGACACGTCCTGCCCGCTCGGCCCCTGGATCGAGACCGACCTCGACCCGGACAACCTGCGGATCACCGGCTCGCTCGACGGCGACGTCGTCCAGGACGGCAGCACGTCCGACATGATCTTCGGCGTCACCGACCTGGTGGTCCACGCCTCCCAGGCCTTCACCCTGCTCCCCGGCGACGTCATCCTCACCGGCACGCCCGCCGGCGTCGGCACCATCCGGGAGAACCAGCGGTTCGAGGTCGAGATCGAGGGGATCGGCGCGCTGAGCAACCTGTTCCTGCGCCGCTGACGGCAGGCACCGTCGTCGGCGGCGCGGCCGACAGCGCGGCCGACGACGCGCCGGACGTGGTGGCGCCCAGTCGAGGTGGATCCCGGGACACGCCGCGCAAGCATGGGATAGGTCGTCACATCCCCGATGGCGTCGGCGTGTCACGGGACGGGGCTCGGCCGCTGTTCGCGACGGGGCGCCGGCACGTCACGGAACGGGGGACAGGGTGCCGGTCCGGCGCCGGTCCCGCCGGGCGTCAGGCGCCGAGCAGGAGTTTCACGCCGAGGGCGGCCATGACGACGGCGATCGCGCCGTCCAGGATGCGCCACGTCGCCGGGCGGCGGAACCAGCCGGCCAGCAGGCCCGCGCCCCAGCCCAGCGCCACGAACCACAGGGCACTCGCCACCATGGCGCCGGCCCCGAACCACCACCGGCCGGGATCGCCGTGCACCGCCGCCAGCGACCCGACGAGCAGCACCGTGTCCAGGTAGACGTGCGGGTTGAGCCAGGTCAGCGCCGCGCCGGTGAGCAGGACCCGCCGCCGCGAGAGCGACGAGCCGCCGGGATCGGCGGTCAACCGACCCGGGTGCAGCGCGCGGCGTGCGGCCAGCACCGCATAGACGAGCAGGAACGCCGCCCCCACGATCCGGACCACCGTGAGCACCGCCGGGACCGCGGTGACGAGCGCGCCGAGGCCGGCGACCCCCGCGAGGATGAGGACGACGTCGGAGGCCAGGCACAGGGCCACGAGCCCGGCCACGTGCTCCCGGCGGATGCCCTGGCGCAGCACGAAGGTGTTCTGGGCGCCGATCGCGACGATGAGTCCGAGGCCGGTGCCGAGACCGGCGAGAGCGGTGGCGAGAGCGAGGGGCACGTCGTCACGCTAACCAGCGTCATTGATGAAAACCAGTTAAGGATTTATGGGCAACATTAGAGTTGCTTCATGAATGTGTCCACGGACCAGCTGGCTGCCCTCGTCGCCGTCGTGGACGAGGGGAGTTTCGACGGCGCGGCCGCGGTGCTCCACCTGACGCCCTCAGCGGTGAGCCAGCGGATCCGGGCGCTCGAGGAATCCCTCGGCCAGGTGCTGGTGCGCCGCAGCCGACCGGTGCAGCCGACCGAGCCCGGCCGCGCGGTGCTGCGAACCGCCCGGCAGGTCCTGCACCTGCAGCACGACATCACCGCGAGCCTCGGCGGCGACCAGGAGGCCACGGCCGACGGCGGCGGGGGAGTGCACCGACCGACCGCGGCCGTGTCCGTCGCCGTCAACAGCGACTCCCTGGCGACCTGGTTCATGCCGGCGCTGGAGGCGCTGCGGGCATGGGGCGACGTCGCCGTCGACCTGCACCGCGACGATGAACTGCGCTCGGCGGACCTGCTCCGCGACGGCCGGGTGATGGCCGCGGTGGCCGCGACGCCCGTGCGCGTGCAGGGCTGCTCGGTGACCCCGCTCGGGGCGCTGCGCTACCACCCGGTGGCCAACCCGCACGTCGCGGCCCGGTGGTTCGACGGCGGCGTCACCCCCGCGAGCCTGCGCCGCGCGCCCGTCGTCGACTTCGACCGGGAGGACAGCCTGCAGCGACGGTTCGTCGGACTGCTCGACGGCGGAGCCGACCCGGACGAGCACGGGATCGCCGACGCCGCACCACGCAGCTACGTCCCGAGCTCGCGCGAATACGCCGACGCCATCCGGCTCGGCCTCGGCTGGGGCCTGGTCCCGACGGACCAGCTCGACGACCGGCTCGTCGCCCTCGACGTCGGACCGGGCCACCTCGACGTGCCCCTGTACTGGTTGCGGTGGACGCTCGACTCGCCCGTCCTCGCCGCGCTCACCGACGCGGTGCAGGCGGCTGCCCGGGCCCGGCTGCGGCCGCTGGCCCCGCCGAGGGGCCGAGACCGCCGCCGATAGAATGGGCCCACCATGTCCAACGATGCCTCCGTGCCCCCTGCCGCCACCTCCGCTGCCCCCGACGCCACCGACGCCACCGAGGCGAGCGCGGTCCACGCGCCCGCCGACGTCGCGGCCGGCGCCTCGACCGCCCCGAACGCTTCCTCGGCCGGCCTGCCCGCCGTCACCGACGACACCCCGGTCCGCGTCCGGTTCTGCCCCTCACCGACCGGAACCCCGCACGTCGGGCTCATCCGCACCGCCCTCTTCAACTGGGCCTACGCCCGGCACACCGGGGGCAAGCTGGTCTTCCGGATCGAGGACACCGACGCCGCCCGGGACAGCGAGGAGAGCTACCACCAGCTGCTCGAGGCGCTGCGCTGGCTCGGCCTGGACTGGGACGAGGGCGTCGAGGTCGGCGGCCCGCACGGCCCGTACCGCCAGTCGCAGCGCGGCGACATCTACACCGCGGTCCTGGCGCAGCTGACCGAGGCCGGTCACCTGTACGAGTCGTTCTCGACGCCCGAGGAGATCGAGGCGCGCCACCGCGAGGCCGGCCGCGACATCAAGCTGGGCTACGACAACCACGACCGGGACCTGACCGACGAGCAGCGCGCCGCGTTCCGCGCCGAGGGCCGCGAGCCCGTGCTGCGCCTGCGGATGCCGGCCGACGACATCACCTTCACCGACCTGGTCCGCGGCGAGATCACCTTCCGCGCCGGCTCGGTGCCGGACTTCGTCGTCGCGCGCGCCAACGGCAAGCCGCTCTACACGCTGGTCAACCCCGTCGACGACGCGCTCATGGGCATCACCCACGTGCTGCGCGGCGAGGACCTGCTCTCCTCCACGCCCCGCCAGATCGCCCTCTACCGGGCGCTGATCGACATCGGGGTCGCCTCGTACATGCCGCTGTTCGGCCACCTGCCGTACGTCATGGGGGAGAAGAACAAGAAGCTCTCCAAGCGCGACCCCGAGTCCAACCTGTTCCTGCACCGGGACCGCGGCTTCATCCCCGAGGGGCTGCTGAACTACCTGGCGCTGCTGGGTTGGTCGCTCTCGGCGGACGAGGACGTGTTCGGCGTCGACCAGTTCGTCACCGCGTTCGACATCCACGACGTGCTGCCCAACCCGGCCCGGTTCGACGTGAAGAAGGCCGAGGCGATCAACGGGTCGCACGTGCGCCTGCTCGAGGTCGACGACTTCCGCGACCGGCTCGTCCCGTACCTGCAGGCCGCCGGCGTCGTCGGGGAGACCCTCACCGACCGCGAGCAGCAGATCCTCGCCGCCGCCGCGCCCCTGATCCAGGAGCGGATCACGCTGCTCGGGGAGGCGCCCGCGATGATCGGCTTCCTCTTCGCCGCCGACGCGGACATCACGGTCGACGACGACGCGCGCAAGGGCATGCCTGCGAACCTGATCGAGGCGCTGGACGCGGCGATCGCCGCGCTCGAGCCGCTGGAGACGTTCGACGCCGAGGCGATCCAGGCGGCGCTGCGCACCGCGCTCGTCGACGAGCTCGGCCTGAAGCCGCGCCAGGCCTTCGGGCCCGTGCGCACGGCCGTGTCCGGGCACCGGATCTCCCCGCCGCTGTTCGAGTCGCTCGAGATCCTCGGGAAGGACTCCGCCCTGACCCGGCTGCGGGCCTTCCGCGCGGGCGCCGCCGGCGACGCATCGTGACGGGCGCGCGCACGGATCACGCCTCCGAGGGACGTGTGGCCGGCTCCTTCGACGGCGCGTTCGCCGTCGATGGTGTGCTGCTGGACATCGACGACACCCTCGTGGACCTGCACCGGGCGATGGACGCGACCCTGCGCGCCGTCGCCCGCCAGACGGGCCTCGCCGTGCCCACCGAGCTGGAGGACGAGTACAGCCTCGACTTCTCCCGCGACCCGGACGGGTTCTACGACCGGTACCTGGCCGGCGAACTCGACTTCGCCACGCAGCGCCAGTACCGGGTGCGTGCCGCCCACGAGCGGCTCGGCCTCGAGCCCATCGCGGACCTGGACGGGTGGGACGCGATGTACACGGCCATCCTGCCGACCCACTTCACCGCGTTCGACGACGTCGTGCCGCTGCTCGACGCCCTCGAGGCCGCCGGCATCCCCTACGGCGCGTTGAGCAACAACGTCGCCGACTACCAGCGGGCGAAGCTGGACCGGGCGGGACTGGAGCGGATCGGCATCCTCATCGGCACCGACACGCTCGGGGTCGCCAAGCCGGATCCGGCGATCTTCCGCGAAGGAGCGCGCCAGGTGGGCAGCGAGCCCGGGCGCACGCTCTACGTCGGGGACAACCCGGCCGTGGACGCCGTCGGGGCCACCGACGCGGGTCTCGTGGGGGTCTGGCTCGACCGGGCACTCGCGGGCGGACGGGGTTCCGTGGGGCAGGGGACCGGCCTCGACGAGGGCGGCGCCGGGGCATTCACGGGTCCCGTCGTGAGTTCCCTGACCGACGTGATGCACCTCATCGCGGCCTGAGCCGATCTCGTTTTGCTGGATCGGGCAGGGCTACGGTAGTATTTCATGTCGTTGCCCGAACGAAACGGGAGGGCCCGAAAGGGACCGAACGCGACGATTCGGCGGCAATGGGATGTGGTGTAATTGGCAACACTACGGTTTCTGGTACCGTCATTCTAGGTTCGAGTCCTGGCATCCCAGCGCAGGGATGATGAGTGTTCTCCACCATCTCTCGGCACGATACGGCCCCATCGTATAGCGGCCTAGTACGCCGCCCTCTCACGGCGGTAACGCGGGTTCGAATCCCGCTGGGGTCACGGCCTGAGGCCGGTTCCGAGTCACTCGGAACCGGCCTCTGTCGTTTCCGGAGTCCGACTCCGTGCGTGTTTTCCGGCAGGATGAGCCTGTGAGCTCTCCGACTCCGCCGCGGCCCGACCGGCCTCCCGCCAGCGCGAACGACGACGCCGTCCCGCCAGCGGCCGACGACGCGGCCGTCCCGCTGCCGGTCGACGGCGCCGACCCGGTCGACCTGCTCCGGTCCACACGCGACGCCATCGCGGCCCTCACCCTGCCGCTCGAGCTGCCGGACGTGCCCCGCACGCGCGCGGCCGCGAGCGACGCCGTCGCCCAGCTCGACGACTACATCATCCCGAGGTTCGCCTCCCTGCACGCGCCGCTGCTCGCCGTCGTGGGCGGCTCGACCGGGGCGGGCAAGTCCACCCTCGTCAACGCGATCGCGGGGCACCGGGTGACGCGGGCAGGAGCGATCCGCCCCACCACCCGGCAGCCGATCCTGCTGCACCACCCCGCCGATGAGCACTGGTTCACCGGCCAGCGAGTGCTCGGCTCCCTCGCGCGGGTGCGCGGCGGGCAGGGGGACGCGAGCGGATCCCTCGTGCTCGTCGGCGATCCCGCGATCCCTGCCGGCGTCGCCCTGCTCGACGCCCCGGACATCGACTCCATCTCCGACGAGAACCGGCGGCTGGCCGGTCAGCTGCTCTCCGCCGCCGACCTCTGGCTGTTCGTGACGACGGCCAACCGGTACGCCGACGCGGTGCCGTGGGACCTGCTGCTCGACGCCGCCGGGCGGGACATCACCGTCGCCGTCGTCCTCGACCGGGTGCCCGCCGGCGTCGAGGACGAGGTGGCGGCGGACCTGCGCCGGCTGCTCGCCGCGCAGGGTCTCGGCGACTCGGCGCTGTTCGTGGTGCCCGAGACCCGGCTGGACGAGGCCGCGATGCTCCCGGCCGCCGTGGTCGCACCGATCCGCCGGTGGCTCACGGAGATCTCGCACGACGCGCGCAGCCGCGCGGCCATCTCGCGGCGCACCCTGAACGGCGCGGTCCGCGCCCTCGCCGGCCGGATGGACGTCCTCGCCGAGGCGCAGCAGGAGCAACGGACGGCCGCTGCCCGGCTCGCCGGCGACGTGCGCGACGCGTATGCCCGCGCCGCGGACCTCGCGATGGACAGCACCCGGGACGGCAGCCTGCTGCGCGGGGAGGTGCTGGCCCGGTGGCAGGACTTCGTCGGCACCGGGGAGCTGTTCCGCAGCATCGAGACGAACCTCAACCGGGTGCGGGACCGGGTGGGAGCCTTCCTGCGTAGTGAACCCGCCCCGGTCGTGCAGGTCGAGAACGCGATCGAGACCGGCCTGCACGCCGTCATCGTCGCGCAGGCCTCCCGCGCCGCCGAGGCCGCGTTCGACTCGTGGCGCTCCGACGCCGCCGGCCGGGCCCTGGCCGCGGAAGGTGACCTCTCGCGGCTGCCGGCCGGCTTCTCCGACGAGGTCGCGGCGCAGATCCGGCAGTGGCAGGGCGACCTGCTCGACCTGGTGCGCGAGGAGGGCGCCGGCAAGCGCCGCAAGGCCCGGGCGCTGTCCTGGGGCATCAACGGTGCCGCGGTCGCGCTCATGGTCGTCGTCTTCGCCTCGACCGCCGGACTGACGGGGCTGGAGGTCGGGATCGCCGGGGGGTCCGCCGTCGTCGGGCAGAAGGCGCTCGAGACCCTCTTCGGGCAGGACGCCGTGCTCGAGCTGACGGCGCTGGCCCGGACGAACCTGCAGCAGCGCGTGGCCGCCCTGTTCGACCGGGACGCCCGCCGCTTCCTCGACCGGCTGCCCGCGGACGGCGCGGGGGACCGGCCTTCCCCGGACACTGCGTCGCCGGACACTGCGTCGCCGGACACTGCTTTACCGGATGACGGCGGCGCCGGTGCGGCCGGTGCTGCCGGGGCGCCCGCCGGGCCGTCCATGGCCGAGCTCGCCGCGCGGCTGCGCCGGCTGGCGGACGCCGCGTGAGCCGCACCCGGCCGCCGGCCTTCGCCGAGCGCATCGCGGCGCTCGAGGAGGCCCGCAGGCTCGCCGACGGCGTCCTGCCCGACCGCGATCTCGCCGTCGTCGACGACGTCCTCGCCCGCGCCCACACGCGACGCTCCCTGTCCGCGGCCCACACCGTCGTCGGCTTCTTCGGTGCGACCGGCAGCGGGAAGTCCTCCCTGTTCAACGCCGTGGCCGGGACGACGATCGCGAGGGCGGCCGTGACCCGCCCGACGACGTCGCAGCCCCTCGCCGCGGTCTGGGGCCGGCCCGACAGCGACGCGCTGCTGGACTGGCTCGGCGTGCAGGACCGCCACGTGCTGCGGGCGGACCTCGGCGAGGGCGGCCTCATCCTGCTCGACCTGCCGGACTTCGACTCGACGCACCGCGAGCACCGCGAGGTCGTCGAGCGCATGGCCTCGATGGTCGACGTCCTCGTCTGGGTGCTCGACCCGCAGAAGTACGCCGACCTCGCCGTGCACCAGGGATTCCTGCGCCCGCTCGCCTCCCACGGGCCGGTGATGCTCGCCGTGCTCAATCAGGCCGACCGGGTCGCCGAGCGTGAACTGCCCGCCGTGCTCGGATCGCTGCGGGACCTCCTCGACCGGGACGGCCTGCCCGGCATGGACGTGCTCGCGACGTCGGCGGCGACCGGCGCCGGGGTGGAGCACCTGCGAGCGAGGATCCACGACGTCGCCGCGGCGCGCACGGCCGCCGTGACGCGGCTGGAGTCCGACGTCGTCCGTGCCGCGCGGACCCTGGCCGAGGGCAGGGAGAGCGACGCCGCCGCTCCCTCCCGGAGCGCGGAGAAGGCCCAGCGGGCACGGCTGTCGCGGGACCTGAGCGTCGCCGCGAACGTCGAGACGGTCGCCCGCGCCTCGGGGCGGTCCTGGCGCAAGCAGGCCGGCCGGCGCACCGGCTGGCCGGTCACCCGTTGGATCGGCTCGCTCGGGCCGGACCCGCTGCGCCGGCTGAACCTGCACCGGCGCGCCGTCGACCCGTCCGTCAACCGCACCTCGCTGCCCCGCGCGAACGCCGCGCAGGACGCCGTCATCGACGCCGCCGTGCGTGATTGGCTGCACGTGGCCGGCGCCGGGATGCCGACGCCCTGGCAGCGCGAACTGCGGGCCGACGTGCGGCGACGGCAGGAGAACCTGCCCGACGCTCTGGACCGGGCCATCGCCGGCACGGACCTGGGTGCGGGCCGCGCGGCATGGTGGTGGCCGCTCGTCTCGGTGGTCCAGTGGCTCGCCCTGGCGGCTGCCCTCGTGGGCGCCCTCTGGCTGCTGGGCCTCGCCGCGCTGGCGTGGTTCCAGCTCCCCATTCCGCCCACGCCGCGGGTCCAGGGATGGCCGGTGCCCACCCTGCTGATCCTCACGGGCATCCTCGTGGGCGTCCTGCTCGGTGGGCTGCTCAGCGCCGTCAACGGCGCCGCGGCCGCCGCGCGCACCCGGCGGAGCCGACGCCGGCTCCGGGCCGCCGTCGACGACGTCGCGCAGCGGCTGATCGTGGCGCCCGCCGAGCAGTTCCGCGACCGTTACGCCGCCTTCACCGCCGCGGTGGACCGCGCTGGGGCCTGAGGCCGCGACGCCGAGCCGGCCCACGTCGGACGCGGCTCAGCGCGAACCCTGCGGCTCGTACGTGCGCGGAGCGGTGGACCGGGCGACGACGGCACGCAGGGCCTCCAGGTCGCCGGTGATCAGGCCATGGGTCCGGGCCTGGACCAGCAGATTGCCGATCGCGGTCGCCTCCACCGGGCCGGCGACGACGGTCCGCCCGGTCGCGTCGGCCGTGAGCCGGCACAGCAGCGCGTTCTGCGCGCCGCCTCCCACCAGGTGCACCGTGCGCACCGTGCGACCCGTGAGCCGTTCGATGTCCTCGATGGCGCCGGCGTAGGCGCGGGCGAGGCTCTGCAGGATGCTCCGCACGAGCACGGGGGCCGAATCCGGCACGGGGTCGCCCTGCTCGGTCAGCAGCGCCTCGATTCGCGCGGGCATGTCCCCGGGGGGCAGCAGCCGCGGGTCGTCGACGTCGAACACCGGCACGGGGCCGGTCACGGCTGCCACCTGGTCCAGCAGGCTCGGCAGGTCCTGCTCCTGCCCGCTGCGCGCCCACGCCCGCATCGACTCGGAGAGCAGCCACAGCCCCATGACATTGGTGAGGAACCGCGTGCGCCCGTCGACGCCGCCCTCGTTGGTGAAGCCGGCGCGTCGGGCCTCGTCGGTGACGACCGGCGCGGCCAGCTCGGCGCCGACGAGCGACCATGTGCCGCACGAGATGTAGGCCGCGTCCTCGCCGGTCATGGGCACCCCGACGACGGCCGAGGCGGTGTCATGGGAGCCGACCGTGGTGAGCGCGATCGTGTCGGCGATCCCGAACTCCTCCCGCACGGCCGCGGTGACCGGGCCGAGCGGCGTACCGGGCTCCACGACGTCGGGCAGCAGGCCCGGCGGCAGCTCGAGCCGTGCCATCAGGTCCTCGTCCCATCCCGTCCCGTCGAGGCGCAGCAGCCCCGTCGTGGACGCGTTCGTGCGCTCGGCGACCGGGACACCGGTGGCCCACCAGCCGATCAGGTCCGGGATGAGCAGCACCCGGTCGGCCAGCGCGAGGTCGCCCGACGCCGCCGACGCCGCCAGCTGGAACACCGACGTGAACGGCAGGTGCTGCAGGCCGTTGCGCCGATACAGCTCCTCGGGCCCGACCACGGCGTGCACGGCCGCGACCGCCGCTTCGTTGCGCTCGTCGCGGTAGTGGTACGGGTTGCCGAGCAGCCGGGAGCCGCGCAGCAGCCCGTGATCGACGGCCCAGGAGTCGACCGCGGCGCCCACCAGGTCCGGCTCCTCGCGGGAGGCGACGCCGAGACCGGTCATCGCCGCGGAGTAGAGCGAGAGGACGTCCCAGTGCAGCCCGTCGGGCAGCCGCACGGGCGTGTTGGGGAACCGGGCCACCTCCCGCAGTTGCAGTTCGCCTCCGCGCACGGTGCCCGTGACGACGCGGCCGCTGGTCGCGCCGAGGTCGATGGCCGCGACGACGCTCATGGCGTCACCCGTCCGGTCACCGCAGGAAGGCGGCCGCGACACCGGCGTCGACGGGCACGTGCAGGCCGGTGGTGTGGGACAGGTCCGGGCCGGTGAGCACCGCGACGGCGTTGGCCACGTTCTCCGGCAGCACCTCCCGCTTGAGGATGGTCCGCTGGGCGTAGAACTTCCCGAGGTCCTCCTCGGGGATGCCGTACGTCTTCGCGCGGTTGGCGCCCCACCCCGAGGCGAAGATGCCCGAACCGCGGACGACGCCGTCGGGGTTGACGCCGTTCACCTTCACGCCGTGCTCGCCGAGCTCGACGGCGAGGAGGCGCACCTGGTGCGCCTGGTCGGCCTTGGTGGCGGAGTAGGCGATGTTGTTGGGCCCCGCGAAGACCGCGTTCTTGCTCGAGATGTAGACGACGTCCCCGCCCATGCCCTGGTCGATGAGCACCCGGGCCGCGGCGCGGGAGACGAGGAAGGAGCCCTTGGCCATGACGTCGTGCTGCAGGTCCCAGTCCGCCGCCGTCGTCTCCAGCAGCGGCTTCGACAGCGACAGGCCGGCGTTGTTCACCACCAGGTCGAGCCCGCCGAACGCAAGGACGGTCGCGTCGATCGCGGCCTGCACCGCGTCCTCCTCGGTCACGTTCGCGGCGACGCCGATCGCGACGTCCGTGCCGCCGAGCTCGGCCGCCGCGGCCTGCGCCTTCTGAAGGTCTAGGTCCGCGATCACGACGCATGCGCCGTCGGCGGCCAGCCGGGTCGCGACGGCCTTGCCGATGCCCGAGGCGGCGCCGGTGACCAGGGCGATCCGGGTGGCATGGCTGCGTGGCTTCGGCCGGCGCGCGAGCTTGGCCTCCTCGAGCGCCCAGTACTCGATGCGGAACTTCTCCGCCTCGTCGATGGGCGCGTAGGTGGACAGGGCCTCGGCGCCGCGCATCACCCGGATGGCGTTGAGGTAGAACTCGCCGGCCACGCGGGCGGTCTGCTTGTCCGCGCCGTAGCTGAACATGCCGACGCCGGGCACCAGGACGACCGCCGGGTCCGCGCCGCGGATGGCCGGGGCGTCGGCGGTCGCGTGCCGGTCGTAGTAGGCCCGGTAGTCCTCGCGGTACGCCTCGTGCAGGTCCCGCAGCCGCGCCACCTGCTCCTCGACCGTCGCCGTCGCGGGCAGGTCGAGGACGAGCGGCTTGACCTTGGTGCGGAGGAAGTGGTCCGGGCAGGAGGTGCCCAGGGCCGCCAGGCGCGGGTGCTCGGCGTGGGCGAGGAAGTCCAGCACGTCGTCGGTGTCGGTCAGGTGGCCGACCATGGGCCGGTCGTGGGAGGCGAGGCCGCGGATGACGGGGGCGAGGGCGACGGCGCGGGTGCGGCGCTCGGCCTCGGGCAGCGGCTCGTAGCCGGGCAGGGGAGCGCCGAACGGGTCGGGGCGGCCGTGCTCGTCGATGTACGCCTGGGCGGTGTCGATGATCCACCGCGAGTTCGTCTCGGCCTCCTCGCTCGTCGCGCCCCACGCGGTGATGCCGTGGCCGCCGAGGATCGTGCCGACCGCGTCGGGATGCCGTTCCTTGATCGCCGCGATGTCGAGTCCGAGCTGGAACCCGGGGCGGCGCCACGGCACCCACAGGACCCGGTCGCCGAAGATCCGCTGCGTGAGCGCCTCGCCGTCGGCGGCGGTCGCGACGGCGATGCCGGCGTCGGGGTGGAGGTGGTCCACGTGCGGGGCGTCCACGAGGCCGTGCATGGCGGTGTCGATCGACGGGGCGGCGCCGCCGGTGCCGAACAGCGTGTGGTCGAACGCGGCGACCATCTCGTCCTCCCGCTCGACGCCGGGGTAGACGTTGCGCAGTGCCCGGACCCGGTCCAGCCGGAGCACCGCGAGGCCGGCCTCGGTCAGGGTGCCGAGGTCGCCGCCGGAGCCCTTGACCCACAGCAGCTCGACCGGCTCTCCCGTCACCGGGTCCGTCTCGGTGCCCTTGGCGGAGGTGTTGCCGCCGGCGTAGTTGGTGGTCGTCGGGTCCGCGCCCAGCCGGTTCGAGCGGGCGATCAGGGCGGCGGCGGTCGGGTTGGTCATCGGTTCGTCAGTCCTCGTCGTCGTGGGTGGGGGGCTGGAGGTCCGCAGGCGTCAGGCGCCCCAGCCGGCCTGGGAGCCGCCGACGCGCTCGGCGTCGATGCGGTCCTGGTAGTCGCTCTCCGCATAGGCGCGCATCGGGTCGGCGGGCAGGCCGCGGGACTCGCGCCACTGCGCCAGATCCGGCCGGACGTCGGTGGAGAACGCGTCCATGTACACGGCGTTCGCGGCGAGCACGTCGCCCTCCCGCTGTGCGGCGTCCAGCGCCTCGTGATCGATCAGCAGGGCGCGGGCGGTCATCTCCTGGACATTGAGCACGCTGCGGATCTGGCCGGGGATCTTCCGTTCGATGTTGTGGCACTGGTCGAGCATGAACGCGACCCCGCTGTCCGCCCCGTAGCCGCCGCCCCGGATGACCTCGGCGATGATGCGGAAGAGCTGGAACGGGTCGGCCGCGCCGACGATCAGGTCGTCGTCGGCGTAGAACCGGGAGTTGAAGTCGAAGGAGCCGAGCTTGCCGAGCCTGAGCAGCTGCATGACGATGAACTCGATGTTGGTGCCGGGGGCGTGGTGGCCCGTGTCGAGGCACACGACGGCCCGGTCGCCGAGGGCGCTGACCTGGGCGTAGGCCGTGCCCCAGTCCGGCACGTCGGTGTGGTAGAACGCCGGCTCGAAGAACTTGTACTCGAGTACGAGCCGCTGGTCCTCGCCGACGGCGGCGTAGATCTCCGCGAGCGAGGAGGCGAGGTGGTCCTGGCGTGCCCGCAGGTCGTCCTGACCGGGGTAGTTGGTGCCGTCCGCGAGCCAGATCTTCAGGTCCCGGGAGCCGGTCTCGCGCATGATGTCGAGGCAGCGCAGGTGGTGGTCGATCGCCTGCCGGCGCACGGCCGCGTCGCGGTGGGCGAGGCTGCCGAGCTTGTACGCCTCGTCCTGGAAGGTGTTGGAGTTGATCGTGCCGAGGGCGACGCCGAGGTCCTCAGCGTGCCGGCGCAGCGCCGCGAAGTCGTCGACCTCGTCCCACGGGATGTGCAGGGCGACGGTCGGCGCGAGACCGGTGACCCGGTGCACCTGCGCGGCGTCGGCGACCTTCTCGAACGGGTCGCGCGGCACCCCGGGTTGCGGGAAGACCCGGAACCGGGTGCCGGAGTTGCCGAAGGCCCAGGAGGGCAGCTCGATCGCCTGCTCGGCGAGGGCCTCGGTGATCTGCGAGAAGGACGTCATCGGAGCTGATCTTTCGTTCGGGCTTTCGCGGGCGGCTCGCCGGTGGCGAGACGCGTGAGCTGGTCCTCGAGGTGGAACACCTCGGTGAGGTGGGGGGCGGCCTGGTCCGGCCGCGAGCCGTCGAGGGCGACGAAGAAGCCGGCGGCCTCCGCCTCCCAGGCGGCGGTGTCGGGGTTCGCCGCGAGGGCGCGGGCGGACGCGTCGTCGTCGTCCGTCTCGTAGTAGCCGATCAGCAGGCCGTCGGGCCGCAGGAAGAGGGAGTAGTTCCGGCGTCCCGCGGCCTCGATGGCGCGGAGCATGGACGGCCACACGGCGCGGTGCCGCTCGACGTACTCGTCGATACGGTCCGGGCGGACCTGCAGCTGGAAGCAGACGCGTGCCACGCGACCTCCTGGGACGGGCGGGCGGGGTGGCGCGGGCGGGCCGGAGCCCGCC
>NZ_JBAJMW010000002.1:0-355105 GCF_036881825.1 Tersicoccus mangrovi | reverse complement strand
CCCCCCCCCCCCCCCCCCCGACGGGGTGGGATCGACTCAGAACTTGAACTGGTCGATGTTGGACTTGTCGAAGACGAACGGCGGGCCGAGCGTGATGACGCCGTCCGCGCCGACCGTGAACTCGGTCGTCTTGTTGCTCAGCCCCTCGGCCTGAAGCTTGTCGCCCTGCTTGCCGGTGATGGTGCCGTCGATCAGGGCCTTCGCGGCGAACGCGCCGAGCTTGCCGAGGTCCTGCGGGTTCCACAGCGCGAACTCCGGAACGGTGCCGTCCTTGACGTACTTGACCATCTGCTGCGGGTCGCCGAGACCGGTGAGCTTGACGGGGGAATTCTTCGAGTCGAGGTAGCGGGCCGCCGCGGCGATGCCGACCGTGGTCGGGGAGATGATGCCCTTCAGGTCCGGGTACTGGGAGAGCAGCGCCTGCGTCTTGTCGTACGAGGTCTGGTCGTCGTCGTTGCCGTACACCGTGGCGACGATCTGGATGTTCGGGTACTTGCTGGCGGTGTACTTCTTCATGGCGTCGTTCCAGGCGTTCTGGTTCGTCGCGTTCGCGGAGGCCGACAGGATGGCGACCTTGCCGGAGCTGCCGATCTGCTTGGCCATGATGTCCATCTGTTTCTGCCCGATCAGCTCGGTGCTGGAGGCGGAGACGTAGACGTCGCGGCAGCCGGGCTTGGTGTCCGAGTCGAAGGTGACGACCTTGACGCCGGCGGCCTTCGCCTGGCCGATCGCGCTGCAGAGGGCGTTGACGTCGTTGGCGGAGAGCACGATGGCCCCGGCCTTCTGCTGCGTGAGGGTGTTGATGTAGCTGACCTGGCCGTCCGCGGTGGCCTGCTGCGGGCCGACCTCCTTGTAGGTGCCGCCGAAGCCCTGGATGGCCTGCTGGCCGGCCTTGTCCGAGGCGTCGAAGTACGGGTTGCCGAGGTTCTTGGGCAGGAAGGCGATGGAGTAGTTCTTGCCGGCGGCGCTGCCACTGCCGCCGCCGGAACTGCCTCCGGGAGTCGGTGCGGCGCAGCCGGTCGCCACCAGGGCGAGGGCGACGGCGGCGCCGGCCAGGGCCGTGAGCCGCGTGCTGGGAGCGGTGAGCTTCATGATGCGTGTCCTTCGCTTGATGGTGGGCGGTGCTGCTGGATGGTGAGGGAGGGAACGGGTCAGGAGTGGGCGGCACGACGGGGTCGCGACGCGGCACGGTGCCGGAGGGCGCCGAGCCCGGCGAACAGCCGGGGGAGCAGGACGGAGGCGATCAGCAGGGCACCGGTGACGACGTTGATGACGTCGTCGGTGACGTTGGCCAGGCGCAGCACGCTGCGCAGGACGCCGATCGTCAGGACGGCGGCGATGACACCGGGCAGGGCGCCGCGGCCGCCGAAGATCGAGACACCGCCGACGAGCACCGCCGCGACGACGGAGAGCTCCAGGCCGAGGGCGTTGTCGCCTCGGGCCGAGTTGTACTGCAGGGTCCACAGCACGCCCGCGACGGCGGAGAGCAGCCCCGAGGCGACGTACAGCCAGAAGGTCAGCCGGCCGGTGTCGACGCCGGAGAACGCGGCCGCCTCGTCGTTCAGGCCCGCCGCGTAGATCGCGCGCCCCACCGGGGTGAAGTGCAGGACGACGATGAAGAGCGCGGCGAGGACGACGAAGAGCAGCAGGATGGCGGGGAACGGGGAGTTGTCGCCGCCGAGCCGGGTGGTCACGACCGCCTGCCACTCCGGCGGGAAGCCGGTGATGGCGTTGGTGCCGAGCAGGCCGACGGCGATGCCGCGGTACAGGGCGAGGGTGCCGACGGTGACGGCGAGGGACGGCAGCCCGACCGTGGTGATGAGGAACCCGTTGAGCGCGCCGGCCGCGATGCCCACGACGACCGCGACGGCGGCCGCCGCCGGGATGGACCAGCCGGCCTGGAACAGGACGCCGACGAGCACGCTGGACAGGCCCAGGGTGCTCGCCACGGACAGGTCGATCTCCCCGGTGATGATGATCAGCGTCATCGGCAGCGCGATCAGCAGGATCGGCAGCACGTCCAGGAGCAGGAATGCGATGGTCGTCGGGCCCGCGAAGTAGGGGACCGTCGTGTAGCCGATCAGGTAGACGACCACGAGGAGCACGACGATCGCGGCGTCCCGGCCGAGCAGCGCTCGCTTCAGGCGCGTGCCGCGGGTCGGCCCGACGGGGATGGTGCGCGGGGCGTCGAGCGTCGTGCTCATCGGATCGCTGCTTTCGTCGTGGGGGCGGGATCGAGCCGGGCGGCACTCTGCTCGGAGGTCAGGCGCCGCGCGGTCCGGGCCGCGAGCACCCGGTCCAGCACGATCGCCAGCAGGATGAGGGCGCCGACCACCGCCTGCTGCCAGAAGTCCGGGACGCCGATGGTGGGCAGGGTGCTGCTGATGGTCGTCAGCAGCACCGCGCCGAGCACCGCGCCGAGCGGAGTTCCGCTGCCGCCGAAGATCGCGACACCGCCGATGACGGCCGCCGCGACGGCCTGGAGCTCGAGGCCGGTGCCGGCGGAGGAGGAGACCGTCGCGTACCGGGCCGCGTACATGACGCCGGCCAGGCCCGACAGCAGACCCGAGAGGACGAACGCGATGAGCACCCGGCGTCCGACCGGCAGGCCGTACAGCCGGGCCGCCTGCTCGTCGGAGCCGATCGCGTAGAACTCGCGGCCGGCGCGGCGGAAGCCGAGGAAGTAGCCCGCGCCGAGCAGCACCAGCAGCGCCACGATGGCGAGGACGGGTACGCCGAGCACCGAGCCGACGCCGAGGTTGGTGAAGCCGTCCGGCATCTCGTCCGGGGTGATCAGCGAGGAGCCCTGCCAGATCACCTGGATGCCGCGGTAGGCGTAGAGGGTGCCCAGCGTGATCACCAGCGCCGGGACCTTCGCGACGCTGATGAGCACGCCGTTGAGCAGGCCGAGTGCCCCGCCGAGGGCGATCGCGAGGACGACGACGACGACGGCGGGCACCCCGGTCCAGGAGGAGAACATCGTGCCGGTCGCGAAGGCGGTGAGGCCGAGCGTCGCGCTGACCGACAGGTCGATGTTGCGGGTGACGATCACGAACGTCTGCGCGATGGCCAGCACCGCGAGGATCGAGGGCGTGAGCAGCAGGTTGGCGTACCCGCTGTCGGAGAACAGGAAGGACGGGTTGATCGCCGTCGTGACCGCGATGACGAGCACGACGGCGAGCAGGACCCCGGACTCGCGCCGCCGCAGCAGCGCCCCCACCCGGCCGTTCACGCCGCGCTCCGGGTCGCCGCGGTCATGACGGCCTCGCTGGTCGCGTCGGCGCGGCTCAGCTCGGCGGTCATTCGGCCCTCGCGCATCACGTAGACGCGGTCGCTCATGCCGAGCACCTCGGGCAGTTCGCTGGAGATCATGACGATGCCGTAGCCCTCGTGCGCGAGCTCGTCGAGCAGCCGGTGCACCTCGGCCTTGGTGCCCACGTCGATCCCGCGGGTCGGTTCGTCGACGATGAGCAGCCGTGGGCCGGTGGCCAGCCACTTGGCCAGGACGACCTTCTGCTGGTTGCCGCCCGAGAGGGTGCCGGCCTCGCTGTCCAGGCCGGCGGCCTTGACCTGCAGCCGGGTGGCCCAGTCCTTCGCGCTCGCGTACTCGGCGTCGCGGCTGAGCAGCCCGGCGCGGGCGAGCCGCCGGCGGATCACCAGGGTGAGGTTGCGGGCGATGGACATGTCGACGATGAGCCCCTGCTTGCGGCGGTCCTCGGGGACCAGGCCCATGCCGGCCTTGATCGCCGCGCGCGGGTTGCCCTTCGGCAGGGTGCGGCCGAGGAAGGTGACGGTGCCGGCGTCGTAGTCGTCGACGCCGAACACGGCGCGCAGCACTTCGGTGCGGCCGGCGCCGACGAGCCCGGCGAAGCCGACGATCTCCCCGGCGCGCACGCGGAAGGAGACGTCCTCGAAGACGCCGCGGCGGGTGAGCCCGGCGACCTCGAGCAGTGTCTCGCCGGCGGTGCCGTCCGTCTTGGGGAAGAGCGTGTCGACGTCGCGGCCGACCATCCGGGTGACGATCGCCGCGGGCGTGACGTCGCCGGTGCGGTCGGTGGAGACGTACGCGCCGTCGCGCATCACCGTGATGCAGGGCGAAGATCTCGTCGAAGCGGTGGGAGATGAACACGAGGGCGCGGCCCTCGTCGCGCAGGCTGCGGGCGACGGCGAAGAGCCGGTCGACCTCGACGCCGGACAGGGCCGCGGTCGGCTCGTCCATGATGAGCACCAGCGCGTCCAGGGAGATGGCCTTGGCGATCTCGATGAGCTGCTGGTCCGCGATCGAGAGGCCGAGGGCCGGGCGGTCCGGATCCAGCCGCACGCCGAGCCGGTCGAACAGCGCGGTCGACTGCGCCCGCATCGCGCGCCGGTCCACGGCGCCGCTGCGGGTGCGCGGCTGCCGTCCCATGAACACGTTCTCGGCGACGGAGAGGTCGGGGAAGAGCGTGGGCTCCTGGTAGATGACCGCGACGCCGGCCGCCTTGGACTCGGCGGTGGACCGGAAGTCGACGGGCTGGCCGCCGACCCGCAGCTCCCCGGCGTCGCGCTGGTAGACCCCGGCGACGATCTTCACGAGCGTCGACTTGCCGGCGCCGTTCTCGCCGATGAGGGCGTGGATGCTGCCGGCGTCGACGGCGAGGGTGCCGTCCGAGAGGGCGACGACGGGGCCGAAGGCCTTGGCCACGTGGGACAGCTCGAGCGCGGGGGTGGAGCCTGACGTACCGGTCGACATTGATCGGCCTCTCGGGTGGACTACAGCGATTGAATCGTTTCAGTCGTTGCCGGTACTGTAAGAAAGGTCACATGCCCGCGTCAAGCACCGGGCTCGGAATCGTTTCATCGGTGTGTTGGACGGGCGGGAAGGGCGGGGTCATGGCGGCGAGTGTGCGGGACGTGGCCGCGCGTGCCGGCGTCTCCGTCGGCACGGTCTCGAACGTCCTGAACAGCCCCGGCAAGGTCGCCGCCGCGACGGCCGAGCGGGTGCTGGCCGCCATCGACGACCTCGGGTTCGTGCGCAACGACGCCGCCCGCCAGCTGCGCGTGGGACGGTCGAGCAGCATCGGCCTCGTCGTCCTGGACGTACGCAACCCGTTCTTCACCGACGTCGCGCGCGGTGTCGAGGAGCGGGCCGCGGCCGAGGGGCTCTCGGTGCTGCTCGCCAACAGCGACGAACGCGGCGACCGCGAGGCCGCGCACCTCGCCCTCTTCGAGGAGCAACGGGTGCGCGGCATCCTCATCTCCCCGGTCGAGGAGGTGCTCCCGCAGCTGCAGGGCCTGCGCAACCGCGGCATCCCGTCGGTGTTCGTGGATCGGTTGGCGTCCACCCCGGGCTGGTCGAGCGTGTCGGTCGACGACGTGCGCGGTGGGCGGGACGCGGCCGAGCACCTGCTGGCGCGCGGCCGGCGGCGTCTGCTCTTCGTCGGCGGCCCGCTGGACTTGCGGCAGGTGCAGGACCGGCTCGAGGGCGCCCGCGCCGCGGTGGCGCAGGTCGAGGAAGCCCGTCTGGACGTGCTGCCGGTGGCGGGGCTGACGATGGCGCAGGGCGTCGCCGCGGGCCGGCGGATCCTCGCCCTGGGCGCGGACCTCCACACCCGGTCGGACGCCGTCGTGGCGGGCAACGACCTGATCGCGCTCGGCGTGCTGCAGGGCGTCGCGATCAACGGGGGCATCCGGGTGCCCGAGGACCTGGCGATCGTCGGCTACGACGACATCGACTTCGCCGCCGCGGCCGCCGTGCCCATCACCTCGATCCGGCAGCCGCGAGAGCGGATGGGTGCCCTGGCCCTCGAGCTGCTGCTCGAACAGCTCGACGGCAAGGAATCGCGCCAGATCGTGCTGCAGCCCGAACTGGTGGTGCGGGCGTCGTCGGGCTGAACGCCCTCGGCCCGCCGCTCCTCAGTCCGCCGCGACGACCTTCAGCAGCGTGCGCAGATTGCGCGTCGTGGTCGTCTCCTTGAACCGCTTCGTCGCCGAGACCTTCGTCAGCGGGGACGCCAGCGTGCCGCCCACCGGGGCCGTCCAGGCGATCGCGTGCCGGTGGAGGCGGACGGGCTCGTCGGAGCCGGCGTCGACCGCGGCGGCGACGAGCTCGTCGAGGGCCGACGGGTCCGAGGCCAGCGTCAGGTAGGCGTGCTGCTCCGTCGAGTCGGCGGGGAAGGGGCAGTCCGCCGCGATTCTCTCCACCTGCGCCCGGGTCAGGACGACGACCCACGCGTCGTACCCGAACGCCTCACGCAGCCGCTGCTCGACCAGGTCCTTCGCCTTCGCCGCGCTCAGCGCCGTCGTGCACAGCACGTTGCCCGAGGCGAGCAGGGTGCGCACGCCGGTCAGCGGCTCCGCATCGAGCGCGGCCTTCAGCTTCGCCGACGTGATCGAGACGCCACCGACGTTGACGCCGCGCAGGAAGACGGCGAACCGGTTCACGCCCGGCCCCTCCGGGGGGTCGCCGCCGAGAGGCCGTCGGCCGAGAGCCGGTCCGCGGACACCGCGTCACCCTCGACGCCCCCGCCCTCGGTGGCTGAGCGCAGGGCATCGGTCAGTTGCCGGGCCGACCGGACGACGACGTCGGCGTGCAGGCGACCGGGCTGGCGGGTGAGCCGCTCGATGGGACCCGAGATGGACACCGCGGCGATCACCCGGCCGGACGGGGCGCGCACGGGTGCCGAGACGGAGCCGACGCCTGGCTCGCGCTCGGCCAGGCTCTGCGCCCAGCCGCGTCGCCGCACGCCGGCGAGCACGGTGGGGGTGAAGCGGGCGCCCTGCAGGCCTTCGACCAGACGGTCGTGGTCCTCCCAGGCCAGCAGCACCTGGGCCGCCGAGCCGGCGCGCATCGAGAGCTGGGTGCCGACGGGGATGGTGTCGCGCAGGCCGATCGGCCGCTCGGCCGAGGCCACGCACACGCGCCAGTCGCCCTGCCGGCGGTACAACTGGGCGCTCTCGCCCGTCGCGTCGCGCAGACCGATCAGCACCGGACCGGCGGCCGCGGTGAGGCGGTCCTCGCCGGCGGCGGCGGCCAGTTCGACCAGCCGGGAGCCGAGCACGAACCGGCCCTGCACGTCCCGGCCGACGAGGCGGTGGTGCACGAGAGCGAGGGCGAGGCGGTGCACGGTGGGCCGCGCCAGCCCGGTGGCGGTGACGAGCTGCGCGAGCGTCGTCGGGCCCGCCTCGAGCGCATCGAGCACGAGAACCGCTTTGTCGATGACGCCGACTCCACTAGAGTTGTCCATGTACTGATATTGCCGTCTCATTATTCGAGACGCAAGCCCTGGTCGAACAAGACCGGACACGACGACGAAGGAGTGAGGGTCGTGGGCAGGACACTGGCGGAGAAGGTATGGGACGACCATGTCGTCCGGCGAGGTGAGGACGGCCAGCCGGACCTGCTCTACATCGACCTCCACATGCTCCACGAGGTGACGTCCCCCCAGGCGTTCGAGGGCCTCCGCCTGGCCGGGCGCCTCCTGCGGCGTCCCGACCTGACGATCGCCACGGAGGACCACAACACGCCGACGCTCGCGATCGACAAGCCGATCGCCGACCCGACGAGCCGCACCCAGATCGAGACGCTGCGCGCCAACTGCGCCGAGTTCGGCGTCCGGCTGCACCCCCTCGGCGACGCCGAGCAGGGCATCGTCCACGTCGTCGGCCCGCAGCTCGGTCTCACCCAGCCGGGCCAGACCGTCGTCTGCGGCGACTCGCACACCTCCACCCACGGCGCCTTCGGGGCGCTCGCCTTCGGCATCGGCACCTCCGAGGTGGAGCACGTCATGGCCACCCAGACGCTGCCCCTGAAGCCCTTCAAGACGATGGCGATCACGGTCGAGGGCGAGCTGGGCGAGGGCGTGAGCGCCAAGGACATCATCCTGGCGGTGATCGCGAAGATCGGCACCGGCGGCGGCCAGGGCTACGTCCTGGAGTACCGCGGCTCGGCCATCCGGGCGTTGTCGATGGAAGCCCGGATGACGATCTGCAACATGTCGATCGAGGCCGGCGCCCGCGCCGGCATGATCGCCCCGGACGCCACGACGTTCGACTACGTCGCCGGCCGCCCCCACGCCCCGACCGGGCAGGACTGGGACGACGCCGTCGCCGCCTGGTCGCAGTTGCGCACCGACGACGACGCCGTGTTCGACGCCGAGGTGTTCCTCGACGCGACGACCCTCGAGCCGTTCGTCACGTGGGGCACCAACCCCGGGCAGGGCGTCTCCCTCTCGGAGTCCGTGCCGGACCCGGAGAGCTTCGGCGACGAGGACGCGAAGGCCGGTGCCCGGCGGGCGCTGGAGTACATGGACCTGGCCGCGGGCACCCCGATGAAGGACATCCGCGTCGACACCGTGTTCCTCGGCTCGTGCACCAACAGCCGGATCGAGGACCTGCGGGCCGCCGCCGACGTCATCCGCGGCCGCACCAAGGACCCCGACGTGCGCATGATGGTCGTGCCCGGCTCGGCGCGCGTCCGCCTGCAGGCCGAGGCCGAGGGCCTGGACCGGGTGTTCATCGACTTCGGCGCCGACTGGCGGTTCGCCGGCTGCTCGATGTGCCTGGGCATGAATCCGGACCAGCTGGCGCCGGGGGAGCGCTGCGCCTCCACGTCCAACCGCAACTTCGAGGGCCGGCAGGGCAAGGGTGGCCGCACCCACCTGGTCTCGCCCGTCGTCGCCGCGGCGACCGCGGTGCGCGGGACGCTGTCCTCGCCCCTGGACCTGGACCCCGTCGACGCGCCGTCGTCGCCCACCCCCGAGCCCGTCGCGGTCTGAGAGGAGACACCCATGGAGAAGTTCACCAGCCACCGCGGCATCGGCGTGCCCCTGCGCCGGTCCAACGTCGACACCGACCAGATCATCCCCGCCGTCTACCTCAAGCGGATCACCCGCACCGGCTTCGAGGACGGCCTCTTCGCGAGCTGGCGCAAGGACGAGGACTTCATCCTCAACCGCGAGCCCTTCACCCACGGCAGCGTGCTCGTCGCCGGCCCCGACTTCGGGACCGGCTCCAGCCGCGAGCACGCCGTGTGGGCGCTGAAGGACTACGGCATCGCCGCCGTGCTCTCCTCCCGGTTCGCCGACATCTTCCGCGGCAACTCCGGCAAGCAGGGCCTGGTCACCGCCCAGCTGGCGCAGGACGACGTCGAGCTGATCCTCAAGGAGCTCGAGAACGCGCCGGGCACCGAGGTCGAGGTCGATCTCGTGAACCAGGTCGTGACCTGCGGCTCGATCGTCGCGCCGTTCGAAATCGACGCCTATACGCGGTGGCGGCTCCTGGAGGGGCTCGACGACATCGGGCTGACGCTCACGCACGAGGACGACATCGCCGCGTTCGAGGCCCAGCGGCCCGCCTACAAGCCGACCACGCTTCCCGCGCGCCCCTGACGTCGGCCCGTCGGGTCCGCCCGACCTGCCGGAAGCGCATCCCGGCGCTGACCAGCGCCGATGTCGATCCGGCCGGTGGCGGACGCCACGTGCACGGCCGGGATGATCTGCGCCCGCATCCGTGTTGCACCTGGGTGCGACCGTCATGCTCTTATGCTTGACGTCAGGCCGACGGGCGCGCTTTCCCCCGACGGCACGTAAGCAGTAACGACGAACGAGGTCACGAATCCATGGCAAGTGTGTTGACGATCCGGGGTGGTGTGCCCCTGGCCGGTCGGGTGACCGTCCGAGGCGCGAAGAACCTGGTTCCCAAGGCCATGGTGGCGGCCCTGCTCGGCAACGAGCCCTCCGTCCTCCGCAACGTCCCCGAGATCAAGGACGTCAAGGTCGTCACCAACCTGCTGAAGCTGCACGGTGTCGAGGTGACGAAGGACCCCGTCAACGGTGACCTCACCCTCGACCCGACGCACGCCACGCAGGCCAACCGCGCCGACATCGACGCGCACGCCGGTGACTCCCGCATCCCGATCCTGCTGTGCGGGCCGCTGATCCACAGCGTCGGTGAGGCCTTCATTCCCGATCTCGGCGGCTGCCGGATCGGTGACCGGCCCATCGACTTCCACCTGTCCGTGCTGCGCAAGTTCGGCGCGATCGTGGAGAAGGGCGACGCCGGCATCCACATCACCGCGCCGCGCGGCCTCCAGGGAGCCAAGATCGAGCTGCCGTTCCCGTCCGTCGGCGCCACCGAGCAGGTCCTCCTCTCGGCCACCCGTGCCGAGGGCATCACCGAGCTGCGCAACGCCGCGACCGAGCCCGAGATCCTCGACCTCATCGCCGTGCTGCAGAAGATGGGCGCCATCATCAGCGTCCTGACCGACCGCACGATCCGCATCGAGGGCGTCAAGAGCCTCAGCGGCTACCAGCACCGTGCCCTGCCGGACCGCATCGAGTCCGCCTCCTGGGCGTCCGCGGCGCTCGTCACCCGCGGCGACATCTACGTCGAGGGTGCCAAGCAGCAGGACATGATGACCTACCTGAACGTGTTCCGGAAGATCGGCGGCGCGTTCGACATCGACGACGCCGGCATCCGGTTCTACCACCCGGGCGGCAAGCTCAGCCCGCTCGTCCTCGAGACGGACGTGCACCCCGGCTTCATGACCGACTGGCAGCAGCCGCTCGTCGTCGCTCTCACGCAGGCGGACGGCGTGTCCATCGTGCACGAGACGGTCTACGAGAACCGGTTCGGCTTCACCGACGCCCTCGTGCGGATGGGCGCCAGCGTCCAGCTGCACCGCGAGTGCCTCGGCAGCGTGCCGTGCCGCTTCGGCCAGCGCAACTTCCTCCACTCGGCGGTCATCTCCGGGCCCACCCAGCTGAAGGGCTCCGACATCGACGTGCCGGACCTGCGCGGCGGCTTCAGCCACCTGATCGCCGCCCTGGCCGCGACCGGGACCTCCCACGTGACCGGCATCGAGCTGATCAACCGCGGGTACGAGCGGTTCACGCAGAAGCTGGAGGCGCTCGGCGCCGACTTCGACCTGACCACGACCGATCACTGACCCGCCCCCTGCTCTCCACCGCGCCAGGTGCAGCGCAGATGCGGCACGGGAGGATGACGTGACGCCCCAGACCACTCCGGTGGACGCCCGGCAGATCTGGACGTTCCGCGGCCTGGCCGCGGCGGCGATCCCGACGCTGAACGCTCTCATCACGCACACCTGGCGGGGCGTCGAGCGACTGCCCCGGGACACGGGGTTCATCGCCGTCCCCAACCACGTGACGGAGATCGACCCGCTGATCGTCGGGCACTTCCTCTACAGCAACCGGGTGCTGCCGCACTTCCTGGCCAAGGACTCGCTCTTCCGCGTGCCCGGCCTGGCGCCCGTGCTGCGGTGGACCGGCCAGGTGCCGGTCACCCGCGGGGCGACGACGGCGAGCGGGTCGCTCGCCGCGAGCCGGAAGGTGATCGACGAGGGCGGGGCCATCATCGTCTACCCCGAGGGCACGCTTACCCGTGACCCGGACCTGTGGCCGATGCGCGGCCGCACCGGGGCGGCGCGGCTGGCCCTGCAGACCGGTGCGCCGGTCGTGCCGATCGTGCACTGGGGCGCGCAGGACCTGTTCCCGCGCTACGCCAAGCGGCTCCACCCGTTCCCGCGCAAGCGGGTGACCGTCGTGGCCGGCGTCCCCGTGGACCTCTCCGAGTTCCGGGGCCGCCCGCTCGACCGCACCGTGCTCGCCGCGGCGACCGAGAAGATCATGGCTGCCATCACGACGGAACTGGCGCGGCTGCGCGGTGAGGAGCCGCCGGCGTCGCGCTGGGACCCGGACCACCACGGCCAGCAGGCCACGGGGCGGCACTTCGACGGCGGGTCGCGCGCGGGAACGGCGGTGCCGACGGACGGGATGACGGACGCCCCCACGAACGACGCCGCGAGCGAGTCCACGGCCGCCCCCGCCGACGGGGACACCGCCGGTGGCCGCGGGGACGAGCGGTGAGCCCGGAGCCGTTCACGCGGATCGCCGTCGTCGGCGCCGGCAGCTGGGGCACCACGTTCGCCAAGATCCTCGCCGACTCCGCGGAGGCCTCCGTCGCCACGGCCGGCGGCCCCTCGACCGAGGTGCGCATCTGGGGTCGCCGGGCCGCCGTCGTCGAGGACATCACCGCCCGGCACCGCAACGACGCCTACCTGCCGGGCATCGCGCTGCCCACCACCCTGACGGCCTCGACCGACCTGCCCGGCGTCCTGCACGGCGCCGACCTCGTCGTGCTCGCCGTGCCCGCTCAGTCCCTGCGTCCGCAGTTGCCGCGCATCCGCGAACTGCTCGCGCCGCACGCCGTCGTCGTGTCCCTGATGAAGGGCCTCGAACTGCACACCAACGCCCGGATGAGTGAGGTCATCACCGCCGGGCTCGGCCTGCCGCCCGAGCGGGTCGCGGTGCTCTCGGGCCCCAACCTGGCGATGGAGATCGCCCGGGAGTCGCCCACCGCCTCCGTGGTGGCGTGCGCCGACGAGGCCGTCGCCGCGCGCGTGGCTGCCGCCTGCTCGCCGCCCTACTTCCGGCCCTACACGAACACCGACGTGGTCGGCGTCGAGTTCGGCGGCATCGTCAAGAACGTCATCGCGCTCGCCGTGGGCATCTGCGAGGGCAGGCAGATGGGGGACAACGCGAAGGCGTCCGTCATCACCCGCGGCCTGGCCGAGACCACCCGGCTCGCCCTCGCGCTCGGCGGCCGCGTCGAGACGATGGCCGGGCTCGCCGGGCTCGGTGACCTCGTCGCCACCTGCTCGTCGGCCCTGAGCCGCAACCACACCGCCGGCCGGCTGCTCGCCACCGGCCTGAGCGCCGAGCAGGTGACCGCGACGATGCGGCAGACCGCCGAGGGCGTCAAGTCCGCCCGGCCGGTGCTCGACCTCGGCCGCAGCCTCGGGGTGCGTATGCCGATCACCGAGAACGTCGTCGCGGTGCTGGACGGGGAGATCTCCGTCGACGAGCTCGCCCCCCGCCTGCTCGGCCGCGACCTGAAATCCGAAGGAGAACAGTGACCGAACCCGCCCAGCCCGGGACCGCCACTCGCGGACAGGACGGACGGATCCGCGTCGCCGTCCTGTTCGGGGGACGCTCGAGCGAGCACGCCGTCAGCTGCGTCACCGCCGCCGGCGTGCTGAAGGCGATGGACCGCGACCGGTACGACGTCGTGCCCGTCGGCATCACCCGGTCGGGCCAGTGGGTGCAGATGGACGACGCGCGGGTCCAGGCCTTCAGCCTCGGCGGCGGCACCCTGCCGGCCATCGAGGACGCCCACGCGACCGTCGTGACCGCACCCGGCGCCGGCTCCCACGAACTCCTCGTCACCGCGCCAGGCGAGCCGCCGCGCAGCCTCGGCTCCGTCGACGTCGTCTTCCCGCTGCTGCACGGGCCCTTCGGCGAGGACGGCACCATCCAGGGCATGCTCGAACTGCTCGGCGTGCCCTACGTCGGTGCCGGCGTCCTCGCCAGCGCCGTCGGCATGGACAAGGACTTCATGAAGATCGTCTTCCAGCACGCCGGCCTCCCGGTGGGCCCGTACGAGGCGATCACCGACCGGCAGTGGGCCGCCGACCGTGCCGCGTGCCTGCAACGGGTCGGGCGCCTCGGGCTGCCCGTGTTCGTCAAGCCCGCCCGCGCCGGCTCGAGCATGGGTATCACCCGGGTCACCGACCCGGCCGCGCTGGAGGCGGCCATCGAGACGGCCCGTGAGCACGACCCCAAGGTCGTCGTCGAGGCCGGGATCGTCGGCCGCGAGATCGAGTGCGCGGTGCTGGACCGGCCCTCGCCCGAGCGGCCCATCGCCAGCCTGCCCGGCGAGATCGTCGTCGCCGACGGCCAGCACACCTTCTACGACTTCGACGCCAAGTACGTCGACGCGCAGGCCGCCGCGCTCAGCTGCCCCGCGGACCTGCCCGCCGGGGCGACCGCGCGGATCCGGCAGCTCGCCGTCGAGGCGTTCGAGGCGGTCGCCGGCGAGGGCCTGTCCCGGGTCGACTTCTTCTACACGCCCGAGGGCGACCTGATCATCAACGAGATCAACACGATGCCCGGTTTCACCCCGATCTCGATGTACCCGCAGATGTGGGCCGCCACCGGGATCGCGTACCCCGAGCTGATCGACCAGCTCCTCGAGCTGGCGCTGGGCCGGAGCACCGGGCTGCGCTGAATCCGGCGGACCGCCCCCGGGGGGCGGGGTCGGCGCTGACCGGTCGGCGCTGATCGGTCGCGCGCGTCAGCCCTGCTGGGACGGCAGCTGGGCGTCCCGCACGTCGAGGCACTTGTGGGAGCGCGGCAGGCTCGAGACCGGGCTCGCCAGTTCGACGAGGACGGTGCTGGACGCGGCCCTGCTGGTGTCCAGCAGCAGCTCGACCGCCGGCGTACGGCCGTAGGTCGTGAGCCGCCACGTCGACTTCTCCTGCACGGCGACCCAGTCGACGCCGTTGACGCTGACGCAGCGTTCCGTCGTCGGGCCCGGCGGCTGCACCCCGCAGCGCAGGACCGCCGCGGACGGATCGCCCCACGCGGCGGTCGCCTGGCTCGTCGTCGTCCGCTTCGCCAGTCCGGCGAGGTCGTGGGGCAGGGCGAGCATGACGGGGGCGCACCGGGGGTCGTTCGACTGCGGGGCGGGAGCGACGTCGACCGCGGGGGAGCACCCGGTGAGCATCGCCGTCAGACCGGTGACCGCGACGACGGCGGCCGTTGCCCGCGCGGCGCCGACGCGCCGGGCCGGCCGGTCCGCGTCGACCCGTCCGCTCCCGCAGGCACGTCCGGCGATGAAGGGGTCGGACGGGGACGGGCGCGAGCGGAACAGCACCGTCCGAGCCTACCGAGCTTCCGCGCGCTCGCGTTCCGGCAGATCGGGACGAGACGCGGCGCGAACGTGACGAGCCGCACCGGCACGCGGGCGACATCACCGCCCTCGTGCAGCATCCGGTCAGCCGGACACCTTACGATCGACAGGAACTTCGACGTCGGCGTGATCGGGCTGTGCCCGGATGGAGGACAGATGGACGAGCCGGGCTACTCGGACACTCGCCCCCTGGGGCCGCTCGCGGCCTCGGAGCAGCGGGTCGCCGCCCGGACGAAACTCCGCCGCAGGCGCCTGATCCGCACGATCGTCATCGCGGTCGTCGCCGTGATCGCCGTCGTGGCCATCGTCGTCGGTACCTACGTCGGGGGGATCGCCCGGACGTTCGACGACAAGACGGTCAAGCTCGAGAAGGTCTTCCCGGACGGCAACCGGCCCGAGGCGGCCGGCGGCGGCGTGCAGAACATCCTGCTGCTCGGCAGCGACACCCGCGGGAACCTCTCCGAACTGAACAACGCGGCCGGCAGCGACCAGCGCTCCGACACCATCATGCTGATCCACGTCCCCTCGGACGGCAAGGGTGTGTACGGCATGTCGATCATGCGGGACTCCTGGGTCGACATCCCCGGCGCCGGGCAGGGCAAGATCAACTCGGCCATCGCGATCGGCGGTATCCCGCTGCTGGTCAAGACGCTCGAGGGCATGCTCGGCACCCGGATCGACAACGTCGCCGCGCTCGACTTCGGCGGCTTCGAGAAGCTGACCGACGCGATCGGCGGCGTCAGCGTCAACGTGCCGCAGGACTTCAAGGCGATCGACGGGCTGACCTTCAAGGCCGGGGAGCAGGTGCTCGACGGCGCCCACGCGCTCGCCTTCGTGCGGGAACGGCACGCCTTCGCCGATGGCGACTACCAGCGCGTCAAGGACCAGCAGGCGTACATGAAGTCGCTGATGAACAAGATGCTCTCGCCCTCGGTGCTGGCCAACCCCGGCATGGTCTCGAACGCGGTCACCAAGTTCGCGCCGTACCTCGGCGTCGACCGGACCTTCACCTCGGGTGACGTCATGGGGCTGGGGTGGAAGCTGCGCAACGTCCGTGGCAAGGACGTGCACATGTTCACCCTCCCGAACTCCGGGACGTCGTTCTCCAGCGACGGTCAGTCGATCATCGTGGTCGACCAGAAGGCGGTGGCCGACGTCGGCAAGGCGCTCCGGGACGACACCATGGCCCAGTACATCGCCGACCACCCGGACGGCCAGCAGCACTGACCGCCCGCCTCGTCCCCGAGCGCCTCACCGGCACCGGCGCAGAACTGTCGGTGGGCCCGGTTAGGGTCGGGACATGACTTCCCCGGACGCGGCAGGCGCCCCCACGGACGCGACCGGCGACCGCAGCGGTGCCCTGCCGGGGCGCACGTCCGAGCGCGCGAGTGCGCCGCATCAACCCGACCGCAGCGCGCGGGTCGGCGACCTCGGCGAGGCCGACCTGCTGGCCGCGTTCCTGCCCCGGCTGCCGCGCGGCGCCCACGACGAGGTGGCCAACGGTGACGACGCCGCGGTGTTGAGGATCGGCGACCCCCGCGTCGTCGCGACCGTCGACACGCTGGTGGAGGACCGGGACTACCGGGCGGTCTGGCCGAATGGCCGGGTCACCGCCGGCCACGACGTCGGGTTCAAGGGCGTCGCCCAGAACCTGTCCGACCTCAACGCGATGGGCGCGGAGCCCATCGGCCTGCTCGTGAGCCTCGCGATGCCGCCCGAGACGTCGGTCGACTGGGTGCTCTCCCTCGCCGACGGCATCGCCGACGCGATCGGCACCCTCGGCGCCGCGGGCTGCTCCGTCGCGGGCGGGGACCTGTCCGGAGCACGCGAGGTCGTCCTGACCATCACGGCGCTCGGCCGGCTCACCGACGCGGGCCCCGTCCTGCGCTCCGGTGCCCGGCCCGGTGACGAGCTGGCCGTGGCGGGCCGGGTGGGGGAGGCGGCCGCCGGGCTCGCCCTGCTCGAGACCGCCGCCCCGCTGAGCGACCGGCCCGGGGTCGCCACGGACCCCGACGTCGCGGTCCTGGTCGAGGACCTGATCCTGTCCCAGCTGCGCCCCCGGCCGCCGCTCGGTGTCGGCGTCGCCGCCGCCCGCGCCGGCGCCCACGCGCTCATGGACCTTTCCGACGGGCTCGTGCGGGATGCGGGTCGACTCGCCCGGGCGAGCGGCGTGCGGATCGATCTGGACACCGGGCGCCTGGCGCGCTTCGCGGACCGGCTCGCGCCTGCCGCGGCCCTGCTCGGAGCCGATCCGATGGCCTGGTGCGTGGCCGGCGGGGAGGACTTCGGGCTGGTCGCCGCCTTCGCTCCGGGCACGGTTCCGGAGGGATTCACTGCGATAGGCTCGGTCGCGGACGGCCCCGGGGAACTGCTGGTCGACGGCCGCCCGTCGAAGAGAACAGGATGGGATCACTTTGCAGCCTAGGGCCGGGTCCTCCGCGGGCGTCATTCACCGCTGGCTGACCCACGCCGAGACCGTGCTCGGTGATCACTGCGGCGAGTTGAACGCCATCAACGTCTTCCCCGTGCCGGACTCGGACACGGGCTCCAACCTGGTGCAGACCGTTGCCGCCGCCGTCGCCGGGCTCCCCGCGCCGCCGCAGCCGGTGCACCACGGTGAGGAGCCCCACGAGCCCGTCGACCTCGGCGTCTTCCTCGGCGCTGCCGGGGCATACGCCCTGGAGCACGCGCGCGGCAACTCCGGGACCATCCTCGCCGTCATGCTCAGCGCCATGGCGGAGCCGCTCGCCGGCCACGCCCGGCTCACCCCGCTCGCCCTCGCCGCCGCGCTGGACCGCGCCGGGGTGCGCTGCTGGTCCGCCCTCAGCGACCCCGTCCGCGGGACCATGCTCTCGGTCATCGAGGCCGCGTCGTCCGCCTGCGCCGCGCGGGCCGCCGAGCGCGACGGCGACGAGAGCCACGCCGGCCTGGTCATCGTCCTCGACGGGGTGCTCGCGGCCGCGGCCGCCGCCGTCGAGGCCACCGAGGAGCAGAACGACGTGCTCGCCCGGGCCCGCGTCGTCGACTCCGGCGCCGTCGGCCTGCTGCTCGTCCTGCAGTGCCTCCGGTGGGCGGTGACCGGGGACCCGGTGGCCGTCGCCCCCCTCGAACACCTCGACGGCCTGGACCACGGGGAGCACCCCGAGGCGATGGACGGCGTCGAGATCATGTGCACGATTGCTCTGAGCCCGCTCGACGCCGCGAGCCTGCGCATCGCGCTCGACGAGCTCGGCGACTCGGTGATCCTCACCGCCATCGCCCCGATCGCGGGCCCCGGCAGCACCGGCACCGAAAGCACCAGTACCGGGTCCACCGGTGCCGTGACCGATGCGGGGTACCGCTGGCGCCTTCACGCCCACGTTCCGCACGACGCCCACGACCGCGCGCTCGCGGTCATCAGCGGCACCGGTGTCCCGGAGAACCTGGTCGTCACGTCGCTGCGTGCCGAGGAGACGCCGGAGCCGCACCAGTGAGCGGGCCGGCGCCGCAGCGCCGGCGCTCCGCCTCGTCCCCGAGGATCCTCGACCCCCGCGCACACCGGCTCGAGAAGGTCCTCGGCAAGGCCAACGCCACCAAGCTCGAGAAGGGCCTCGGGCTGCGCACGGTCGGCTCGCTGCTGCACCACTTCCCCCGCCGCTACCTCGAACGCGGTGAGCTGCAGAGCATCGCCGGTCTGCCCGTGGACGAGGACGTCACCCTCATCGCCGAGGTGCTCTCCAGCTCCCAGCGGTCCATGCGCAACCGCCGCGGCTCCATCGTCGAGGTCGTCATCACCGACCGGGACGCCCAGCGGCCCGGCACCCTCAGCCTCTCCTTCTTCCACGGCTACCAGGCCTACCGCGACCTGCAGCCCGGGGTGACGGCGCTGTTCAGCGGCAAGGTCAGCCTCTACCGGGGCAAGCCGACGCTGACCAACCCCAACTACCTGCTGCTCGACGACGACGCGACAGGCGAGGACCTGGCCAGCCGTCCGGTGCCCGTCTACCCGGCGACGTCGACCCTGACCAGCTGGTGGATCGCCCAGCGCGTTGCCACGGTCCTGGCCGAACTCGGCATCACGGGCGACCCCGACGACGCCGTCCGCCTGCCCGACGTCGTCCCGGCGGAGTTCGCCGCGCGGGAGCGACTCGGCGACCTGGTGACCGCGTACCGGGACATCCACGCCCCGGCCGAGATCGCCGACGCGTACCGGGCCCGGCACCGGTTCCGGTACCAGGAGGCCCTCATCCTGCAGACCGCGCTCGCGCGCCGCCGCGCCGAGCAGCAGGCCCAGGTGGCCGTCGGGCGTCCCCGCCGCGAGACGGGCCTGCTCGCCGACTTCGACGCCGCCCTCCCGTTCACCCTCACCGACGGTCAGCGCTCGGTCGGGCAGACGCTGGAGGAGGGGCTGGCGGCGGACCGGCCCCTGAACGCCCTGCTGCAGGGCGAGGTGGGCTCGGGCAAGACGCTGGTCGCGCTGCGGGCCATGCTGCAGGTCGTCGACGCCGGCGGCCAGGCCGCCCTGCTCGCGCCGACCGAGGTGCTCGCCGCACAGCACCACCAGTCGATCACCGCGACGCTCGGCCCGCTCGCCGCCGCGGGGATGCTCGGCGGCGCCGAGCACGCGACCCGCGTCGTCCTGATCACCGGCAGCATGCCGATGGCCGCTCGCCGGCAGGCGCTGCTCGCCGCCGCGTCGGGCGAGGCCGGCATCGTCATCGGCACGCACGCGCTGCTCTCGGAAACGGTGCAGTTCGCCGAGCTCGGCCTCGTCGTCGTCGACGAGCAGCACCGATTCGGCGTCGAGCAGCGCGACACCCTGCGCACCCGGGCCGGCGTGCCGCCGCACCTGCTCGTCATGACCGCCACCCCGATCCCGCGCACCGTCGCGATGACCGTCTTCGGCGACCTCGGCGTCCTGACCCTCGAGGGCCTGCCGGCCGGTCGGGCGCCGATCGACACCCACATCGTCCCCCTCGTGGAACACCCGGAGTGGCGCGAGCGCGTGTGGCAGCGGGCCCGCGAGGAGGTCGACGCGGGTCGCCAGGTGTACGTCGTGTGCCCCAAGATCGACGGGGGTGAGGCGGCGTCGAGCACCTTCGACGACAGCGACGGCGTCGAGTTCGACGAGGCCGCCGGCGAGATCGGCGGGATCGGCGGCGCCGCGGAGAAGGCGCCCCCGCTCGCCTCCGTCGAGGAGACCGTCGCCGCGCTGGCCCAGACCCCGGCCCTGGCGGGGGTGCGCATCGGTGCCCTCCACGGCCGCCTCGACCCGACCGAGAAGGCCGCGACGATGGCCGCGTTCCATCGCGGCGACCTCGACGTGCTCGTCTCGACGACCGTCATCGAGGTCGGTGTCGACGTGCCGCGGGCGACGCTCATGGTGATCCTCGACGCCGACCGCTTCGGCATCTCGCAGCTGCACCAGCTGCGCGGCCGCGTGGGCCGCGGTGGCCTGCCCGGCACGTGCCTGCTCGTCACGGGCCTCGAGGCCGGGCACCCGTCCCGGGTGCGCCTGGAGGCCGTCGCGAGCACGACCGACGGCTTCGCCCTCGCCGCCGAGGACCTCAAGCTGCGGCGCGAGGGCGACATCCTCGGGTCCCGCCAGTCCGGCGGCCGGTCGACCCTGAAACTGCTGCGGGTGATCGAGGACGAGAAGATCATCGTCGCCGCCCGGCACGACGCGCAGGCCATCATCGAGCAGGACCCCGAGCTGGCGAGCCACCCCGTTCTCGCCGGCGCCATCGACGACTACCTCGATCCCGAGGCCGAGGAGTGGCTGGACCGTGGCTGAGACCTGCACGGCGCGTCGTCCGGCGCGGGCGGGCGACACGCCGTTCCGGACGGTCGCGGCATGAGCCGGATCATCGCCGGCGTCGCGGGCGGCCGGACCCTGACGTCGGTGCCCGGGGACCACACCCGGCCGACGACGGACCGGGTCAAGGAGTCCCTGTTCTCGGGGCTCGAGGCGGCCGACGCCATCCGCGGCGCACTGGTCCTCGACCTGTTCGCGGGCTCCGGTGCCCTCGGGCTGGAGGCGCTCAGCAGGGGAGCGCGGCGGGCGACGCTCGTCGAGTCCGCCCGCCGGGCGGCCGACGTGTGTCGCCGCAACGCGCGCCTGCTGGAGGCCGACCTGGGTCCCGCCGCCGTGCGTGTGCGGCAGGAGAAGGTCGCGTCGTTCCTCGCCACACCGGACCCCCACGGCTGGGACCTCGTGTTCCTCGACCCGCCCTACCCGATGCCCGAACCGGAGCTGGCGACCGTGCTCGCGCTGCTGCGCCCGGCGCTGGCCGAGGGAGCCCTCGTCGTCGTCGAACGGTCCACCCGGTCACCGGAGCCGACGTGGCCGGACGGGCTGGAGCCGGTCCGTGACCGGAAGTACGGCGAGACCCGGCTCTGGTACGCCGAACCGGCCTGACGCCGTCAGGCGCCCGCGGACCCGAACGCCGTCAGGCGACGGACCGCCTCGGCCAGGACGTCGTCGCGCTTGCAGAAGGCGAACCGGATCAGCCGGGACGCCGACGCCGCGGCCGCACTGCCGGGGTGGTAGAACGCCGTCAGCGGGATCGCGGCGACGCCCGCGGTGGCCGGTAGCCGCCGGCACAGTTCCGCGCCGTCGGTGACGTCGCCGCCGAGCAGCGGGGTGGCGTCGGCGACGACGAAGTAGGTGCCCGCGGGCACGGTCACCTCGAAGCCCGCGCCGCGCAGCCCGCTCACGAGCAGGTCGCGCTTGCGTTGGAGCGAGGAGGCCAGGCCGGCATAGACGTCGTCGTCCAGTCCGAGCCCGAGCGCCACCGCGCCCTGCAGCGGGCTGGCGGAGGAGTAGGTGAGGAACTGCTTGACGGTCCGCACCGCCGCGACGAGGTCGGCCGGACCGGTCAGCCAGCCGACCTTCCACCCGGTCACCGAGAACGTCTTGCCGGCCGAGGAGATCGTCAGGGTGCGCTCCGCCGCGCCCGGCAGGGTCGCGACCGGGACGTGCGTGACGCCGTCGAAGGTGAGGTGCTCGTACACCTCGTCGGTGACGATGATCGCGCCGTGTCGGGCGGCCTCCTCGACGATGCGCTGCAGCAGCTCCGGCCCGAACACGGTGCCCGTGGGGTTGTGCGGGTTGTTGACCAGGATGACCTTCGTTCGGTCCGTGACGGCGCCGGCGAGCTCGTCCTCGTCGGGCAGGAAGTCCGGCTCGTGCAGCGGCACCGTCACGTGCCGCGCCCCGGTCAGCTCGATCATCGCGCCGTAGGAGTCGTAGAACGGCTCGAAGGTGAGCACCTCGTCGCCCGGGCCGGTGAGGGCGAGCAGCGCGGCGGCGATCGCCTCCGTCGCCCCCGTCGTGACGAGAACCTCCTCGGCCGGGTCCACGCTGAGCCCGTAGAAGCGCGCCTGATGCGCGGCGATCGCCTCCCGCAGCACGGGGATGCCCCGGCCCGGAGCGTACTGGTTGGCGCCCGACGAGATCGCGGCGCGCGCCGCCTCGAGGATCTGAACGGGGCCGTCCTCGTCGGGGAAGCCCTGTCCGAGGTTCACTGCCCCGTGCGTGCCGGCGAGGACGGTCATCTCCTCGAAGATGGTGCCGGCCAGGGTGCCGGAGGCGTCGAGCAGGTTCGCTCCGTGCGCCGCCCGCTGCCAGGGTGCCGCCGTGGTGCCGGTGTGCGTCGTCATGGGTCCAGTCTCTGCCCCCGGACCGCCGTCCCTCCACCCGGTCCGTCACGCGGACGAGCACGGCGGCGCGACGGCGCGGACGCTCCCCTGGCGAACCTGCACCACCGTGACGGGTCGGCATGCCGAGCCGGCGACCCGTCGGTACGATGCGGAGTATGCGCCGCGCCGTCTGTCCTGGATCCTTCGACCCTCTGCACAACGGGCATCTCGAGATCATCGCCCGGGCGAGCAACCTCTTCGACGAGATCATCGTGGCGGTCTCCACCAATCCGGCCAAGAAGTACCGGTTCGGCCTGGACGAGCGGCTGCAGATGGCCCGCGAGACCCTGTCCGCCCTGCGGGGGATCACCATCGAGGCGATGGGGGAGGGGCTGCTCGCCGACTTCTGCCGGCGCCACGGTGCGGACGCCATCGTCAAGGGGGTCCGCACCTCGGCCGACCTCGACTTCGAGGTGCCGATGGCCACCATGAACCGGCACCTCACCGGCGTCGAGACCGTCTTCCTCGCGGCCGACCCCGGGTACGCGCACCTCTCCTCGTCGCTGCTCAAGGAGGTCGGCTCCCTCGGCGGGGACATCTCCGGTTTCGTGCCGCGCTCGGTGTACCGCCGGATGACGGCGCCGCCGCCCCCGCGCGGCTGACGAGTGTCCTTTTGAGGTATGGGGGTCCGACGGGCTAGAATGGTCAGTCGGTCATCTGTTCTTTTCGGGAGTTCACCATCAGCCGCCCACATCAGCACCAGGCACTCGATGCCCTGGTCGTCAGTGTCCGGGAACTGCAGCGCAGTCCCGGGGCGATGCGTGCCCTCGAGGAACGGGTCGAGGCCCCGGAGGACTTCGGGACCCCGGCGATCGGCATCCCCGCAGGCTCGGACATGGATCTGGACCTGCGGCTGGAGGCGGTGCACGAGGGAGTCCTGGTGTCCGGCACGGCCACGGCCCGCGCGGTCGGTGAGTGCGTCCGGTGTCTGGACCCCATCGCGTACGACCTCACGGTGGACGTGCAGGAGCTGTACTTCGCCGATCCGGATCCGGCGACGGACGAGGACGGCGAGCCCCTGCCGCGGGTCGAGCACGAGAGTGTCGACCTGGAGCCGCTGCTGCGCGATGCCTTCGTGATCGAACTGCCGTTCCAGCCGGTGTGCAGTCCCGACTGTCAGGGCCTGTGCCCGCAGTGCGGAGTGCGGCTGGAGGACCACCCGGGCCACCGGCACGAGACGCGCGATCCGCGCTGGGATGCTCTGCAGTCCCTCGCGACCGACCCGGGCCAGACAGACCAACGCAAGAGCAACTGAAGAAAAGAGTCAATCGTGGCTGTTCCCAAGCGGAAGACCTCCCGCTCGAATACGCGTTCCCGCCGTTCCCAGTGGAAGGCCGAGGTGCCCACGCTGGTCAAGACCGTCGAGAACGGTCGGGTGTCCTGGAGCCTGCCGCACACCGCCAAGGTCGTGACGGACTCCGCCGGCACTCCGCTGTTCCGCGAGTACAAGGGCCGCAAGGTCGCCGACGTCTGAGACCTCACCGGTCGTGACCGGTGCCGCCACGGGCGGCACCGGTGAGACCCGTACCATGAGCGATCTCGACTGGCTTCAGGAGCAGCTCGGCGTCACGATCGACGCCGGGCTGCTCTCGCTTGCCCTCACGCACCGGTCGTACGCCTACGAGCACGGCGGCATCCCCACGAACGAGCGCCTCGAGTTCCTCGGCGACTCGATCCTGGGCTTCGCCGTCACCGACTTCCTGTTCCGGGAGAACCCGGACCTGTCCGAGGGTGAGCTCGCCAAGCTGCGCTCCGCCGTCGTCAGCACACGCGCGCTGGCCAACATCGCCCGCGGCCTCGGGGTGGGGGACCACATCCACCTCGGTCAGGGCGAGAAGATGACCAACGGCCGGGACAAGGCCTCGATCCTCGCCGACACCATGGAGGCGATCTTCGGCGCCACCTACATCGACCGCGGCATCGAGGCCGCCCGTGACCTCGTGATGCGGCTCGTCGGCCCGCTGCTGACCGACGCGGAGGCGCTCATGGCCAGCACCGACTGGAAGACGAGCATCCAGGAGTACGCGGCGCTGCGACAGCTCAGCCCGGTGGACTACGGCGTCGTCGGCGAGGGACCGGATCACGCGCGCCGGTTCACCGCGACGCTGACCATCGCAGGAGAGGTCTACGGCGTCGGCCGGGGCCACTCCAAGAAGGAAGCCGAGCAGGAGGCAGCGGCCGCCGGGTGGCGGATCGCCGCCGAGCGGACCGCCGTCCTCGGCACCGGCAGCGGCAATGGACAGACCGCCGGCGCCGTCGCCGTCTCGAACGGCTCGCCCTCCGCCGGTACTGCCGCAGCGGCGGGTGCCGCGGTCATGCCGGACGGGGATCCTGCTCCCGCAGCCGCGGACGCGCCGACCGACCCCACCCGCTGACCGCCGGACCCCGCTCGTGCCCGAACTGCCCGAGGTCGAGGTCGTCCGGCGTGGACTGGCCCCCTGGGCGGTGGGCCGTACCGTCACCGGCGTCGACGTCGTCGATCCCCGCTCCGTGCGGCGGCAGCCCGGTGGTCCCGAGACCTTCGCCGCCGCGCTGACCGGCCGCCGTCTGACCGCCGCCGTCCGCCGCGGCAAGTTCCTCTGGCTCCCGCTGGAGCCTGCCGGATCGCATGCCGCCTCGCAGGGTTCCGACTCCGGTGCCCCGACCGCCCTCGTCGTCCACCTCGGGATGAGCGGGCAGGTGCTCATCCAGCCCGCCGGCGCTCCCGACGAGAAGCACCTGCGCATCCGGTTCCGTCTCGAGCCGGGGTCGGACGCGACCGAGTCGACTTCCGATGGCGTCATGGACCGTGACGACGGCCCCGAGACCTCCGGCGACGAGCCGGACCGGCAGCTCCGTTTCGTCGACCAGCGCATCTTCGGCGGCATGCACGTGGACCGGCTCGTGAGCACGGACGACGGCGCCCCCGGCGGTGCGGGCAGCGACGCACCGCTCATTCCCGCCAGTGCCGCGCACATCGCCCGGGACCCGCTCGACCCGGCGTTCGACGTCGCCGCCTTCACCGAGCGGCTCCGGCGGCGGCGCACCGGCATCAAGCGGGCGATGCTGGACCAGTCGTTGATCTCCGGGATCGGCAACATCTACGCGGACGAGTCGCTGTGGCGGGCCCGGCTGCACTACGCCCGGCCCACCGAGACGCTGCGCCGGCCCGAGGTGGATCGGCTGCTGGCCGCCTGCCGTGAGGTGATGGGCACCGCGCTGGAGGCCGGCGGCACGAGCTTCGACGCCCTCTACGTCAACGTCAACGGCCAGTCCGGCTACTTCGACCGGTCCCTCGCCGTGTACGGGCAGACCGGCCGGCTGTGCCCGCGCTGCGCCGCGAACGGCCGGCACAGCGTCATCCGGCGCGACTCCTTCATGAACCGCGGCTCGTTCACCTGCCCGGTCTGCCAGCCGCGCCCCCGCCGCGCCCGCTGGTAGCCGGGCTTCCGGCGAAGCGCCTGACTAATTCCTTGACCGTGCCTGTGAACGGCTCCTAGCCTTGGCCTAGCCTCGCTCGGTCCGAGCGTCGCGATCTCCGGCAGGACCGAGTCGCGGAGGAATCATGCAGCATCGCGGCCAGCATTCCCGAATGGTGTCGTCACGGCGAGGTGCGTCCCCGCGGTTCGACAGGTCGCGACGGCGCCGACGGACGGCCGCGCGGACCTGGGCCCTGATGACCGCCGTGATCGCGGCGGTGCTGCTGGCGATGACGCCGGCGGTCGGGCAGTCCGTGGCCCCAGCGATGTTCGGGGCGTCCACCGTGCCGGCCGACGCTGCGGATCCGTCCTCGACGGCGATACCGGGAGCCGGCGTCCCCGCGGCGACGCCGACGGTGACGGGTCCGAGCGGTGCGCCGCTGACGGCGCCGCGGATCACCGGCCCGATCCGGGCCACCGCGACGTCGTACCCCTTCGGCGCGGCGAACCACACCCGGATCCCCGAGAACCTCGCCGCGATCGGCTACGTCGAGGAGGAGTACTTCGTCAGCGGGCTGGCCAACGTGTACACGTGGCCGGCGCCGGGCCCCGCCGTCGTACGCACTGCCAACGCTCCCTACACGACCCGCATCCTCGTCCGCCGGCCCGCCAAGGTCAGCGCCTTCAGTGGCAACGTCGTCGTCGAACCGCTCAACCCCTCGAACCTGTTCGACCTGAACCTCGGCTGGGGGCTGATGCACGATCAGTTGATCCGCAACGGCGACGTGTGGGTGGGGGTGACCGTCAAGCCGGTCTCGATGCAGACGCTCAAGACGTTCGACCCCATCCGGTACGCCCCGCTGAGCATGAACAACCCGCTGCCGCTGGACGATCCGCGCAACTGTGCCACGGTCCCCTCGGACAGCTCGCGGACCACCGAGAACGGGCTGGCCTGGGACATCTACAGTCAGGTCGGCCAGCTGATGCGCACGGCGGCCAGCCCCGTGCACTACGGCGGCGCGAAGCCCCACCATGCGCTCAAGCTCTACGGCTTCGGGTACTCGCAGACCGGCGGGTACATGTACGACTACATCAACGCCGTCGCGCCCCGGGTCAAGGCGGAGACGGGCCGGTCGATCTACGACGCGTACATCGTGGCCGTCGCGGGTGGAGCGTTCGCGGGCATCTATCCGATCAACCAGTGCGAGGCGCTCCCGGCGCTGGACGACCCCCGACGGCAGTTCTCCAACGTGGGCGTGCCGATCATCCACGTCATGTCCCAGTCGGACTACCTGCGGGGCATCACGGCGCGCCGGCCCGACAGCGACGTCCCCCCCGATGCGTACCGGCAGTATGAGATGGCCGGCGCCGGACACGCGACGCCCACGGAGCTGAACTACGCCGCCGCACCCGCCGACATCGAGAAGGGCGGCCGCGCGGTGCCGCCGATGGACTGCAACGAGGGCCCGCGCAGCCGGTTCCCGAGCGCGATCTTCTTCGACGCCTTCCTGCGCAACCTGGACGACTGGGTACGGCGGGGGATCGCCCCGCCGCACGGCTCGCCCATCGTCGTGCAGAACGGCGCCCCGGTGCTCGACCGGTTCGGCAACGTGGTCGGCGGCCTCCGCTCGCCCTACCTCGACGTCCCGACGTCCACCTGGTACGGCAGCTCGACCGGACCGTCCTTCTGCGTGATCGCCGGGCACGAGGTGCCGTTCAGCCAGGCGCTGCTGCAGCAGATCTACCCGAGCCACACCGTGTACGTCAGGGCCGTCGCGAAGGACACCATGGCGCTGGTCAAGCAACGGTTCATCACCCGGTACGACGGCGATCGGCTCGTGCGGGAGGCCTCGGCCGCCGCGGTGCCGTGACCGGCGGCTGACCGCCGCGCGCGTGCGGCGCCACGCTGCTCGGCATCGATGATGAGGGCCCCGGCTCTACGCAGAACCGCGGCCCTCATCATGCCTCACGCCGGACATGACGTGGAGGGCGGTCTGCACGACGGCCGCGGTCACGAGGCCGATCAGCACCGCCAGCACCAGTCCCAGCCGCGGGATCAGCGCCATCGCGACGGCGTAGGGCACGAAGAACGCGACCGCTCGCCGGCCGACCCGACGGAGACGAGGGTGGGACGGTGCCGTCATGAGCACACCGTAGGCCGCGTTGGTCTGCGACGGAAGGATGACCGCCATGCTGAGGGCCGAACGAGTCGACGAGCGGGACATGCTGCTGGTAGACGAGCAGGTCCGCGCGCTGCGGGTGCTCGATCTGTGGCTCGACCCCGAGGAGGGCCAGCTCGTGCGGGTGGACAGCCACGACGTCGAGACGGACGACCTGGCCGAGGTCCACGCCTGGGTGGTCCGGCCCGGTCGGACGACGGCGCAGGTCAGCGAGGTCTACCGGCCGGTGGAGGAGCGCAGCGCAGCGGATCGAGGCCGGTTCGCGCTCGTCGGCCGGTATCGGCTGACGCCACACGCGGACTCCACACGACGGCCGCGGCACCGGAGCAACTCTTAGCGGCGGTAGTGCGCCGCGAGGCGGGCCAGGCCCTCGTCGATCGAGACCGCCGGCGTCCAGTCGAGCACCTCGCGGGTGTGCCGCTGGTCGAACCAGTGGGCCGTGGAGAGCTGCTCGGCGAGGAACCGGGTCATCGGCGGCTCGTCCCGGCCCGGACGAACCCTCCACGCCGCCTCGATGAGGCCGCCGGCCACCCGGGCGACCCGGCCGGGCACGTGCCACGCCGGCTCCGGGACGCCTGCGGCCCGGCAGATGCCGCCGATCAGCTCGCCGACCGTCCGCGGCTGCCCGTTGGTCACGACGAGCGCCTGCCCGTGGGCGTGGTCCATCCGGTGCAGCCCGGCGACGATCGCGGCGGCCGCGTTGTCGATGTACGTGGTGTCGATCAGGGCCGCGCCGTCGTCCAGCAGCGGCAGGCGCCGGCGTCGGGCCCGGTCGACCACGCGCTCGACGAGCTGCGTGTCGCCCGGTCCCCAGACGATGTGCGGGCGGATCGCGGTGACCCGGAAGTCCGGTGCGTCCGCCGCGAGGGCCAGCAGCTCCGCCGCGGCCTTCGTGCGGGCGTACTCGCCGCGTGCCCGGGCGGGGTCGGCCGGCTCCGCGCCGGCCCCGGCGATCGCCATGCCGTGGTGGGCGACCGACGGAGAGGAGACGAACACGACGTCACGTACCCCGGCCGTGCGGGCGGCGTCGAGCAGGGCCGCGGTTCCGTCCACGTTGACCGCGACGAACTCGGCCGGATCGCCCGCGAAGGACACCTTGGCCGCGAGGTGGATGACCGCGTCGACGCCGGCGACGGCCCGCGCGAGGGCAGCGGGGTCGGTCATCGCACCAAGGACGTCAGTCGCGCCCGGCACGGCGGCGGGGCGACGCTGGAACGTGCGCACCGCGTGGCCCTGCGCGACGAGCAGGCGGGCGACGGCGGACCCGAGCAGGCCGCTCGCGCCGGTGACGAGCACCCGGAGGGACCCGGCGGGTCCCGGGGTCACGGTGCGGACACCCTCTTCCCGGCAAGGACCCCGGTGGCCCACGCTGCTAGCGCCGAACGGTCGACCTTGGAGTTGTGGCGGATGTCGGTGGGCAGCCGCCGCACCTGCAGCACCGCCGCGAGGTCGAGGTCCGGCACCACGGAGCGCAGCGCCTCGGTGACACCGCGCGGCGCGGGACCGTCGGTGCGGGCACCGGGGTCGGTCTCGACGACGGCGACGGCGACCTGCGAGCCGTCCGGCCCGACCCCCACGAGGGCCGTGCGAGCGACGCCGTCGACGGTCGCCATCCGCTGTTCGGCGTCGACCGGGGTGACCGGTCCGCCGCTGGTGCGCAGCACGTGCTGCAGCCGGCCCTCGACCCACAGGCGGCCGGCCGCGTCGAGGTGGCCGACGTCGCCGGTGCGGTGCCAGCCGCGGTCGAACGCCGCGGCCTCGGTGCGGTACAGCCGGTCGTAGTGGTCCTTGACGTGTGGCGCGGCCACGAGGATCTCCCCGGACACGGCCGGGGCGCCGGACGGGTCGCCGACCGCCGAGCCGTCGGCGTCGAACGCGCTGATCGCGACGTGCGCGCCCGGCACCGGGGCGCCGACGCACACGCCGTTGCCGGCCCCGGCCACCGCACCGGCTGAGCCGGACGCAGCAGCCGCATCGGCCGCCGCGGCACGGATGCCCGGCAGGTCGATGTCCGTCACGGGCAGCGCCTCGGTCATCCCGTACGGGGTGTGCAGCCGGGCACGCGGGACCAGGGCGGAAACGGCGGCCAGCAGCGGCTCGCCGATCGGCGCCCCGGCGGAGAGCAGGAGGTCGATCCGGCCCAGGGCCTCGCACTGGGACGCGTCGAGCGCGTCGGCCGTGGCGAGCACGTTGACCAGGGCGGCGGGGGAGGCGAAGACGGCGGTCGCGTCGACGGCGGCCGCGGCGTCGGCCAGCGCCGTCGCCGTCAGCGTCGCGGGCGCGGTGACGTCCATCGCGGGGCTGACCGACGTCGCGCCCAGGGCCGGGCCGAGCAGCGCGAACGGGGCGAACGCGGCCACGAGCGCGGTGCCGGGAGCCAGGCCGTACGTGGTCGAGACGGCTCGGCACATGGCGGAAAGCTGCCGGTGCGTGTAGGCGACGCCCTTGGCGGGACCGGTGGAACCGGAGGTGAAGAGGATGGCCGCCGGGTCGTCGGCCCGCGGCTCGTGCTGGGCGCCCACCGGGGCGGCGTCCCCGTGGGCGAGCACCTCGGCGAGGGTGTGGTCGACGTCGAGCACACGACGCGTGATGCGGTCGAGCCCGCGTACCGCGATGCGCCGGCCCGGCCAGCCGAACACGCGGGCGGCGATGAGGGCACGCTCGATGCCGATCACCCAGTCCGGCCCGGCACCGCGCACCGCCCGGGACAGGCCACGGGCGCCCAGACCCGCGTCGGCGACGACGATGACGGCGCCCAGGCGCAGCCCCGCGTAGATGAGGCACGTCAGGTCGATGCCCGGGGGCACCAGGAGGCTGATCCGGTGGCCCGGGCGGACGCCGACGGCGGTCAGGCCGCGGCGCAACCGGTCGACGCGGGCGGCCAGCTCGTCCCAGCCCAGGCGCAGGGGCTCGCTGCCGGGGCCGGCCATGTCGACGACCGCCGTCGTGGTGTCGGCGGCCCGGTCGTCGAGGGTGGCCCACAGCGGCCGGTGGTCGCGGTCCGCCAACGTCAGCCGGGAGCCGCGCAGCTGGTCGGTGTCGGCGCGGTCGGCCGGCAGGCGCTCCCCGAGCCACCCCAGCAGGGTCGCGGCGACGGGGGCGTCCTCGGTCACCAGGTGACCGGCATCCTCGAACCGGTGGACGTCGGCGTGCGGCAGCCGGTCGATCAGGTCGCGGAGGTACCGGTCGGAGAAGATCGGGTCCTCAGGGCCCCACAACATCAGCGCGGGCACGTCGAGGCAGCGCACGCCCTCGGCGATCCGGTCGAGCTCCGGTAAGCTCGGCGTGGACGCGTCGACGGGGATGTCGGCGACGAACTGGCCGACGCCGCCGCGCCGGCGGGCGTGCCGGTACGGGGTGCGGTAGGCGCGCCGGACGGCCGGGTCGAGCGCGGGCCGGGCGAGGCCGAGGGTGATGTCGAGGAACGCCGTCGTGCTGACCGTGCCGGGCCGGTGGATCGCCGGATGCAGGGCCAGACGCAGCGGCCAGGGGATCGACTCCCCGGCGGGCTGGTGGACGGCGGTGTTGGTCAGGACGACGCCGGCGAGCAGGTCGGGGTGGTCGACGGCCCAGCCGAGGCTGATGCTGCCGCCCCAGTCGTGGCCCACGGTGACGACGGGCCCGGTCAGGCCGAGCGCGTCGGTCAGGTCGCCGAGGTCGGTGACCCGGTCCGCGAGCCGGCGCGCACCGATGCGGGCGGAGAAGCCCATGTCGAGCTGGTCGACGGCGATGACCCGCCACGGGCCGCCGTCGCTCGCGGTGCGCCGGGCGGCCGCTTCGAGCAGGGACCGCCACAGGTAGCCCCACGTGGGGTTGCCGTGCACGCACAGGAGGGTGCCGGCGGGCGTGACGTCGTCGGGGATGAGGGCGGCGTTGTCGAGCAGGTGCCAGCGGTGCGTGGTGCCCGCGTCGACGGCGGCGGAGGAGACGACCGGCAGGTACCGGGAGCAGCCCTCGGGGACGCCGGGCCAGGCGGATGTCACCAGGCGATCTCCAGCATCGCCGTGTTCAGTCCCGAGCCGACGCCCATGCACAGCACGCGGTCCCCGGCGTTCAGGGTCTGGGACTCCATGGCCAGGGTCATCGGCAGCGACGCCGGGCCCACGTTGCCCCACGTGGGGAACGTCATCGGCACGCGGGTCTTGTCCAGCCCGACGGCGTCGATGATCGCGTCGGTATGGATGGTGCTGACCTGGTGGGTGACGTAGCGGTCCATCGACCGCCAGTCCCAGCCGTTCTCGTGGGCCTCGCTCCAGGCGTCGACGACGAGCTCGAGGCCGCCCTTGAGCAGCCCGCCGTGGTCCGTGTACATGCCGTCGACGCCGCCGACGCACAGCTCGTGGTGCTCGCTGCCGGCGCGGGAGACGCCGCCGACGATGCGGTGCGACCCCGGGTGGGCGTCCGCAGGGCCGAGGACGGCCGCGGCGGCACCGGAGCCCAGCGTGAGGGTCGCGAACTCGCGGTTGAAGTCCGACCGGGTGGCGTCCGGCCCGTTGAGCCGCGCGATGGTGGCTTCCTGGGTGGCCTGCGCGTCCTCGCCGTTGACGATGACGGCGTACTGGATCTGCCCGGCGTCGATCATGTTGGCGGCCAGCGACATGCCGTTGACGAAGCCGAGGCACGCGTTGGCGACGTCGAAGTTCAGGGCGGAGGAGGGCAGCCCGAGGCCGTGGTGGATCTTGACGGCCACGGAGGGCTCGAGGTTGGTGCGCGTCACGGACGTGTTGATCAGCAGGCCCACCTGGCCCGGCTCGATGCCGGCGGAGGCCAGCGCCTTCGCGCCGGCCTCGATGGCGGCGTCGTCGAACGCGGTCCCCGGTGCCCACCAGCGGCGCTCCCGGATGCCGGCCACGCGTTCCAGCAGCTTGCGGGACAGCCGCAGACGCTTGAGGGCGCCTCCGAGACGGTCGTCGAACTCCGCGCTGGTCACCACCACGGGCGCCTCGATGCTCGTGACGGAGAGCAGGGCGGTGTTGCTGTGGAGGAAGGTAGCGTTGCCGGTCAAATCACGAGCTTTCGTCGTTTTCGTCGCTGGGTGGAGCACGTCGCCGCGCCGTCGTCGCGGGCGTATCCGCAGCGGACACGCACGCACGTCGTCCGGGTGGACGTGACACGACACAGTTAACTATGGACTGTCAGCACCCTTCGCTGCATATGCACCGCGGTGAATACTACCGGTCCAGCCGATACGCTGACCGTGAGCACGACTCGACCCGGACGCGCTCGACCATCTGCTGACGTGAGCGACGGGAGGCCCGGTGCACCTGAAGACCCTCACGGTGCGCGGCTTCAAGTCCTTCGCGTCCGCGACGACCTTCCAGTTCGAGCCCGGGGTGACCGCCGTCGTCGGTCCCAACGGCTCCGGCAAGTCCAACGTCGTCGACGCCCTCGCCTGGGTGATGGGGGAGCAGGGCGCCAAGACCCTGCGCGGCGGCAAGATGGAGGACGTCATCTTCGCCGGGACGTCCGGCCGGCCGCCGCTGGGGCGCGCGCAGGTGTCCCTGACCATCGACAACACGGACGGCGCCCTGCCGATCGAGTACACCGAGGTCACCATCTCCCGGACCCTGTTCCGGTCCGGCGGCTCCGAGTACGCCATCAACGGCGCCACGTGCCGGTTGCTCGACATCCAGGAACTGCTCTCCGACTCCGGGCTCGGCCGGCAGATGCACGTCATCGTCGGGCAGGGCCAGCTCGACGCCGTGCTGCACGCCACGGGCGAGGAGCGCCGCGGCTTCATCGAGGAGGCCGCCGGCATCCTCAAGCACCGGCGCCGCAAGGAGAAGACGGTCCGCAAGCTCGAGGCGATGCAGGCCAACCTCACCCGGCTGACCGACCTGACCGGCGAGATCCGGCGGCAGCTGACCCCGCTCGGCAAGCAGGCCGCCGTCGCCCGGCGTGCCCAGCAGGTCCAGTTCGAGGTGCGGGACGCGCGGGCCCGCCTGCTGGCCGACGAGCTGGTGACCCTGACCGAGCAGCTGGCCACCGACCTGGCCGACGAGGAGGCGCTGCGCGCCCGCCGAGCGGAGCTGGAGACCCGGCTGGAGGCCGGCCGCGAGCGGCAGGGCGAGCTCGAGTCCGCCGCCGCCCGGGCCACACCGGCCCTGAACGCCGCCCGTGACGCCTGGTACCAGCTCTCCTCGCTGCACGACAGGTTCACCGCCCTCGCGCACCTGGCCGAGGAGCGTCGCCGGTTGCTCGGCAGTGCCGAGGCGCCCGCCCGCAACGGCCGGGACCCCGAACAACTCGAACAGCAGGCCGCCGCCGTGCGCGTCGAGGAGGCCGACCTGGGCCGCGCGCTCGACGCCGCCCGCGAGACGCTGACCGCCGCCCTGGAGGCCCGCGCTCGCGCCGAGGCGGACGCCGCAGCCGAGGACAAGCGGCTGACCGCCCTGATGCGTGCCGCCGCGGACCGGCGGGAGGGCATCGCCCGGCTCACCGGGGCCGTCGGCGCGGCCCGCACCCGGGTCGAGTCGGCTGAGGCGGAGCTCGGCCGGCTGCGCGGCATGATCGCCGACGCGACCGCCCGCGCCGAGGGCGCCCGCTCCGAGTTCGCCGCCCTGGAAGGTCAGGTCGCCGGCGTCGAGGAGGGCGAGGAGGGTCTGGACGCTGCGTACGAGGAGGCGAGCAGCCTCGTCGAGGAGCTCGAGGCCGAGCTGGAGACGGCACGGCAGGCCGAACGCGACGCCGAACGGGAGCGCGACGCGCTGACCGCCCGGATCGAGGCGCTGCAGGTGGGCCTGGACCGGCGCGACGGGGCGGAGACCCTGCGGGACGCCGTCGTCGAGGGCCGGCTGGACGGCATCGTCGGCGGGGTGGCCGAGCTGGTCGGCGTCGCCCAGGGCTACGAGCCGGCCATCGCCGCCGCGCTCGGCTCGGCCGCCGAGGCGCTCGCCGTCACGGACCACGAGGCCGCGCAGCGGGCGCTGGACCTGCTCCGCGACCGCGACGCCGGCCGGGCGGACCTGCTCATCACCGAGGCGCCGGCGCTGCCGTCGCTGCTGCCCGACGACGCCGAGCTTCCCGAGGGCGCTCTGCGCGCGACGGCCCTGATCCGCGCCGAAGCGGCCCTCGGGAGCACGTTGGAGAGCCTGCTCGCCGACGTCGTCGTCGTCCCGGACGCGGCGCTCGCCGCGACCGTACTCGCGGCGTTCCCGCGCGCCCGCGTGGTGACCGAGGACGGCGACGTGTTCACCGCCGTCAGTGCCCACGGCGGTGTGGCGAGCGAGGCCAGCCTGATCGAGCTGCAGGCCGCGATCGACGAGTCGCAGACCGCGCGGGACGCCGCCGCCTCCCGGTGGGAGCAGGCCCGGTTCGCGCAGGCCGGTATCACCGCCCGCCTGACCGACGCGAAGGCCGAGGCCGACGCGGCACTGGACGACCTGCACGCCTCCGACGCCCGGCTCGCGGCCGTCGCGGAGCGGCTCGCCGGGTTCGGCTCGGCGATGCGCTCGGCCGAGGCGGAGCGCACCCGGCTCGAGGCCGCCGTCGAGACCGCGCGCGCCACCATCGACAAGGAGCAGACCGCTCTCACCGCGGCGGCCGACCGCCTGGCCGCCGCCCGCGAAGCCCCCGAGCAGGACGAGGAACCGGACACCGACCGGCGCGATGAGCTCGCCGCGGCGGCCACCGCCGCCCGTGCCGCGGAGATGGAGGCGCGGCTGAGCGTGCGCTCCACCGAGGAGCAGCTGACCTCCTGCACGCAGCGGGCCCAGTCCCTGGAGCGGGCCGCCCGCACCGAGAAGGCCGCCCGTGCGGAGGCGGAGCAGCGGGCCCGCCGGCGCCGGTACCAGGCCGCCAAGGCGCTCGCCGTGGGCTCGGCCGCCGGCGTCGTCGCCGCGCACGTGAGCGTCTCCCTCGAGCTGGCCGCCGCGGAGCGCGACGCCGCCGAGCAGACGCGGGCGCGGCTGGACGCGGAGCTGACCGACCTGCGGGGCGGCAACGAGGACGTCTCCCGCGAGCTGGCGCAGCTCGTCGACAGCGTGCACCGCGACGAACTGGCGCGCGAACGCCAGCGCGCCGCGATCGAGGCCGTGCAGAACCGGGCCGCCGACGAGCTCGGCCTCAGCGCCGAGAACCTGCTCGCCGAGTACGGGCCGGAGGTGCCCGTGCCGGTCACGGCGCCAGTCGACGACAAGTGGGCCGAGCTCGGGCCGGCCACCGCCGACACGGTGCCATTCGTCCGCGAGGAGCAGGTGAAGCGGCTGCGGAAGGCCGAACGGGACCTGGCGGCGCTCGGCAAGGTCAACCCGCTGGCGCTGGAGGAGTTCGCGGCGCTCGAGGAGCGGCACAAGTTCCTCTCCGGGCAGCTCGAGGACCTCAAGTCCAGCCGGGCGGACCTGCTGCAGATCATCGCCGAGGTGGACCAGCGGGTGCAGGAGGTGTTCGGCGCGGCGTTCGCGGACACCGCGGCCCAGTTCGAGCACGTGTTCTCCCGGCTGTTCCCGGGCGGCGAGGGGCGGCTCGTGCTGACCGACCCGGACGACCTGCTCGCCACGGGCGTCGAGATCGAGGCGCGGCCGGCGGGCAAGAAGGTCAAGCGGCTCTCCCTCCTCTCGGGCGGGGAGCGGTCTCTCACGGCGGTGGCCCTGCTCGTGGCGATCTTCATGGCTCGGCCGAGCCCGTTCTACGTCATGGACGAGGTCGAGGCGGCCCTCGACGACACCAACCTGCAGCGGCTCATCGGCATCCTCGAGGAACTGCGCGCGTCCAGCCAGCTCATCATCATCACGCACCAGAAGCGGACGATGGAGATCGCCGACGCCCTGTACGGGGTGAGCATGCGCGGCGACGGCGTCTCGGCCGTCATCAGCCAGCGGATCGGCGTTCTCCAGTAGTCCCGCAGGAGGAGATCTCGTCCCTCAGGACGTCGCGGGGTCCTTCGTCGTCGCCGGCAGGGTCTCCCGCGCGAGCAGCCACGGCACCATCGCCACGAGGCAGACGGCGCCGGTGACGGCGAACGCCCAGCCGTAGGAGAGGGTGTCCACCATGAGGCCGGCCAGCAGCGGACCGATGATCGTGCCTGTGTCGGACGCCATCTGGAACACGGCGAGCACCCGGCCCGCGCCGCGCTCGGGCCCGATGACGTCGGCCACGGCCGCCTGCTGCGCCGGCCCGAGCAGCCCCGCCCCGAGACCGGCGGCGATCGAGGCCACGATGAAGACGGCAACGTTCGGCACGAGCCCGAGCACCATCGTCGCGATGCTCGTGGTGGCCAGTCCGCCGAGGACCAGCGGCCGGCGGCCGTAGGCGTCCGTGAGGCGGCCGGCGAGGGGCAGTGCGAGGGCGTTGCCGACGGCGAAGATCGCCAGGGCGGCGCCGGCAAGCGCCGGGCCCGCGCCGAGGGCCGCCGTGGCGAACAGTGGCACGAGCGCCACGCGGACCCCGAACACGCCCCACCCGTTGGCAAAGCTGGAGCCGATCGCCGCCCGGTAGGCGCTGTCGCCGAAGGCCGCCCGGAGGGCCAGCACGGGAGGAGTACCCGTCGCGCCGGTCGCCACCGTGCTGCCGGTCGCCGCGCGCAACCGCACGAACACGAAGGCCGCGGTGAGGATCAGCAGCACGCCGTAGACGAGGAACGGCACCCGCAGCCCCAGCCCGCCGAGCACGCCGCCGACCACGGGGCCGGCGATGTTGCCGAGCAGGAACGAGCCGGCGTAGTAGCTCGAGATGCGTCCCCGGGCCCCGGGCGGAGCCAGCCGGACGACGAGCCCGAGGGCGGAGACCGTGAACATGGTCGACCCGAGGCCGCCGAGGCCCCGGAACAGCAGGAGCTGGGTGTAGTCGGTGGCAAAAGCGCAGGTCAGCGACGACAGCCCGACGATCGTCAGGCCGGCCACGTACACCGGGCGCTCGCCGAGCCGCTCGACCAGCCGGCCGCCCGCGGGCGCGAAGACCAGCCGCGCCAGGGCGAAGACGCTGACGATGGCGGCCGCCGCCGTGGTGCCGACGTCGAAGGAGCGGGCCAGCTGCGGCAGCACCGGGGCGACGAGGCCGAAACCGAGCGCGATGACGAAGGCCGCCGCGATGAGCACGAGGATCGCCGGAGGGATGGGCGTCCGCGGCGCTCGTGGCCGCCGCCCGTGGGACGTCGAACTCCGGCCGGCGGAATCGCGCCGACGTCGCCACCAGAGGGTGAGCGCGCCCCGGGGCGATCGCGGCGGCGTCGCGGGTGACGGCTCGGTGTCCGCAGTGGCCTCGGCCCGGGCGTCGACGCCGGCGTCGCGCGTCGGGGCGGCCGGGAAGTCCGGGGAGTCGGCGGAGGAGGTGGTGGACGGGTGCGCCGGGTCGGGCGTGCGGTGGGGCGGGGGAGTCGACATGTCAGGTCGAGTCTCCCACGAGGCGGCAGGCTCCACGCCGGTCGGCGGCCGCTGGCCCACTGTCCTTCGATCGATGCGCCATCGGAGCCCGTCGCCGGGCAGGAAACAGCGCCGCCGACCATGAGAAGCTGGCTTCGTGAATGGTGCACTCGACCCCGTCATGATCATCGTCTTCGTGGTGGCCGCGGTCGCCGTCGTCGGCGGAGTGCTGATCGCCCTGGTCCGCAACACCCGGCGCCCCCGCGGTGGCGTGCGTGGCCCGTACACGTCGACCCGCGACGCCAACGATCCGGCGCCCGGCGGCGTCGGCACCCTCGACCGGCCCGACCTCGCCGAACCGGACGCCACGGCACCGCCCGCCCCGGAGATTGAGCGACCCGCCGCCGTCGGTGGCCGCCTCGTGCGGCTGCGGGACCGGTTGTCCCGGTCCAACTCGACGCTCGGCCGCGGCCTGCTCGCCCTGCTGTCGCGGGAGACCATCGACGAGGGTGTGTGGGAGGAGATCGAGGAGACGCTCCTGCTCGCCGACCTCGGCACCGAACCGTCGATGCAACTGGTCGACGCCCTGCGCGAGCGGGTGCGGATCGAGGGCACGCGCGACCCCGAACGCGTGAAGGCGATGCTGCGCGAGGAACTGCTCCGCCTGGTCGACCCGACCATGGACCGCACGCTGAAGACCACGCGGCACGACGGCCGCCCCGCCATCGTCCTCGTCGTCGGGGTCAACGGGACCGGCAAGACGACGACGGTCGGCAAGCTGGCCCGGGTGCTGGTCGCCGAGGACAAGGACGTGCTCCTCGGCGCCGCCGACACCTTCCGCGCCGCTGCCGCCGAGCAGCTGGCTACGTGGGGCCAGCGGGTGGGTGTGCCGACCGTGCGCAGCGACGTCGAGGGCGCTGACCCCGCGTCGGTCGCGTACGACGCCGTCCGGGCCGGCATCGAGGTCGAGGCCGACGTCGTCATGATCGACACCGCCGGCCGCCTGCAGAACAAGGCCGGCCTGATGGACGAGCTCGGCAAGGTCAAACGCACCATCGAGAAGCAGGCCGCCGTGGACGAGGTGCTGCTCGTGCTCGACGCGACGACCGGGCAGAACGGCATGACCCAGGCGGCGGTCTTCGCCCAGGTCGTCAACATCACGGGCATCGTGCTGACCAAGCTGGACGGCACGGCCAAGGGCGGCATCGTCGTCGCCATCCAGCGGGCCCTCGGCGTGCCGGTCAAGCTCGTCGGCCTGGGTGAGGGCCCCGACGACCTCGCGCCGTTCGACGCCGAGGACTTCGTCGACGCGATCATCGACTGACCCGCCGTTCTTTCCTTTCCGCCAGCTCGTCAATCGATGATCGAAACGCGGCCGATTCCGGCCGGATCGGACGTCGAATGACGAGCTGGCGTCGTGTGGGGGATCGATACCGCGACCCGCGCCCTGACGGGTCCGTTCACGAAACCGAAACACGCCGGTGACGGCGCTTTTACCCTCGGGGTCCATCTGTAACGCTCCGGCAATGCGCCCGGCCGGGTCGTGAAACACGCGCCCACCATGCTCGTGATCGGGGCACGGAGCCGTCCCGCCGCATCACCGCGGCCGGACGGTCCGTCGCATTCGATGAATCGACCTCTTCGAGGAAGGGTATGGGCATGGACACTGGCGCAACCGCCTGGGTGTTGGTCTCGGCCGCACTGGTCCTGTTGATGACGCCGGGTCTGGCGTTCTTCTACGGCGGCATGACCCGCGCCAAGGGCGTGCTGAACATGATGATGATGAGCTTCGGAGCGCTCGCCCTGGTGGGCGTGCTCTGGGTGCTCGTCGGGTACTCGATGTCCTTCGGCACGGACGTCGGGGGTGGTCTGGTGGGCAACCCGTTCGAGAAGTTCGGCCTGCAGGGTGTGCTCGACACCGGGGACGGCGCCCCGATGGCCGGCAGCATCCCGGAGATCGTGTTCGTCGGCTTCCAGGCCGTGTTCGCGATCATCACCGTCGCCCTGATCTCCGGGGCGATCGCCGACCGTGCCAAGTTCGGCGCGTGGATGCTGTTCGCCGGTATCTGGGCCGTGCTGGTCTACTTCCCGGTCGCGCACTGGGTATTCGACTTCAACACCAACGGCGACACCAAGATCGGCGGCTGGATCGGCCAGGGCCTCGGCGTGGTCGACTTCGCCGGCGGTACCGCCGTGCACATCAACGCCGGTGCGGCCGCTCTCGCGCTGGCCCTCGTCCTCGGAAAGCGCAAGGGCTTCGGCAAGGACTCGAGCCACCGCCCGCACAACCTGCCGCTCGTGATGCTCGGTGCGGGGCTGCTGTGGTTCGGCTGGTTCGGCTTCAACGCCGGTTCCGCCCTGGGCGCCAGCGCGACCGCCGGCTACGCGTGGATCAACACCCTCGTCGCCCCGTGCGCCGCGATCCTCGGCTGGCTCCTGGTCGAGCGGATCCGCGACGGCCACGCGACCTCCCTCGGTGCTGCCTCGGGCGCGGTGGCCGGCCTGGTCGCCATCACCCCGGCGTGCAGCTCCATCACCCCGATGTGGTCGATCGTGCTCGGGGTCATCGCCGGTATCGCCTGCGCCCTGGCCGTCGGCCTGAAGTACCGGTGGGGCTACGACGACTCGCTCGACGTCGTCGGCGTGCACCTCGTCGGTGGTGTCATCGGCACCCTGTTCATCGGCCTGGCCGCGGACCCGGGCTCGCCCGCCAAGGCCACCGGTCTGTTCTACGGCGGCGGACTGACCCAGCTCGGCCTGCAGGCGATCGGCGCCTTCTCGGTGCTGATCTACTCCTTCGTCGTCGCCTTCGTCCTCGCCTGGCTCATCCGCAAGACCGTGGGCTTCCGCATCAGCGAGGAGCACGAGATCACCGGCGTGGACCTGACCCAGCACGCCGAGACGGCCTACTCCTACAACGAGGGTGGGAACTTCCAGGCGGGGCGGCACCTCGTGCAGACCCCGGACGGCGCTATCGAAGAGGTGTCTGCATGAAACTGGTGACCGCGATCATCCGGCCGGAGAAGGTCGACGACATCCGCTCGGCTCTCGAGTCCTACGGCGTCCGCGGCCTGACCGTCTCCCACGCGAGCGGCTACGGACGGCAGCGCGGCCACACGGAGGTGTACCGCGGGGCGGAGTACACCGTGGACCTCCTGCGCAAGACCCGGCTCGAGATCCTCGTCCCCGACCACTCGGCCGCCGACATCGTCGACGTCCTGGTCTCCACCGCCAACACCGGCCGGGCCGGCGACGGCAAGGTGTGGATCACCCCGGTCGAGGAGTCGATCCGCGTGCGGACCGGCGAGCGGGGCGACGCCGCGGTCTGACCGCGACGGAGAAGACCGCACTACATCAGACACAGCACCGCCCGGTATCGCGATGACGATGCCGGGCGGTGCTGCTGTTCGGGCGGTGCTGTTCGTGCGTGTCGTCCGTGAGCGGGTTGGCTCTACTCGTTGTGCCCCTGGTCGCCGCTCATCTGGTCCTCGGCGGGCGGCGTCTCGCCCGGGGGCACACCGCCGCCGGGCTCGAGCCCGGTCACCTGGTCCCGCTCGGGGTCCGGGTGCGGGTCGCCCGCGGCCGGCGCGGTCTCCTCGGTCGCGGCGTCCGGGCCCGGGGGAGCGGCGTCGGGCGCGGTGGCGCGGGCGGCGGGATCGTCGCTGCCCGTGTCGGTGATCGGGCCGGGCCCGATCGGTTCGACCGGCTCGTCGCCGGTCCTGGGGTTCTCGCTCACCGTTCCTCCTCGCTTCGACGTCCTGCCTTCGACTGCGCAGCCGCCGGGAAACACTCACGGGCGGCGGTCCGTGCAGCCTAGGGGCGGGACCGCCATCGGACAAGTGACGCGAGGGCAACGGAGTCCGGCGCTCGGGCCAGTTCGGTCCGGAACGACGTCGTCGGCCGAGAACTCGACCGACGATGTCGTTCTCGACCGAACACGCATCGAGAAGCACGGACCGAGCGGGACGGAGCGCGGATGGAGCACGGACCAAGCGCGGACCGAGCGAGACCGGCCACGAGCGGCACGGACGAGGTGCGTGCACGGCGTCGCGGCGACGACCGGCCGGACAGGTGCCTTGCTAAGCTGGGTCACTGGTCGCACGCCACGGCCGGCCCGGCGACGAACGCCCGCGATGCCCGGCCCGCGGTGTCCCCCCACCGACGAGAGAAGTCTGCAGCTACCGTGTTCAACTCACTGTCTGATCGGCTCACCGCCACCTTCAAGAACCTGCGCGGCAAGGGACGGCTGAGCGAGGCCGACGTCGACGCCACCGTGCGGGAGATCCGGCGCGCCCTGCTCGACGCGGACGTCGCGGTGCCCGTGGTCCGCGAGTTCACCGCGAGCATCCGGGAGCGCGCGCTCGGCGCGGAGGTCGCCGCCGCGCTGAACCCGGCGCAGCAGATCGTCAAGATCGTCAACGAGGAGCTCAAGGACATCCTCGGCGGGGCGACCCGGCGCATCCGCTTCGCCAAGAACCCCCCGACGGTCATCATGCTCGCGGGCCTGCAGGGTGCCGGTAAGACCACCCTGGCCGGCAAGCTCGGCAAGTGGCTGGCCGCGCAGGGCCACAAGCCGCTGCTCGTCGCCGCGGACCTGCAGCGCCCCAACGCCGTCACCCAGCTGCAGATCGTCGGCCAGCGCGCCGGCGTCAAGGTGTACGCGCCGCACCCGGGCACCACGAGCGAGACCGACGTGCCCACGGGCAACCCGGTGCAGGTGGCCCGCGACGGTGTCACCGAGGCCCGCAACAAGCTGCACGACGTCGTCATCATCGACACGGCCGGCCGGCTCGGCGTCGACGCCGAGATGATGCAACAGGCCGCCGACATCCGCACCGCGACCAGACCCGACGAGGTGCTGTTCGTCATCGACGCCATGATCGGCCAGGACGCAGTCAACACCGCGCTCGCCTTCCAGGAGGGCGTCGCCTTCACCGGCGTCGTGCTCTCCAAGCTCGACGGCGACGCCCGCGGTGGTGCCGCCCTGTCCGTCGCCTCGGTGACCGGCCAGCCGGTCATGTTCGCCTCCACCGGTGAGGGCCTGGACGACTTCGAGCTGTTCCACCCCGACCGGATGGCCGGCCGCATCCTCGACATGGGCGACGTGCTCTCGCTCATCGAGCAGGCCGAGCGCAGCTGGGACAAGGCCGAGGCCGACCGGATGGCGAAGAAGTTCGCCGACCAGGAGGACTTCACCTTCGAGGACTTCCTCGCCCAGATGCAGCAGATCCGCAAGATGGGCTCGATGAAGAAGATGCTCATGATGATGCCCGGCGCCGCCGGCATCCGTGAGCAGCTCGAGAACTTCGACGAGCGGGAGATCGACCGCGTGGAGGCGATCGTCCGGTCGATGACCCCGCACGAGCGGGTGGCCCCGAAGATCATCAACGGTTCGCGCCGCGCCCGCATCGCCCGCGGTTCCGGCGTCACCGTCTCCGAGGTCAACCAGCTGATGGAGCGGTTCACCCAGGCGCAGAAGATGATGAAGCAGATGGCCCGCGGCGGCGGGGTGCCCGGCATGCCGGGCATGGCCGGCCCCGGCGGCTTCAACTCGCCGCGCAAGAAGGGCAAGAACGCCAAGTCGGCCAAGAGTTCGCGGTCCGGCAACCCGGCCAAGCGCGCCCAGGACGCCGCGGCCGCGCAGGCGCGTCGCGAGCGGGGCAGCGCCCCGGTCAACACGGGCGCCGCGTTCGGCAAGGACGCGGGCACGGAGGACTTCGATCCGTCGGCCCTGAACCTGCCCGCCGGGTTCGAGAAGTTCCTCGGCAAGTGAGCCCCGCGAGCGATCCAGGACGCGACCGGCCGGTGATCGACTCCTACCTCAGCGAGCCCGAGCTCGCGGCGTTCATCGCGACGCTGCCGCGCCGGCGGCTCGCGGCCGGCGCCCTGATCCGTGACCGCGAGGGCCGCGTGCTCATGGTGCAGCCGAACTACAAGCAGGGCTGGGAGCTGCCCGGCGGCACGGTCGAGGCGGGGGAGGACCCCCGCACCGGCTGCGGCCGGGAGATCACCGAGGAGGTCGGCCTCGAGCTGCCCGTCGGCCGGCTGCTCGTCGTCGAGCACGGCACGTCGCACGGCATCTGGGGCGACGCGACGATCTTCCTGTACGACGGCGGCGTCGTCGACGCGGACGTTGCGGTGACCGTCCAGGCCGAGGAACTGGTCGGCTACCGCTTCGTCTCTTCCGCCGAGGTCGGGACCCTGGCGATGCCGGGGCTGGCGAACCGGATCGCCGTCGGGCTGTCCGCGCTCGCCGACGGGGACACGCGCGAACTGGTCAACGGCCGGGGCTGAGCCCCGGAACGATGCGCACCGCCACGCGGCGGCGCGCGTCCGACGATCCGGCCGACCCGACGACGACGACCGCGCTGCCGGTCCTGTCGGCGGCGACGGCCAAGGTGGTGAACATGACTCGAGTGGTTCTCGTCCACGGCAGCGGCCGTGCCGGTGCGGCGGCGTGGCCCGAACAACGCCTGCTCGCCGGGCGCTACGACTGCCTCTTCCTGCGCCGGCGCGGGTACGAGGCCTCCGGCGAACCGGCCCGGGGTGACGCGGAGGCGGACGCCGCCTCGATCCTCGAGCACCTCGAGCCCGCCCGCGGCGGCCACGTGGTGGCGCACTCCGGCGGCGCCGTCAGTGCCCTGCTCGCGGCGGTGCGCGAGCCGGGGCTCGTCCGTTCGCTGACCCTGATCGAGCCCGCCGCGTTCTCCCTGACCCGCGACCTGCCGGCCACCGCGCGGCACGTCGCGGCCTTCGCTCCGCTCTACGTGGCCCGGGAGCGGCTCAGCGCCGACGCCTTCGCCCACCGGTTCACCGAGCTGCTCACCGGGACCGGCGACGGCGCGCCCACCGGCGTCGACGCCGTGCGCCTGCAGCGGCAGCAGCCGCCGTGGGAGGCGCCGCTGACCATCGTGCCCGGCGTGCCGACCCTCGTCGTCACCGGCGGATGGGAGCCCGTCTACGAGGAGGTCGCCACCTTCCTCGCCACCACCGGAGCCCGCCACGTCATCGTCCCGGGCGGCCACCGACCGCACGACACGGCGGCCGGCCACGCGCACATCGCCGGTTTCCTCGCCGAGCTGGAGCGCGACGCCGCCTGACCGGGGGTCTCCTGCGAGTCACGGGAGTGAAGGGCCGGCGGGAATGCCCCGCGATCTGCTCGCGTTGGCATAAACATGAAGCTTCAAGTAAATGAGACGCTGCCCGCGACGACCACGATGGGCGTGCTCACCCTCCGGGCGGGCGACCTGCCGGCCCTCGTCACGTACTACCAGCAGGCGCTGGGCCTGACCGAGATCGCCTCCGACGCCGACGGCGTGCTGCTGGGCCGGGCCGGTGCGGGCCTCGTGCGGATCGCGGACGGACACGACCTGAGCGTGCCGTCGCCCTCCGACGCCGGGCTGTTCCACACCGCCCTGCTCTTCGACACCCGGACCGAGCTCGCCGACACCGTCGCATCGGCGCTGCGCCGGCCCGAGGGCCGTTACGTCGGCGCCCAGGACCACGCCGTGAGCCAGGCCTTCTACTTCCAGGACCCGGAGAACAACGGGATCGAGCTCTACTGGGACCGGCCGCGGAACCAGTGGCAGTGGCAGCAGCACAGCGTCCACATGACCGTCGACCCCCTCGACGGGCGCGCCTTCCTCGACGAGCACCTCCGGCACGACGAGCTGCGCAGCACCGACCCGGCGACCGTGGGCCACGTCCATCTGCAGGTCGGTGACATCGCCTCCGCCCACGACTTCTACGTCGACACCCTCGGGTTCGACGAGACCGCGCGACTGGGCGAGACCGCCCTGTTCGTCTCCGCCGGCGGCTACCACCATCACATGGCGATGAACGTGTGGAACAGCGCCGGGGCCGGGCCGCGCCGGGACACCCGTGGTCTCGGCCGCGTTGACGTCACCGTCCCGACCGACGCCGACGTCGCCGCCCTGCAGGACCGGCTCGACGCGGCCGGTGTCCCGGCGACCGTCCAGGACCACGCCCTCGTCACCGCCGACCCCTGGCGAAACGAGATCCGCGTCGTCGCGGCCTGACGCGTCGTCGGCGCCCGGCAGGACGCCCGGCATCGGGCGCCGGGACACCGGGTGCCGGTCGTCACGGTGGCGCTGGCTGGCACGGGCGGCGGTCTCTGGCATAATGGACGGGTACTCGGTGCGCCCGGCCCCTCTCAACCGGGCGGTCACCAGTCCCCAGAACCCCACGGATCGGCCTGCCCCACGGGTGCGTCACACGGGTTCGACTTTCGACCAACACAGGAGTGAGTCACACCAGTGGCCGTTAAGATTCGCCTCAAGCGCATGGGCAAGATCCGTGCCCCCTACTACCGCATCGTCGTCGCCGACTCCCGCACCAAGCGGGACGGTCGTGCGATCGAGGAGATCGGCAAGTACCACCCGACCGAGAACCCCTCGTTCATCGAGGTGAAGTCGGACCGCGCGCAGTACTGGCTCGGTGTCGGCGCGCAGCCGACCGAGCAGGTCCTGGCCATCCTCAAGGTGACCGGTGACTGGCAGAAGTTCAAGGGCCTGCCCGGCGCCGAGGGCCGGCTGAAGACCTCCGAGGGCAAGGCCGCCTTCGTGGCTCCCGAGAAGGACTCGGTCATCATCCCCGAGTCGGCGAAGGCCCCCGAGGCTCCCGTCGCCGAGGCCGCCACCGACGCGGACGAGACGCCCGCCGAGACCTCCGAGTCGGCTGACGCGGACCAGTGAGCGTCCTCCCCGAAGCGCTCGAGCACCTCGTGCGCGGCATCGTCGACAGCCCCGACGACGTCAACGTCACCGCGAAGAACAACCGTCGCGGTGAGACGCTCGAGGTCCGGGTGCACCCCGACGATCTCGGCCGCGTGATCGGCCGCCAGGGCCGCACGGCCCGCGCGCTGCGCACGGTCGTGTCGGCCCTCGAGGGCGGCGACGCTGTGCGCGTCGACGTCGTCGACACCGACCGTCGCCGCTGAGTACGACGCAGTCTCCGGCCCCGCCGCTCCTGACCGAGCGGCGGGGCCGTGCTGTTCCCGGCCGTGCTGTTGCCGGCCGTGCTGTTGCCGGCCGTGCTGTTCCCGGCCGTGCTGTTCCCGGCCGTGCGGCCAGCCCTCCACCGGCACCCGCCGGTGACCGTTCTCCCGCCGGGTTCCCGGCGCTCCCTGAAGAAGGCAGGCCCGCAGTGCAGGTGCGCATCGCCCGGATCGGCAGACCCCACGGCATCCGCGGCGAGGTGACCGCCGAGGTGCTCACCGACGACCCCGAGAGCCGGTTCGTCCCCGGCGCGGTGCTCGACGTCGAGGCCTCCGGGACCGAGGGCGCGAGCGGCTCCCTGACCGTCCGGACCGCACGCTGGAACAAGGGCATCCTCCTGCTCGGATTCGAGGAGGTCGCCGACCGCAATCACGCCGAACGGCTGCGCGGTGCCCGCCTGCTGCTGGACACCGACGACGTCGACGCGGACGACGACGCCTGGTACGAGCACGAACTGGTCGACCTCGACGTCGTGCTCGACGCCGACGACGGCCCGCGCATCGGGCGCGTCACCGCCCTGCAGACCATGCCCGCGCAGGACCTGCTCGTGATCGAACTGTCCGACGGGCGCGAGGTGCTCGTGCCGTTCGTCGAGCAGATCGTGCCGACCGTGGACGTCGACGGCCGCCGCGTCGTGCTCACCCCGCCGCCGGGCCTGCTGGACCTGAATGTCGCGGACGAGGGCAGTGCCGCTGAGGGTGACGATGCCTCGACCGGTCGGCCGGACGGGTCGGCCTGAGCCGTGCGCATCGACGTCATCAGCATCTTCCCCGCCTACCTGCAGGCCCTGGACCTGTCCCTGATCGGCAAGGCGCGCACCGGTGGCCTGCTCCGGCTGGACGTGCACGACCTGCGGGACTTCACGACGGACCGGCACCGCACCGTCGACGACACGCCCTACGGCGGCGGCGCCGGCATGGTGATGAAGCCCGAGCCGTGGGCGCAGGCCCTGACCGCCGTGCTCGACGAGGACCGAGCGCCGGCTGAGGACGCCGTCGTCGAGACCCGGCCCGTGCTCGTCATCCCGTCGCCGGCCGGCGAGGTGTTCCGCCAGTCCACCGCCCACGAGCTGGCCGAGGCCGAGCACCTCGTGTTCGCGTGCGGACGGTACGAGGGCATCGACGAACGCGTGGCCCAGTGGGCCGAGGAGCGGTACACGGTGCGCCCGCTGAGCATCGGGGACTATGTGCTCAACGGCGGGGAGGTGGCGACCCTGGCGATGGTCGAGGCCATCGTCCGGCTCATCCCCGGCGTCATCGGCAACCCGGGCTCGCTCACCGAGGAGTCCCACGCGGACGGGCTGCTCGAGTACCCGATGTACACCAAGCCGGCGAGCTGGCGCGGCCTGGACGTGCCCGAGGTGCTGCTCAGCGGCGACCACGGCCGGATCGCCCGCTGGCGGCACGAGCAGCAGCTCGCCCGCACCGCCGACCGCCGCCCGGACCTGCTGCCGCCGACGGTCTGAGGGGGACGAGAACCTGGAGGCCGGTGCGCCGAGCCGGTAGCGTGCGGCCCATGGCCATCTGACTCGAGAACGTCGGCATCGCCGTGCGGGACCTGGACGCGGCGATCGCGTTCTTCGCCGACCTCGGCCTGACCGTCCTCGGTCGTGACACCGTCAGCGGGGAGTGGGCGGACACCGCCGTCGGCCTCGACGGCAACCACGCGAGGATCGCGATGCTGCAGACCCCGGACGGCCGCGGCCGGATCGAGCTGTTCGAGTACCTGCATCCCGACGCGATCGAGACGGAGCCGACGCTGCCGAACGAGACCGGGATGCACCGCGTCGCCTTCGCCGTGGAGGACATCGACGAGGCCCTCGCGATCGCCGCCCGGCACGGCTGCCACCCCCTGCGCGGGGTCGCGACCTACGAGGACGTCTACCGGCTGACGTACGTGCGCGGCCCCAGCGGCATCATCGTGATGTTCGCGCAGGACCTGCGGCAGCCCTGACCGGCCGCTCCGAGGGACTGGACGGTACGGCGCTCGATGTGCCGGGACACGCCCGGATGTGGCAGAATGGACAGCTGTGCCGGTTGGGCGCGCACCTGCCACAGGGGGAGCGACGCCGACAGCGCGGCACGCGCGTGGGTCCGACGGGCCGCGCGTTCCCTCACTTCGCGGTCCAGCACCGGCCTCCGGGCCCGCCGGACCGCGCCGATCCACGTGGATGACCTGTGGCGTTCACCAGGAGATGCACCCATGCACATCCTCGACTCCGTCGATTCCGCGTCGCTGCGCACCGACGTCCCGGACTTCCGTCCCGGTGACACACTCAAGGTGCACGTCAACATCATCGAAGGCAACCGCAGCCGTGTCCAGGTCTTCCAGGGCTTCGTCGTCGGCCGCCAGGGCGAGGGCGTCCGCGAGACGTTCACCGTCCGCAAGGTGAGCTTCGGTGTGGGCGTCGAGCGTACCTTCCCGGTGCACTCCCCGGTCATCGACAAGATCGAACTCGTCACCCGCGGTGACGTGCGCCGGGCCAAGCTCTACTACATGCGCGATCGTCACGGCAAGGCCGCGAAGATCCGCGAGAAGCGCTGACCTCCTTCTTCCGGAGGCTCACCAGCCGAACGGCGGATCGCTCCGACCCCCGCCCGCGTGGCGGGGCCGGAACGGCCGCTTCGAGACGCCAGTCCCTCCGGGGCTGGCGTTTCGTGTTGGTGGGGGTCCTCGCCGTCGTCCTGGCCACGTGCCTGCTGCGTGCCTTCGTGCTCGAGGTCTACACGATCCCGTCCGCGTCCATGGAGCCGGGCCTCGTGCCCGGCGACCGGATCGCGGTGGCCCGGGTCGGCGTGCAGCCGTACCGCCGCGGCGACGTCGTCGTCTTCGACGGCCGGGGGAGCCTGGACCCGTACCGCAGCAGCGCCCCGGCATGGCAGCAGGCCCTGGCTGCGGCCGGGCAGTTCCTCGGCCTGGTCGGCAGCCCCACGGTGCACGTCAAGCGGATCGTCGGCCTGCCGGGCGATCACGTGACGTGTTGCGGCACCGGCCGCCGGTTGACGGTGAACGGGCGGCCCGTCACCGAGGCCTACCTCGCGCCGGGCACGGCACCCAGTACGACGCGGTTCGACGTCGTCGTGCCCGACGGCAGCGTCTGGCTGCTGGGCGACAACCGCGGCGACTCCTTCGATTCCCGGGCGCTGCTCGGGGCGCCGGGCGGAGGCATGGTGCCGATGGACCGTATCATTGGCACGCCGGTCGCGCGGGTGTGGCCGCTGAACCGGGTGGGTGCGCTGGACCGGATCCAGCTCGGGTCCAGCCCCGGATGAGACGGTCGACCAGCCGGCGCACACGACAGCAGGGAGCGGAAGCAGCGAGTGAGCAGTAACGACAGTGAGAACGACCAGCCGCAGGACCCCGGACACCGGCACGCCGAGTACGGCGACGCCGACCGCCGGCCGCGGGGCCGTCACAGCGGGCTTTCGGACGACGGCCGCGGCCTCCGTCGCGGTGCTGCGCCGTCCGACGACGCCGCTGCGGCCGACGCTGCCCGGGCCGACGAGCACCGGGGCGACGGAGCGAGCCCGACCACCGGACAGCGGGTGCGCCACCTCCTGGCCGGCCGCCGGTCGGACGGGACGGCACTCAGCGGCGGCGCGTCCTTCGCCCGCGAGGTCGCCGGCATCGTCGTCGTCGCCCTCGTCCTCTCCTTCCTCATCAAGACCTTCCTGTTCCGGGCCTATTTCATCCCGTCGGAATCGATGCAGCAGACCCTCGAGGTGGACGACCGGATCTTCGTCAACCTGCTCGTGCCGCGCGTCGCGGAGCTGCACCGCGGGGACATCATCGTGTTCAAGGACAGCAACGGCTGGCTGCAGACCGAACCGATCGCCAAGAGCACCGGCGCGCGCAGCCCGCTGACCGACGTCCTCGTCTTCCTGGGTCTCGCGCCGGACGACTCGCAGCAGCACCTCGTCAAGCGCGTCATCGGCATGCCGGGCGACCACGTCACCTGCTGCGACACGCAGGGCCGCCTCACGGTCAACGGGAAGTCGATCACCGAGCCGTACCTCAACCCCGGGTCCGCGCCGTCGGACACGAAGTTCGACATCACCGTGCCCGCCGGCAAGCTCTGGGTGATGGGCGACCACCGCGACAACTCTGCCGACTCCCGCGCGCACGTGCCCTCCGCCGCGCAGCCGGACGCCAACCCGTTCGTGAGCATCGACGACGTCGAGGGGACCGCGACGGTGATCGCATGGCCGCTGAACCGCATGCGCGTGCTGCAGAACGAGCAGGACGTGTTCGCCGACGTTCCCTCCCCGAGCTCCTCCGCCAGCCCCCGGCCGACGGTGACCACGTCCGGGCAGTGACGCCGTGGTCGTGAAACGCCCCAGCCTGCGGGTCGAGCGGTCCCTCGCGGGGCCCTCCTGCCGACTCGTCGCCGGCATCGACGAGGTCGGTCGCGGCGCGCTGGCCGGTCCCGTCGCGGCCGGCGTCGTCGTCGTCGACGCCCACACGCAGCGGGCTCTGACCGGGGTCGCGGACAGCAAACTGCTCACCCACCAGCGCCGCGTCGACCTCGTGCCCCGGATCCGCCGCTGGGCGGTCGGCAGCGCCGTCGGCATGGCCTCGGCGGCCGAGGTCGACGCCGTCGGGCTGACCCACGCGCTCCGGCTCGCCGGGCTGCGGGCCCTGCGCCGCCTGGCCGACGCCGGCATCGTGCCCGACCTCGTGCTCATGGACGGCAACTACAACTGGCTGCGCCGCCCCGAGCCGACGCTGCTCGACGCGCTGCTGCCGGACGAGGCGCTCGACCCGGCCGTCGCGTCGGTCCCGCCGCGCCCGCACGGCTCGACCGCGGTCGCCGCAGCGGACCCCACTGTCCTGACCCGCATCAAGGCGGATCTGACCTGCACCAGCGTCGCCGCCGCGTCGGTGATCGCGAAGGTCGAACGGGACCTGCTGATGATCGAGGCGGCGCAGCGGTACCCGGACTTCGGCTGGGAGGTCAACAAGGGGTACGCGACCCCGTCCCACCGGGCGGCCATCGACGCCGTGGGCCCGAGCGACCTGCACCGCCGCACGTGGCGGCTCGGTTCGCTGCCCGGCGAGGGCCTGTCCGCCGACGCCGTCCCGCCCGGCGGTGTCCTGCTGGAGGATGGCCCGGTCGACGAGGACGACCTCACGGATGACGCCCGCGGGCAGGAGGCTGCGCTGTTCGCCGCGGCGTGCGAGAAGATGGACCCATGAGCGCTGAGGACCTCGAGAACTACGAGACCGACATGGAGCTGGCCCTGTACCGCGAGTACCGGGACGTCGTCGGGCTGTTCAGCTACGTCGTGGAGACCGAGCGCCGCTTCTACCTGGCCAACCAGGTCGACCTGCAGACCCGGTCCGCCGACGGCGAGGTGTACTTCGACCTCACCCTGACCGACGCGTGGGTGTGGGACGTCTACCGGTCCGCCCGGTTCGTCAAGAAGGTCCGCGTCATCACGTTCAAGGACGTCAACGTCGAGGAACTGACCAAGACGGACGACCTCCAGCTGCCCGAGTGAACCACCCGGCCGGCCTGGACCCGGTGGCGGCCGGCGCGACGCGCCCCTCATTGCGCTGTCGCGGGACCGGGCTGACGGTGTCGCGCGGTACGGTCGGCGCATGAGACTCGATCGCGTGCACCCCGACCTGCGCGGCCCCGTCCGGCGGCTTCCGCCGCTGGCTCTCCAGTACGGCTGGTATCGCCGGCTCTCCCGCTGGGCCCAGCGGAGGTTCTCCCGCGACGCCGTCGGCGAGGGTGTCACGGTCGAGGTGACGGCGACCCCCGGCGGCGTTCCCGTCCGGCTCTACCGACCGGCGGGAACCGCGGATTCCGTGGGGTCGTCCTCTCGTCCGGGGCTGCTGTGGATCCACGGCGGGGGACTGGTGATGGGTGCGGCGGTCCAGGACGACGCGCTGTGCGCAGGGTTCGTCCGGGCAACCGGTGCCGTCATCGCGTCCGTCGACTACCGGCTGGCACCCGAGCATCCCTTCCCGGCCGGGCACGACGACTGCGCCGACGCGTGGTCGTGGTTCGTCGACGCCGCGCCCGGTCTCGGGGTCGACCCGGCCCGCATCGCCGTCGGTGGCCAGAGCGCCGGTGGCGGCATCGCGGCCGGCCTGGTGCAGCGTCTGCACGACACCGAGACCGGGTCCGAGCGCCGTCCCGTCGCCCAGCTGCTGCTCTGCCCCATGCTCGACGACCGCACCGCCGCCCGGAAGGAGCTGGACGCCGTCCGGCACCGCATCTGGCCCAACCGGCAGAACCGGTACGGCTGGGGCGCGTGGCTCGGCACCGCGCCCGGAGGGCCCGACGGCACCGTCCCGCCGTACGCCGCCCCGGGCCGCCGCGACCGGTTCGACGGGCTGCCGCCCGCCTGGATCGGCGTCGGCGACATCGATCTGTTCCGTGAGGAGGACGAGGACTATGCGCACCGGCTGCGGGAGGCCGGGGTGCCCTGCCATCTCGTGATCGTGCCCGGCGCCCCGCACGGCTTCGAGGCGTGGGCCGCGCAGACCGCCGTCGCTCGGGAGTTCCTCGATGACGCGAGCACCTGGTTGCGCGACGCCCTGACGGCCGACCCGCTGCCCGAGCGCTGATTCCACCCCGCCTGCCGACCTGCTTCTCCCTCCACAGGAGCCCCGGCCGACGTCGTCGTCCACAACCGGGACACGGGTCCTGCCACCGGCGTCCACGGGCCGCGAGGCTGGTCGCGGAGGTGGACGGATGCGACCGAAGGATGTGTTGGGCCGGGCAGGCGAGGACTTCGCGGCCCGCTACGTGACGGAGCTCGGCTGGGCGGTGCTGGAGCGCAACTGGCGGTGTCCGGCGGGGGAGCTGGACCTGGTGGCGCTGGACCCGCTGGGACGGGACGGCCCGGTGCTGGTGGGGGTCGAGGTGAAGACGCGGCGCTCGCTGGACTTCGGGCACCCGTGGGAGGCCATCGACGCGGCCAAACTCGCCCGGCTGCATGCCCTGATCCGGCTCTGGGCGCGCCATCACGGGGTGGCCGGTCCCATGCGGGTCGACGCGCTCGCCGTGGTCGGCGCGGCCGCGGGCGGCATGCGCTGCGAGCACCTGCGGGCGGTGGCCTGATGCCGCTCGGACGCGCCTTCGCGGTGGCCCTGATCGGGCTGAACGGGCACCTCGTCGAAGTCGAGGCGGACATCGGACAGACCCTGCCGAACTTCGTGCTGCTCGGCCTGCCGGACTCATCGCTGCACGAGGCGCGCGAGCGCATCCGGTCCGCGGCGCAGAACACCGGGCTGCCCTTGAGCCGGCGCAAGCTCACCGTCAACCTCATCCCGGCCACGCTGCCCAAGAGCGGCTCCGGCTTCGACCTGGCGATCTGCCTCGCGGCGCTGCGGGCCGCCGGCGACGTGAACGACACCGGACGCACCGTGTTCCTGGCCGAACTGAGCCTGGACGGCCGGCTGCGTCCGGTCACCGGGATCCTGCCGGCGGTCATGGCCGCGGTGGCCGCCGGATACCGACGGATCGTCGTCGCACGGGGCAACGAGCACGAGGCCGCCCTGGTGCCCGGCGCCGAGGTGCTCGCCTTCAACACGCTCGCGCAGGTGGCCCTCCACTTCGGGGCCGACCCGCAACGGCTCGCCCTGGAGGACCAGCCCGAACCGGAGGCGTCGCCGCCGGTCGCCGCCGATGCGGGCCCGGTACGCGACCTCAGCGAGGTCGCGGGACAGGCCGACGCGCGATTCGGACTCGAGGTCGCCGCGGCCGGCGCGCACCACCTGCTCATGGTCGGCCCTCCCGGGGCGGGCAAGACGATGCTCGCCGAGCGGTTGCCCACGATCCTGCCGCCGCTGACGGACGCGGAGGCGATGGAGGTGACGGCCATCCACTCGCTGGCGGGGCGGGGTGCGCCGCGGCTCGACCTGATCCGTCGGGCGCCCTACGAGAACCCGCACCACACGGCGACGGTGGTCTCCGTGGTCGGCGGCGGGAGCGGGATGCCCCGCCCTGGCGCCGCCACCCGGGCCCACCGCGGCGTGCTGTTCCTCGACGAAGCTCCCGAGTTCGACCGGCGGGTGATGGACGCGCTCCGGCAGCCGCTCGAGGACGGGCGTCTGGTGGTGCACCGCGCCGCGGGAGCCGCGGACTACCCGGCCCGCTTCCAGCTGGTGCTCGCGGCCAACCCGTGCCCGTGCGGGCAGGACGGCGTCAAGGGTGCCCAGTGCCGCTGCACGTCGCTGGAGCGGCGCCGCTACGCCAGCCGCATGTCCGGGCCCGTGCTGGACCGGGTCGACGTCCGCCTCGACGTGCCGCGGGTGAGCCTGCGCGAGATGAACAGCACCGAACCGGCGGAGAGCAGCGCCCGGGTCGCCGTCCGCGTCGCCGCTGCCCGCGGGGCCCAGGGTGAACGGTTGCAGCGCTACGGCGTGACGACGAACGCCGAGGTACCGGGGCGGGTGCTGCGCGGGCCGCTGCATCCCGGACGGTCGTCGACGAGAGAACTGGAGCTGGCAATGGAACGATCCTTGATGACGGCACGCGGACACGACCGGGTGCTCCGGCTCGCCTGGACGCTGGCCGACCTGACCGGTCACCCGGTGCCCGACGCCGACGACGTCGGCCAGGCGCTGATGTTCAGGGAACGGCGGGCCGTCGCGTGAGCGCGCCGCCCGGTGGTGCCGCCACGACGCACGGCACCGGTGCGACGAGCGCTGCCGACCTGGCCCGGTCCGCCACGAGTGTGATCGACGCCGAGGACGCGCCCACCGTCGAGGAGCCTGCTGCCGGACCCCCTCCCGCGGTCGAGGGCCCGGAGAACTCCGGCGCCACGGCCATCCCCGAGGGCCCGGCTGCCGACCGATCAGGTCCCGGCGGGGCCGCGCGTCCCGCAAGCACGAGTACGACGCAGGCGGCGCGGCTGGCGCGGGCCGCATTCTCCCGGTTGGCGGAACCGCAGGATGCCGTCGCCGCGGCGCTCATCGCCGTCGCCGGGCCGGTCGACGCCCTGCAGGTGGCCACGGGTGCCGTCCGGTCCGGGCCCCGGCTCGAGCAGGCCGTGCTGGACGAACTCGGCCGGGACGACGCCGGCCCCGCGCTCGTGGCGTCGGCGGTCGAACGGTGGTCTGCACGGGTCCGGTTCCTGGCTCCCGATCGGGACGTCGCCGTTCTGGCACGGCTCGGGGGGTGGCTCCTGACACCGGAGGACCCGGACTGGCCGGCCGCCCTGGCCGATCTCGGGCCGGAGGCTCCGCTGTGCCTGTGGGGTCGCGGTCGGCCTCCGTCGGACCTGCCGGAGGTAGCCCGCGCGGTCGCCGTCGTCGGCGCCCGGGACAGCACGGCCTACGGGGACACAGTCAGCGCCGACCTCGCCCACGGCCTCGTGCTCGCCGGATGCACCGTGGTCTCCGGAGGCGCCTTCGGCATCGACGCGCAGGCGCACCGCGGTGCGCTGGCCGCCCACAGCACAGGCGACGCCGCCCACGGAGGAGGACCGCCCGAGCGCTGGCCAGGACGGACCTCGGAGTCGCCGGCGGCCTCGACACCGACCGGTGGAATCGTCGACAGCGACACCGAGGGACACTCGACGATGCCGACGGTCGCCGTCATGGCCTGCGGCGTCGATCGCTTCTACCCGGCCGCCCACGAGTCGCTGCTGCGCGCGGTGATGGCGGACGGCTGCCTGCTCGCCGAGGTGCCGCCGGGTTCGTCGCCCACGCGGTGGCGATTCCTGCAGCGCAACCGGCTGATCGCCGCGCTGAGCGCGGTGACCGTGGTGGTGGAGGCCCGCTGGCGGTCCGGGGCGCTCAACACCGCCCACCACGCGGCCGGCCTCGGCCGGGAGGTGGGTGCTGTGCCCGGTTCCGTCCGTTCCGCCACGTCGGCGGGCTGTCACCGGCTGCTGCGCGAGGGCGGCGCGGTCTGCGTGACCGACGTGGACGACGTGCTCGAACTGCTCGCGCCCTTCCAGGTGGCATCGTCACCCGATGGTGCAGCCACGTCGACCGCCCCCGACGGCGCCGACCCCGGGCAGGCCGACTCCGAACAACGCGAACCCAGATCCGTACCGGCTCCCGTGAAGGACGCCCGTCCGGCCGCCCACGACGGCCTCAGCGCGCAGGACCTGATGCTCTTCGATGCGCTGCCGGTGCGCACCGGCAGCACCACCGACCGGCTCGCCGCCGTCGCCGGGTTGAGCGAGCCCCTCGTCCGGGCGGGATTGGGACGCCTGTCGCTGCGCGGCCTGGCGATCGCGACCGACGGCGCCTGGCGCAAGGCGCCCAGCGGCCGGAGGTGACGCGGGTGACGCGGCGAGCCCTGAAGCGTGGCCTAGCCGGACGGACCCGCGTGGCGGCGGGACGCCGGCGCCACGATGAACCACAGTAAAGACATGACGCAACAGCAGCACCCGGGTGCGGAATCCGCGGTCGTCCCGCCCTGGGCTGCCGACGCCGTCGAGGCCTTCACCCGGTACCTGGCACTCGAGCGCGGCCGGTCCGCGCACACGGTGCGCGCCTACCGCAGCGACCTCGCCTCCCTCTTCGCGCATGCCGCTCGCGAGGGCGCCGACGGACTCGACGTCGTCGACCTCGGCCTGCTGCGCAGCTGGCTCGGCGGCCAGACGGCCACCGGTGCCGCCCGGTCCAGCCTCGCCCGCCGCTCCGCGGCCGTCCGCACGTTCTTCCGCTGGGCCGTCCGCGACGGCCTGATCCAGACGGACCCGTCCGTCCGCCTGCAGGCGCCGCGTCGGGACCACACGCTGCCGTCGGTCCTGCGGCAGCCGCAGATGGCCGCGGCCCTCACCCGGGCCGCCGATGCCGCCACCCCGGAGGACCCCGCGACCGTCCGCGACACCGCGATCCTCGAACTGCTCTACGCCACCGGGGTCCGGGTAGGGGAGCTGACCGCCCTGGACGTCGACGACGTCGACGCCGAACGGCGCACCGTCCGGGTAATCGGCAAGGGCAACAAGGAGCGCACCGTGCCGTTCGGCATCCCGGCCGCCCGGGCGCTCGACGCCTGGCTCAGGCTCGCACGCCCCGCGCTGGCGACCGACGCCTCCGGCGCCGCGCTGTTCCTGGGTCAGCGGGGAGGGCGGCTGGACCAGCGCCGCGTGCGGGACGTCGTCCACCGCGCCACCGGCGCCGTCGACGGGCGCGGTCCGTCCGCCGGCCCCCACGCTCTCCGGCACACTGCGGCGACCCACCTGCTCGACGGGGGAGCGGACCTGCGCGCCGTCCAGGAACTGCTCGGCCACTCCTCCCTCGCGACCACCCAGATCTACACCCACGTCTCCGTCGAACGCTTGCGGAACAGCTACCGTCAGGCCCATCCCCGCGCCTGACGACCGGCGTAGTCCCGGCACGGGAAAGAAAACACGTGGCAGTAATTACAGTGGCGCAAGATGTGCCGATAGTGCACAATGACTGTGACAACTGAAGATTCGACCACGGGTTGAAGGTAGGTCTTGCCTCCGTGGTCTCACTTGGGTGAGAACTCACGTGTCCGCCGTGCTGAAGGTCGTTGGGGAAGACGTCCCTACAGCAATCGGAGGATGGAATGAGTGACGTGCTGACCCGAGGTGTTCTTTTCGTGCACTCGGCGCCTGCGGCGCTGTGTCCGCATGTGGAGTGGGCCATTGGTTCCGTCGTCGACCAGAAGGCGGATCTGACGTGGACCGCTCAACCTGCTGCACCCGGAATGTTCCGGGCGGAGCTGGCGTGGACCGGAGCGCAGGGTACGGGTGCCGTGCTGGCGTCCGCCCTGCGGGGCTGGGCGCATCTGCGCTATGAGATCACCGAGGAGCCGAGTGCCGGCACCGACGGTGGTCGATGGTCGCACACCCCCGAGCTGGGGATCTTCCACGCCACCACCGACGTGCACGGCAACATCATGGTCTCCGAGGACCGGATCCGCTACGCGTACGAGACCGGCGCCGGCGACCCGAGCGCCGTCTACCAGGAGCTCTCCCTCGCGCTCGGCGAGGCCTGGGACGAGGAGCTCGAGCCCTTCCGCCACGCCGCCGAGGGAGCCCCGGTGCGCTGGCTGCACCGCGTCGGCTGACTCGACCACGAACACGCCGTCTCGACAGGCGATCGCTGGCTCCGGGCCCGATCGAGCACTGTCGTCGAGCCGGCCGCGCCGCCCCCGGAGGACGTTCCGGAGGCGACACCGATGACGAACGACGAAGGTCCCGTTCCCCGAGGGGAACGGGACCTTCGTCGTCTCGCGTGCTCTCCGGTGATCAGGTGTTGCGGATCACCACGACGGCGTTGTGCCCGCCGAAGCCGAACGAGTTGCTCATGGCCACCACGTCACCGGCGGGCAGGTCCCGCGCCGTCGTGACGACGTTGAGCGGGATCGCCGGATCCTGGTGGTCCAGGTTGATCGTCGCCGGGGCCTTGCGCTCGTGCACGGCGAGCACCGTCAGCACCGCCTCGATCGCACCGGAGGCGCCGAGCAGGTGGCCGGTCTGCGACTTGGTCGCGGACACCGCGACGTCGTCGAGGCTCGACCCCAGCGCCTCCCGCAGGGCGGTGTACTCCGGGGCGTCGCCCACCGGGGTGGACGTCGCATGCGCGTTCACGTGAACGACATCGGCCGGGTTGATCCGCGCGTCGTACATCGCGGCCTTGAGCGCGCGGATCGCGCCCTGACCCACCGGATCGGGTGCAGTGATGTGGTGCGCGTCGGCCGTGACCGCGGCCCCCGCGAGCTCGGCGTAGATGCGGGCTCCGCGGGCCTTGGCGAACTCCTCCGCCTCGAGCACGAGCGCACCGGCGCCCTCACCCATGACGAAGCCGTCGCGGTCGACGTCGTAGGGGCGCGAGGCGGCCTGCGGGTCGTCGTTGCGACGGGAGAGCGCCTGCATCGAGGAGAACGCGGCGATCGGCAGCGGGTGGATGGCCGCCTCCGCGCCACCGGCGACGACGACGTCGGCGCGGCCGGAGCGGATCATCTCCAACCCGAGCTCGAGCGCCTCGGTCCCGGACGCGCACGCCGACACCGGGGTGTGGGCGGCGGCGCGGGCCTCCAGGTCGAGGCTGACGGCCGCGGCGACGCCGTTGGGCATGAGCATGGGCACCGTCATCGGCAGCACGCGCCGGGGACCGCGCTCACGCAGGGTGTCCCACGCGTCCAGCAGCGTCCAGACGCCGCCGATGCCGGTCGCGAACGCGACGCCGAGGCGGTCCTTGTCCATGTCCTCGATGCCGGCGTCCGCCCAGGCCTCGCGGGCCGCGACGACGCCGAACTGCGTCGACGGGTCCATCCGCTTCATCTCGACGCGGGACAGTACCTCGGCCGCAGGATTCGAGACCCTGCACGCGAAGGTGGTGGGCAACTGGTACTGCTCGACCCAGTCGTCCTCCAGCGTCGCCGCACCGGAGGTTCCCGCGAGGGCGTTCCGCCAGAACGTCGGCACATCACCGCCGATCGGCGTCGTGGCGCCGAGCCCGGTGATGACCACTTTCCGTGTCATGTTCCACACTTTCCGCGCCGCAGGAGCGGCGGTCGAGACGGGCACCGGTCGGCGGTCGGCCGAGCGATGCCCTGCGGGTCAGGACTCCTGCGCGTTGGCGATGTAGTCGACAGCGTCACCGACGGTCTTGAGGTTCTTGACCTCCTCGTCGGGGATCCGCACACCGAACTTCTCCTCGGCGTTGACCACGATGGTCATCATCGAGATGGAGTCGATGTCCAGGTCGTCCGTGAAGGACTTGTCCAGCTGCACCGCGTCGGGGGCCAGACCGGTCTCCTCGTTGACGATCTCGGCCAGGCCGGACAGGATCTCTTCTTTGCTCGCCATGACGGCTCCTTTTCTTCTGTCACCGCCGGACGGCGGTTCGGTGTCCGGAGCACTCGGTAGCGCTCCGCGATCTAGCGGGGTCGTCCGCGGCTGGGCGGGACTGCCCCCAACCTACGACGGCCCGTTCACCCCGGGAAAGGCCGGGTCAGGGAAGGACCACGACCTGCGCGCCGAACACGAGTCCGGCGCCGAATCCGATCTGCAGGGCGAGACCGCCGTGCAGCTCCGGGTTCTCGGCCAGCAGGCGGTGCGTGGCCAGGGGGATGGACGCGGCGGAGGTGTTGCCGGACTCGGCGATGTCGCGGGCGATGACGACGGACTCGGGCACCTTCAGCTGCTTCGCCATCTCGTCGATGATCCGCATGTTCGCCTGGTGCGGCACGAAGGCGGCCAGGTCGTCGGCGGTGATGCCGGCGGCGTCGAGCGCCTGCTTGGCGACCTTCGCCATCTCCCACACGGCCCAGCGGAACACCGTCTGGCCGTCCTGGCGCAGCGTCGGCCACAGCTGGGCCTCCGTCTCCAGCGCGGTGACGGCACCCTCGGCGTCGTTCTGCGCGGCCGCCGAGAGCGCCTTGACCTCGAGCAGCGAGTGGGTCATGCCGATGGTGTCCCAGTGGGACCCGTCCGAACCCCAGATGGACGGCCCGATGCCGGGGATGTCCGAGGGCCCGACGACGACGGCGCCCGCGCCGTCACCCAGCAGGAAGGAGATGGTCCGCTCGTGGTTGTCGATCACGTCGGAGAGCTTCTCGACGCCGACGACGAGGACGTGCTCGGCCGCGCCGGAACGCACCAGCGCGTCGGCCTGGGCAATGCCGTAGCAGTACCCGGCGCAGGCGGCCGAGACGTCGTACGCGGGAGCGGGCGTCGCGCCGATCCGGTCGGTCAGCTGCGCGGCCAGCGACGGCGTCGCGTAGGGGTGCGTGACGGTGGCGACGATGACGGCGTCGATGTCGGCGCCGGTGACGCCGGCCGAGCGGATGGCCTCCTGCGAGGCGCCCAGCGCCATGTCGAGGATCGACGTGTGCTCATCGGCCCGGTGACGGGTGATGATGCCGGTGCGCTTGCGGATCCACTCGTCCGAGGAGTCGATCCACTGACAGACGTCCTCGTTGGTGACGATCTGGTCGGGCCGGAAGGCACCGATGCCGAGGATGCGCGCGTGCTCGCGGGTGGGGGACTGCTGCAGGGTCGGGGTCACGCCTGTCCTTCATTCGTCGGGGCCGCGGTCGCCGCGTGGGCGGCCACGAAGTCGCGGGCGGCCGGCAGGTCGTCCGGGGTCGAGAGGGCGAACCCGGCCACCCCGCGCAGGCCGCGCTTGGCCAGTCCGGTCAGGGTACCGGCCGGCGGCAGTTCGAGCAGGCCGGTGACGCCGGCGTCCGCGAGCGTCTGCATGCAGGCGTCCCAGCGCACGGGCCGGGAGACCTGGCCGATCATGGCCGCCAGCGTCTCGTCCCCGCTGGTGACGGGCTTGCCGTCCCGGTTGGACAGCAGGGTCCGCGTGGGAGCGGTGGGGTGCAGCGACGGGGCTAGCCCCTCGAGGGCGGCGACGGCCGGCTGCATGTGCGCGGTGTGGAAGGCGCCGGCGACCTTGAGCGGGATGACGCGGGCCCGGGCCGGGGGCGCGGCGACGAGGGCGTCGAGCTGCGCGAGCGTGCCGGCGGCGACGATCTGCCCGCCGCCGTTCATGTTGGCCGGGGTCAGCCCCGCGGCGTCGATCGCCGCGAGCACCTCGTCCTCGACACCGCCGACGACGGCGGCCATGCCGGTCGGTTCGGCGGCGGCCGCGCGCGCCATCGCGGTGGAGCGCTCCTTGACGAACGCCATGCCGTCGGCCTCGGTCAACGCCCCGGCGAGCACGGCGGCCGTGATCTCGCCGACCGAGTGCCCGGCGAGGACGACGCCGTCGGGCACCCCGTTCTCACCGAACAGGGCACGGGCGCCCACGACGCCGGCCGCCACGATGAGCGGCTGGGCCACCGCGGTGTCCTTGATGGTCTCGGCGTCCGAGACGGTTCCGTGGGCGACGAGGTCGATGCCGGTGGCGTCACTCAGCGCACGCAGCAGGGGCTCGGTTCCATCGAGCTCGAGCCACGGCGAGAGGAAGCCCGGGGTCTGGGAGCCCTGTCCAGGGCAGACGATCGCAAGCACCATCCCACCCTTTCACCAGCTCTGTATCTCCCGGCGGATTCGAGGCACCAACGTCGTCGACCTCGATTGTAGGAATGCTACAAGACGACGCGGTCGCCCGAGCGCGGTGCGACGCCGGTTCCCCCGCCGTCGGCGTCGTCGCCGGCAGTGTCCAGGCGGCCCGCCACCAGCGCCGTCTGCAGGACGAACGCCTCCCGTGGGACGAGCGGATCCCAACCGCTCACATCCGTCACGCGGCGCAGGCGGTAGCGGACCGTGTTGGTGTGAACGAACAACGCACGCGCGGTCGCCTCGAGCGAGTGCCCGAGGCTCAGGTAGGCCGACAGGGTCTCGAGCAGACCGTTCGACGACGCCGTCAGCGGCCGGTAGATGGCGCGGACGAGGGCGCGGCGCGCGGCGTCGTCGCCGGCCATGAGGCGCTCGGGCCACAGGTCGTCGGCGGCCACCGGCCGGGGCGCGTCCGGCCAGGCCGGAGCGGCGGCCAGTCCGGAGAACGCGGCCTGGGCGGCCGGCCCCGCCTCGACCAGGGATGCCGCAGGCCCGGCGTGCACGACGGGGCCGTCCCCGAACACCGGCGCGAGCTTGCTCAGGGCCGTCTCCCGGTCGCGCAGGCCGCCGAGCAGCAGCAGCAGGCGGTCGCTCTGGATGCCGACGAGCGTGTCCTCGGCCAGTCGCTTCGTGGTCCGGCGCAGGCCCGAGAGGAAGGCCGGGTGGGGGTCGGCGGGAGCGGCCCCGACGACGATCGTCACCTCGGCCTTGCTGCTCCATCCCAGGGCGGCGATCCGGGAGCGGAGCGAGTCGGAGCTCTCCCCACGCAGGATGCCGTCGACGACGAGCGCCTCGAGCCGGGTGTCCCACGAGCCGCGGGACTCGGCGGCCCGCGCGTAGACGTCGGCCGCGGCGAACGCGACCTCCCGCGAGTAGCGCAGCACCGCCTCGCGCAGCGCCGGCTGCTCGGGCTCGGCCGCGAGGTCCGGCACGCGCTGTTCGACGGTGTCGACGACGATGCGGATCAGCTGCAGCGCCTTCTGCAGGCTGATGGACCGGGTCAGTTCGGTCGGGGCCGTGCCGAAGACGTCGGACATGACCCACGACGGGTTGCCGGGCTTCTCGTACCAGGTGACGAAGGAGGCGATGCCCTTCTGGGCGACCAGCCCGAGGGCGGAGCGCTCGTCCGGGCGCAGATGGCGGTACCACGGCAGGGACGAGTCCAACCGGCGCAGGGTCACGGTGGACAGGCTGCCGATGTTCGAACGCAGCGTCTCGAGGGTGCGGGCCCGGGCGGCCTCGTCGGACGACGGCTCCAACGACGGTGCGGCGACGGTGCTGGCCACGGTGCCGGCGCTGGTGCGGGAGGCCGCGCGGTCCTGCTCAACGCTCATGCCCCGAGCATACGGCCGCGCAGGCCTTGAGTTGTGCACTCCCTACAACGGGCCGGCCTGGTGAGGACGTGGAGAACCGCTCGAGGCCGCCGCACCGGAGTGCGACGGCCTCGAGTCGGTGGCGTGATGCCGGGTCGACGGTCGGTCCGGGTCAGGACTCCCCGCCGGCGTTGCCGGAGCGGCCGGCCCGCACGTCGAGCAACTGGTACTTCTCGATCGCCTGCGCGGGCGCCTGCGCGTCGACCTCGCCGCGGCGGGCGAGCATCTCGAGCGCACGGACCACCATCGAGTGCGAGTCGATGTGGAAGTAACGCCGGGCCGCGGCGCGGGTGTCCGCGAAGCCGAAGTCGTTGCCGCCCAGGGTGGCGAACTCGTTCGGAATGAACTGGCGGATGCCGTCGGGCAGCTCGGACCGGTAGTCCGTCGTCGCGATGACCGGGCCGGTTGCACCGGCGAGGCGCTGCGTGACGAATGGCACGCGCGGCTCGGCGTCGGGGTTGAGGAACGCGTCCCGCTCGGCGGCGAGGCCGTCGCGGCGCAGCTCGACCCACGACGTCACCGACCACACGTCGGCGGAGACGTTCCAGTCCTCGGCGAGGATCCGCTGGGCGTCGAGCACCCACGGCACGGACACGCCCGAGCCGAGCAGCTGGACGCGGGGGCCGTCGATGTCGGCCTCCTTGATCCGGTGGATGCCCTTGACGATGCCCTCGACGTCGACGTCCGCAGGCTCGGCCGGCTGGACGATCGGCTCGTTGTAGACCGTCAGGTAGTAGATCTTGTTCGGGTCCTCCGAGTCCGGCCCGTACATCTCCTCGAGCCCGGCCTTGACGATGTGCGCGATCTCGTACCCGTAGGCCGGGTCATAGGTGCGCACCGCCGGGTTGGTGGAGGCCAGGACGGGGGAGTGCCCGTCCATGTGCTGCGTGCCCTCACCGGCCAGGGTGGTGATACCGGCCGTCGCGCCGATCAGGAACCCGCGGGCCAGCTGGTCGGCGGCGGCCCAGATGAAGTCGCCGGTCCGCTGGAAGCCGAACATCGAGTAGAAGACGTACACCGGGATCAGCGGCTCACCGTGCGTGGCGTAGGACGTGCCGGCCGCGGTGAACGCGGAGACGGCGCCGGCCTCGTTGATGCCCACGTGGAAGATCTGGCCCTGCGGGGACTCCTTGTACGCGAGCATGAGGTCGCGGTCCACGGAGATGTAGTTCTGGCCCAGCGGGTTGTAGATCTTCGACGTCGGGAAGAACGAGTCCATGCCGAACGTGCGGGCCTCGTCGGGGATGATCGGCACGACGCGCTTGCCGAACTCCTTGTCCCGCATCAGGTCCTTGAGCAGCCGGACGAACGCCATGGTGGTGGCCGCCTGCTGCTTGCCGGAGCCGCGCTTGGCGACGTCGTACGCCTTGTCCTCGGGCAGCTTGACGTCGGCGCGGTGGTCACGCCGCTCGGGCAAGTTGCCGCCGAGCGCCTTGCGCCGCTCGAGCATGTACTTGATCGTGGGATCGTCGGGGCCCGGGTTGTAGTACGGCGGGTTGTAGAGATCGTTCTCCAGGTCCTCGTCCGAGAACGGCATCCGCAGGTGGTCCCGGAAGTTCTTCAGGTCCTCGAGGGTCAGCTTCTTCATCTGGTGGGTCGCGTTGCGGCCCTCGAAGTGCGGACCGAGACCGTAGCCCTTGACCGTGGCGGCCAGGATGACGGTCGGCTTGCCCTTGAACTCGGTGGCGGCCTTGTAGGCGGCGTAGACCTTGCGGTAGTCGTGGCCGCCGCGCTTGAGCTGCCAGATCTCCTCGTCGCTCATGTCGGCGACCATGGCCTTGGTCTGCGGGGAACGGCCGAAGAACTGGTCGCGCACGAACCCGCCGGATTCGGCCTTGAAGGTCTGGTAGTCGCCGTCGGGCGTGGTGTTCATGATCTCCACCAGCGCGCCGTCGTCGTCCTTGTCGAGCAGGGCGTCCCACTCGCGGCCCCACACGACCTTGATGACGTTCCAGCCCGCACCGCGGAAGAACGCCTCGAGCTCCTGCATGATCTTGCCGTTGCCGCGCACCGGCCCGTCGAGGCGCTGCATGTTGCAGTTGATGACGAAGTTGAGGTTGTCCAGGCCTTCGTTCGCGGCCAGCTGGAGGGCACCGCGGCTCTCCGGCTCGTCCATCTCGCCGTCGCCGAGGAACGCCCAGACCTGCTGGTCGGTGGGCTCCTTCAGGCCGCGGTTCTCGAGGTAGCGGTTCATCGACGCCTGGTAGATGGCGTTGGTGGGGCCGATGCCCATCGAGACGGTGGGGAACTCCCAGAACTCCGGCATCATGCGCGGGTGCGGGTAGGAGGACAGGCCGTTGGGGGCCGCCGACTTCTCCTGGCGGAACCCGTTCATCTGCTCCTCGGTGAGGCGACCCTCGAGGAATGCGCGGGCGTACATGCCCGGGGAGGCGTGGCCCTGGAAGAAGACCTGGTCGCCGCCGCTGGGGTGATCCTTGCCGCGGAAGAAGTGGTTCATGCCCACTTCGTAGAGCGTGGCCGCGCCCGCGTAGGTGGAGATGTGGCCGCCGACGCCGATGTCGGACCGCTGAGCGCGGTGGACCATGATCGCGGCGTTCCAGCGCAGCCACTTGCGGTAGTTGCGCTCGATCTCCTCGTCACCGGGGAACTCGGGTTCCTGGTCGACTGGGATCGTGTTGACGTAGTCCGTCGTCGTGACGAACGGGACGGCGACGCTGTGAGCGCTGGCCCGCTGCAGGAGCGAACGGATGATGAACTCGGCACGCTTCGTGCCCGCCGAGTCGAGGAGCCCGTCGAAGGATTCGATCCACTCCGCGGTCTCCTCGGGATCCGCGTCCGGCAGACTGGTGGTCAGCGCACTACGGATGTTCTTGATGTCTTCGGTCGCCACATTCAACCTCTCTGTCTGTGCGTGAAGCACCCGGACTGCGATCGCTGATGATGGGTGACCGCAGACCGCTGTCCGCTCCGGAGCGGCCCCGCGATGCGGGCAGCCCGAACGGCAGGCGGCGTCTGCGTGCCACTCTAGCGCCGAACGACGGTGATCTCGTACTCTCATATTCCATGAAGTGAAATCAAGATTCCGCGATGTGGTTTTCGTGATGCACCTCACGCCGGGCCCGCGAGGCCGTACCCGCGGGGCGCTGCTTGATGAGGGACCCGAAAAGGTGTTGTCTGGTAGCAATCCGCCTCGTCCGGGATCTCCGGGTCGAGGCGGTCACTACACGCACGGACGACACGTCCGGACGCACGTCCGGACCATGGGATCGGGAGGACATCCGTGAGCGAGGCAGACGCCGTCGCGAGCAGCGCCGCCGCCAAGCTGGGTTTGAAGAAGGACGACCTCGTCCAGGAGTTCGGGTACGACGACGACGTCGACTTCGACCTCCGCGACGACATCGAGGACACGGTCGGCTCGGAGCTGCTGGACGAGGACGACCACGAGGTCGCGGACGCCGCCCTGTTGTGGTGGCGAGAAGGGGACGGCGACCTGGTCGACGCCCTCGTCGACTCGCTGACCACCCTCGAGGAGAACGCCGTCGTCTGGGTCCTCACCCCGAAGGCCGGCCGTGACGGCTACGTCGCACCCGCGGACATCCAGGAGGCGGCACCGACCGCCGGCCTGCACGTCACGTCCTCGGCCGGGGTCTCCAAGGACTGGTCCGCCACCCGCCTGGTGACCGCACGCCGCCAGTGACGCTGTCGGCGGATCACAACGCCGCGGACGCCGACGCTGCGGACGCCGCTCGCGCGGACCGTCCCGGTGGCGGATCCTTGCCCGCCGTCGGGGCGCCGGCTCCCGGGTTCGCCCTGGTGAACCAGCACGGGGAACCGGTCACGCTGACGGACCTGCGTGGCACGCCCGTCGTGCTCGTGTTCTTCCCGTGGGCGTTCTCCCGCGTGTGCGGCGACGAACTGCGGGAGCTCAGGGACGCGCTCGACGCCGCCGACTCGCCGTTCGCGGGTCGTGACGTGCGGCTGATGGCCGTGTCGGTCGACTCGAGATTCGCGCTCCGGGCCCTCGCCGAGGCGGAGGCCCTGCCCTTCGACCTGCTCAGCGACGTCTGGCCGCACGGCGCGGTGGCCCGCCGGTACGGGGTGTTCGACGACGAGCGCGGCAGTGCCCGTCGCGGCAGCTTCGTCATCGACGCCGACGGCGTGCTGCGGGCCCGGATCCTGTCCGACGCCACCCACCCACGGAGCATGGATGAGTACCGCCGCGCGCTGGCATCGCTGGACGCCTGAGCCGGCCCGCACCGGCACCACCGATCCGGAGGCGACGCTTCCGGAGGCGCGACGCCGCGCCGTCGAGCTGCTCTCCGGGCGCCGGCTGGCCGTGCTCACCGGCGCCGGCCTGAGCACCGACTCGGGCATCCCCGACTACCGGGGACCGGACGCCAAGCCGCGCACCCCGATGACCTACCAGGAGTTCGTCGGCGACGCCCGCCGGCGCCGCCACTACTGGGCCCGCAACCACGTCGGCTACCGGTTCATGTCCGCGACCGTGCCGAATGCCGGGCACCACGCCGTGGCCCGGCTGGAGTCGCGCGGGCTCACCAGCGGCATCATCACCCAGAACATCGACCGGCTGCACGAGGCGGCGGGCGCCCTGAACGTGGTCGACCTGCACGGGCGGTTCGACCACGTCGTCTGCCTGGCCTGCGCCAGCATGGTCCAGCGCGCCCAGCTGGACCGGATGCTCACCGAGCTCAATCCCGGATTCGCCGAGCGGGTGATGGTCGAGGACGTCGAGGTGGCCCCCGACGCGGACGCCGTGATCGAGTCCACCGCCGACTTCGTCGTCGCGCCCTGCCCCGTGTGCGGTGGCGTGCTCAAACCGGATGTCACCTTCTTCGGGGAGAACGTGCCGCGGGACCGGGTGGCGCGCAGCTACGGCATGGTCGACTGCGCCGACGGCCTGCTCGTCGCCGGCTCCTCCCTGGCGGTGATGAGCGGGTTGCGGTTCGTCCGCCGCGCGCACCAGCGGGGGATCCCCGTCGTCATCGTCAACCGCGGCCAGACCCGCGGGGACGACCGGGCCGACCTGCTGATTCAGGCCGGGGTCAGCGAGACGCTGGGCCACCTGGCCGAGGAACTGCCCGACCTGTGAACAATTCCGTGCCGGCGCGCACGAGGCTGGAGGAGACGATGGTGGAGGGCCGATCGACGACGGGTGCCAGTGCGGTGACCGGCGCCGACCCGATGAGCGTGCTGCGGCGTCGCACGAGCGAGAAGTGGCGGACCTATCCGGCGGACGTGCTGCCGATGTTCGTCGCCGAGATGGACTTCCCGCTGGCCCCGGCCATCACGGCGGCCCTCCGCGAGGCCGTCGAGCTCGGCGACACCGGGTACATCGCCCCGCACGACACCGGCGCCGCCGACGCCTTCGCCGCCTACGCCGCGCAGACCTGGGCGTGGTCGCCGTCGCCGGAGCGGATCAGCTACACCACCGACGTCAGCGTCGTCATCGTCGAGTCCCTGCGCCGCCTGATCGCCCCGGGCGACGGCGTCGTCATCACCCCGCCGTTCTACACGCTGATCCCGGAAGCCGGCGGCACGGTCGTGGAGGTGCCGCTGCTGGACGGTCCTGCCGACGACGACGGCGACGCCTACACCCTGGACCTCGAGGGCATCGACCGGGCGCTGGCCCACGGCGCCCGCGCGGTCCTGCTCTGCAACCCGCACAACCCGGTCGGCCTGGTGCACAGCCCGCAGACCCTCACCGCACTGGCGCGGATCGTCCAGAAGCACGGGGCGAGCGTGGTCAGCGACGAGATCCACGCCCCGCTGACCCACCACCGGCACCGGTTCACGCCCTACCTGAGCGTGTCTGAGGAGGCACGGGAACACGGTATCGCCGCCGAGTCCGCCAGCAAGGCGTTCAACCTGGCGGGGCTGAAGACGGCGATGTTCGTCGCGGAGTCGGACCGGATGACCCGGCTCATCCGGTCCCTGCCGGAGGAGGTCACGTTCCGCACCGGCCTGTTCGGGCTGATCGCCACGCAGGCCGGCTTCGCGCACGGCCGCGACTGGCTGCGCTCGACCGTCGCCGCGATCGAGGAGAACGTCGCGCTGCTCCACGCGCAGCTGGCCGAGAAGCTGCCCGTGGCCCGGCTGCGCCGCCCGCAGGCGACCTATCTGGCGTGGCTGGACCTCTCGGAGCTCGGCTGGGGCGAGGACCCGGCGCGGTACGCGCTCGAGCACGCCCGGGTGGCGCTGGCCAGCGGGCCCGAGTTCGGGCCGCAGGGGGCCGGGTACGCCCGGATGAACCTGGCGTGCGCGCCCGAAACGGTCGTCGAGGCCGTCGACCGGCTGGCGGCGGCGGCGGCAGGCTGAGGCGCCCGCTGGTCGTCCTGCCCGGTGACGGGAACGCGTCAGCGGACGTAGCAGTTGGCGACCGAGAACTCGCCCGCGCTGGTCCGTACGGCTCGCACGACGCCGTCGACGACGATGCGGCAGGTGATGGTCGTCGCGCCCTCGGCAGCCTGGGCCTCCAGTGCGAACGAGAGCGTGCCGGCGACGTCGTCGGGTAGCGGAACGCTGCGGCGCAGGGGCAGCGCCGGACCGCTCGCGTACTCCTGGACGCCCAGGCTCCCGCCCTCGCGCCAGCTCCGCCAGCTGACGGCCAGGGCCGTGGGGGCGTCGCTGGTCACCTCGTACACGGCTCCGTGCGGCTGACGGGTCGCGCGGGCGACCGCGGTGGTCGTCATCGCCGGTGCCGCGGTGAGGTCGCCGCCGGCCGGCGTGGATCGACTGCCCCCGCAGGCGCAGGTGGCCAGCAGCAGCGTGCTGGCGGCGACGATGGAGATGGTGGTGCGCATGATGACCCGAAACCCGAGGACCTGACACCGAGCCCGACGCCGGCTCGATGCCCTCCATTGTCCCACCGCTCGGTCCCCGTGAGCCGGCTGGAGCGGAACGCGACCCGCGCCGGCCGCACCGCCGATCGGCCGTGACGTGCCGGTAGACTGCTGCACCGACCCCGAACCGGCCGTAGGCTGCACGGGGGAGCGGCCGTCCGCGGCCGAGGGGCCTTTAGCTCAGCTGGTAGAGCGTCACGTTTACACCGTGAATGTCGTCGGTTCGATCCCGGCAGGGCCCACCTGAAGGTCCAAGGGGTCAATGTTGAAGCAGCGGCACCACCGGTTCCGCCGACTCTCCTTGCCTGCGGACGACGATCGTCTTGACATTCGGGCCCCGCGAACCCGATGAACAGCGCGGATGGTGTCGCCGTCGTGGACGTTGAGATTGTCCGAGAAGGCCTCACTTAGGCGATTCGATGCAGTGAGTCCTCATGCTATATGCGGGACCTTCTGACTGGACTCACTATTTGAGCGACACGGACGACATCGTTACTGAAATGCTTGGGATACGAGGTGGCTTGCAGGACATCCTTCCCTGGAACGCTCCGCAACGCCACATAGTCGATGCGGCACCTTCCGGTGAGCCTGTCCCCACTAGGCTGACGTCAGCCAGAACTTGCGTTGCCAAACGATCGAAGGGAGAGGTCGATGTCAACGGACGGTCAAGGACACAGCGCTGCTGGTCCGGCGCTCGGCTACGTCCATCAGTGCATGTGGGCCTTGATCGAGCTCGGAAGGCGCGCGTCCTATGAACCGGCGCTGGAGCTTCGCCTCGAAAGCCTCGACGACATCCAGTTCGACAGCGACGGGTCCCCCAGCGAACTCCTTCAGACCAAACACCACACCGGCGTGAGCGGGCCAATCACGGCGATGAGCGTTGACCTCTGGCGGACGCTGAATGTCTGGATGGACCTCGACCTGAACGACAATCTGATCTTGCGCCTGGTTACCACTCAAACCCTGCCGGTTGGATCAGCCCTCCGGGGACTCCGAACCGGCGAGGAGCGCAACGCCAACGGAGTGCTCGAAGAGCTATTGGAGGCCGCCGGGAAGTCGGGCAACAGTACGACCGCGCAGTGGCGGAAGAAGTTCCTCGACCTTAACACCGAGACTCGAGACGATCTAATCGATCGGATCACGATCGACGACAGCTCAGTTCACGCCCCTCAAATCGATGAGGAGCTTACGAAGACATTCCGGTATGCGATCCCAACCGGCAAGGAGAAAGTCTTCGTCCACCTCATCAAGGGATGGTGGGCTGGCATGTCAGTGAAACTGCTGGCACGAGACCTCGATGCTCTGACGGGTAACGACTTGATCGTTCAAGTCACTGAGATTGCAGACCAACTCAAGTCAGACACGCTACCGGTCGACCCAGAGATCATGCGGGAATACGACGAGTCTATCACCGTGATGTACCAGGACCGCCCATTCGTCCAGCAGCTCCTATGGATCGCCTTAGAGAACACGCGGTTGTGGAAGGCAATCCGGGATTACCATCGCGCCTTCTCCCAGCGGTCGTTCTGGCTGCGCCATCAGTTGCTCGCTGAGACTGAGTTGGATCGCTTCGCCTTCCGACTTTACGACGAGTGGGAACAGATCTTCGACAGACGTGTCGCGGTGATGCGTAGATCGGGGCGTACCGACGCCGACATCGTTGGCCAAGAGATTCTTGAAGAGCTCGCCAAAGAATCTCGCGCAAGGTTACGAGAAAGATTCGACGAGCCATGGTTCAGCCGGGGCATGTTTCATGCCCTTGCGGACGGGGAACTGGGCCAAAGAATCGGGTGGCACCCGGAGTTCGAGGCCAAGTTAGAGGGGGTGCTTGCGCATGTCGGGATTTGAGGCTCTACCGCCAGCCATTCCACGGCGATCCCCGGAGGCAGTGGCCCTGTTCAACGCGGTGCTCACCTCGGAGCTCTTGGTGAATGCCTGCTGGAGCAAAGCGCAGTCAGGGACCACCGGACTCGACTGGCCCGCGGCGTTCCTGATTCTACCGCTGACGCTACATCCACCTACCCGCGAGAGCCTGCCGCGCGACCGTCGCATTACTCTCGCCAGGTGGGCCGTCCGCCAGACGGACTTACTGGCGGACATGAATTTCAGGGTGGCGAACATGGCGCAGCCAACCAAGCGGGCTATCCGCCGCGGTCTCAGAGTCGGCCGACTGGGACTAGAAGGCACCACGCTGGTGGCGCTCAAGAGGCCGAAGCAGTCGACTAAGGGCTGGCCTGACGAACTGCAACAGTCGATCAAGGCGGCACGGTTCTGTGGACAATGGTTTAACGTGACTGATACGCACATGGCGTACGAGTTGCTTGGTATTGGAGGTTGAGGGTGCAACTTGTATCGTTGGGGGTCTACAGCAAGACCGGCGAACGGCGGGATGTTGAGTTCCGTACTGGGTCTTTGAATATCTTGACTGGTAAGTCCAAGACCGGAAAGTCGGCGATCCTCGACATCGCCGAATACTGTCTGGGGCGAGACACTGTCACTATTCCTACGGGAGTGATCAGCGACAATGCGTCCTGGTACTACGTCTTGGTCGAGTTCGATCAGCAGCGAGTTCTGGTCTGTCGACCAAACCCAGAAACCGCAACTACGAGTCGTGCGATGGTGCGCACTGGTGGGCCTGACCTCCGCGTTCCGTCCTTCGATGACCTCGAAGTCAACGCTGACACCGACGTCGTACGAGACACGCTTACCGAACGGCTTGGCGTTGAAACGTTCACTGTCGACCCCGAGGCCGGGTCGCTGCGTAGCGCTTTCGACGTCTCAGTTCGCCAAGCGCTTTTCTTCAACTTCCAGAGTCAGGGCGAGATCGCGAGCCGGGACCTGCTGTTCCACCGGCAGGTTGAGGACGACATTCGTACGACTATCCGAGACACCATGCCCTACTTCCTGGGAGCCGCCACACCCGAGCAAGCGGTTGTCCGGCGCAGACTCGTTGCTGCTCGAAGAACGCTCCAACGAACGCAGAACACCATCAGGACAGCGGAGGCTGACCGCGATCAGCAGGACTCTCGGGTGACCCATCTGATCGAGTCGGCGGTGGCACTGGACGTCCTTCCCAGCGATTCTGGCATCGGCGCTCGCGAGGGCATACGAAACCTCCTGGAGAGCGTGCTCGCATACACAGAGCCCGACGACTCGGCAAATGACAGCGACGTGGCTTCCCATCGACGTGTGCTCGCTAACGAAGGACGCACCCTCAGAAACAGGGTGCGCGAGCTCGATGACCAGATCGAACTCCTGAGCAGGCTCCAAGAGGAGCAGTCCGACGCGCAGCGTGAAGCGAGTTATCAGTCGGAGAGATTGCGGGCACTCGACATACTCTTGCCGAGGAATCAGACTTCGGATGGCGACGTGAGTGTCTGCCCCCTGTGCGACCAAGGTCTCGCCCACCCTGACGAAACCGTAGAAGAGTTGCGTGCGCTGCTCAATACCCTGGGGGAACGCCTTGCTTCGTCACGAGGCGTCTCAACTCGCAGGGAAGCCACGATCGAACGCCTTGGCGCCAGTCGCGGTCCTTTGATTGAGGCGCTTCGCGAGAACGTTGTCGAACTGGACGCGGTTGCACAACAGGAAGCCCTCATTGCCAGCGGGCGCGAGCGGCGAGAACGCGTGGCGTTCCTGCAGGGGCGAGTGAGCCAAGAGCTGGAACGCGGCGTGGATATTGGCGACGACATAGCCGACCTTCGCGACGCTGAACGACGCCAGCGGGGCCAGGTCGCCCGACTAGAAGAAATCAGCGAACGGGACGACCCAGCTTCGGCGCTGCGTATGATGATCGATTCTATCTCGGAGCTGATGACCGACTACGCCCGCTCGCTTCAACTCGAGGGCTCAGAGCACTATGTCCGTCTGGATCCGGTTCACTTGACTGTCGCCGTGCAGCGGCCTGGCGGACGGGTTCCGCTAGCCCGCATGGGCAGCGCCGAGAACTGGGTCGGCTACCACCTTGTCGCCCACCTTGCACTTCATCACTGGTTCGCCACCAACGACCGCCCGGTTCCGCGCTTCATCATGTTCGACCAACCCACTCAAGCCTTCTTCCCAGAAGAAGTCGTTGATGCCGCAGACGACGAGAACGCGGACTGGGAAGCGGTCAGGCGACAGTTCACCCTGATGCGAGACGTCGTGGCTGCCCTGAACGGGGAACTCCAAATCATCGTCTGTGATCACGCTAACCTGGCAGACGCCTGGTTCCAGGACGCCGTCATCGACAACTGGCGCAACGGCGTAGCGCTAATTCCCGAAAGTTGGCTGGCGACTGAGAACGGCTGAAGGTGGCGTGTCGGCTGCGAAGGTTTACCGATCCAATCTACTGAGGGAGCAGCACGCGTGCCGAAGGAACCGCCCGCACCCGCCCCGGACCGGATCGAGGTGCGCGGCGCCCGGGTGCACAACCTGCGCAACATCGACGTCGACATCCCGCTGGGGCGACTGGTCGGCATCGCGGGGGTCTCCGGCTCCGGGAAGTCGTCGCTGGCCATGGGCGTGCTCTACGCCGAGGGCTCCCGCCGGTACATCGAGGCGCTCTCGACCTACACGCGACGCCGCCTCGGGCAGGCCTCCCATGCCGACGTCGACCGCGTCAGCCATGTCCCGGCCGCCCTCGCCCTGCGGCAGCGGCCCGGTGTCCCCGGCATCCGCTCGACGTTCGGCACGTCCACCGAACTGCTCAACGTGCTCCGCCTGATCTTCTCCCGGCTGGCCTCCCACGTGTGTCCCAACGGCCACCGCAACCCGCCCACGCTCAAGGTCGCCGCCGAGGAACCCGTGGCGTGCCAGGTGTGCGGCGTCGCGTTCACCCCGCCCGGAGCCGAGGCCCTGGCGTTCAACTCGGGCGGTGCCTGCCCCACCTGCGAGGGCATCGGCACGGTGCGCGACGTCGACGACGCCACCCTGATCCGGGACCCCGGCCTGACGCTCGACGAGGGCGCCGTCGTGCCCTGGCAGATGTTCGGTTTCAACGTCCAGCCGCGGATCGCGCGCGAGTTCGGCGTCCGCACCGATGTGCCGTGGCGGGACCTGACCGAGGCGGAGAGGGACATCGTCCTGGCCGGCCCCGAGGAGAAGAAGCACATCACCTTCACCTCCCGGAAGGGCGTGCACGACCTCGACTTCACGTTCCGCAACGCCCGGCTGACCGTCACCGAGGAGCTCAAGCGCGCCCAGGACTCGAAACGGCTGGCCCGCGTCAGCCGGTTCCTCAGCGAGCGCACCTGCCCGGACTGCGGCGGGTCCCGGCTCTCGGCCGCCGCCCTCGCGCCGCGGATCGGGGAGGCGAACCTCGCGGATGCGACGGCGCGGACCCTCGACGACCTCGTGGCCTGGGTCGACACCGTCCCCGCCACGCTGCCGACGCCGATGCGCCCGATGGCGGCCAGCCTGATCGAGACGCTGCACCGGATGGCGCGCCGGCTGCTCGACCTGGGTCTCGGCTACCTCTCCCTCGACCGGGCCGGGGCGACCCTGTCCACGGGGGAGCGCCAGCGGGTGCAGCTGGCGCGGGCCGTGCGCAACGAGACCACCGGGGTGCTGTACGTCCTCGACGAGCCGTCGATCGGCCTGCACCCGTCGAACATCGTCGGACTGAGCGGCGTGCTGGCCGACCTGCTCACCGGCGGCAACTCGATCGTCATGGTCGACCACGACCCGCAGGTGCTGCGCGACGCCGACCACCTCATCGAGATCGGGCCCGGGTCCGGGCGCGACGGCGGCACGGTCGTCGTCGCCGGCACCGTCGAGGAGCTCGGCGCGTCGCCCGACTCCCGGATCGGCGGCTTCCTCACCGGCCGGGAGGCGGCGGTCGTGCGGGAGACCGCGCCCGCGGCGCACACCTTCGCCCACGGCACCATCCGGATGCGCACCGACCCCGTCCACACCGTGCGCGCCCTCGACGTGGCGATCCCGCGCGGCCGGCTGACGGCGGTCACCGGCGTCTCCGGCTCCGGCAAGACCACCCTCGTGCTCGACAGCCTCGTCCCGGCGCTGCAGGCCGAGACCCCGGCCCGGCGGCCCGCCCACGTGCGGGACCTGGATGCCGACGGCGTCGAGAAGGTCGACGTCGTCGACGCCACGCCCATCGGCATCAACGTCCGCTCCACGGTCGCCACCTACTCCGGCGTGCTCGACGACCTGCGTCGCGCGTGGGCCGGGCTGGACTCGGCGAAGGACGCCGGCCTGACCGCGAGCGACTTCTCGTACAACACCGGGTCCCTGCGCTGTCCCCGCTGCGACGGCACCGGCGAGATCTCCCTGGACGTCCAGTTCCTGCCCGACGTCGACATCCCTTGCCCGGACTGCGAGGGCCGCCGCTACGGGCCGGACGCCGACGCCCACGTCCGTACCTCGGCCACGGGTGACGGCGAGCTGTCGCTTCCCGCGGTGCTCGCCATGTCGGTGATCGAGGCGATCGACCACCTGCGCGACCTCACCCGTGTCCGGCGGCGGCTGCAGTCCCTGGGCGACGTCGGCCTCGGCTACCTGACCCTCGGGGAGGCGACCCCGGCGCTGTCCGGCGGCGAGGCGCAGCGGCTCAAGCTGGTCTCCGAACTCGGCCGGCGGCAGGAGCACGCCCTGTTCGTGTTCGACGAGCCGACCGTCGGTCTGCACCCGCTCGACGTGCGCACGCTCATCGCCGTGTTCGACCGGCTCGTGCAGGCCGGCGGCACCGTCGTCGTCATCGAACACGATCTCGACCTGATCGCCAACGCCGACCACGTCATCGACATGGGACCGTCCGGCGGTGCGGAGGGCGGCCGGATCGTCGCCGCCGGCACCCCTGCGCAGCTCGCCGAGGACCCGGACAGCGTGACGGGCCGGTATCTGGCCGAACGGCTGACCGAGGGCGAGCCCGCACCTCAGTAGGATCGACAGTGGGCTTTCTACCTCCGGCCGTACCGTGGCCGGTCCGCCACCAGAACAGGAGCGACATGGAACAGCGCACCATCGAACGCAGCGGCCAGCACGTCTCGGTCATCGGCCTGGGGACCTGGCAGCTGGGCGCCGACTGGGGCGACGTGCGCGAGGAGGACGCCCTGGCCGTCCTCGCCGCGGCGGCTGACGCCGGCGTCACCTTCTTCGACACGGCCGACGTCTACGGCGACGGCCGGTCCGAGCAGCTGATCGGAAAGTTCCTGCGCGAACGGCCCGACGCCGGCCTGACCGTCGCCACCAAGATGGGCCGCCGCGTCGACCTCGACCCCGCGCTCTACACGCTCGAGAACTTCCGCGCCTGGACCGATCGCTCGCGGCGCAACCTCGGGGTCGACCGGCTCGATCTCGTGCAGCTGCACTGCCCGCCGCCCGCCGTCTACAGCTCGGACGCGGTCTTCGACGCACTCGACACCCTCGTCGAGGAGGAGGCGATCGCCTCCTACGGCGTCAGCGTGGAGACCTGCGCCGAGGCCCTCACCGCGATCGCCCGGCCTGGCACGGCCACCGTGCAGATCATCCTCAACCCCTTCCGCCTCAAGCCCGTCACGGAGGTGCTGCCCGCGGCCGTGGAGGCCGGGGTCGGCATCATCGCCCGCGTTCCCCTGGCGAGCGGCCTGCTGTCCGGCAAGTACACCGCGGACACGCAGTTCGCGGAGAACGACCACCGCACCTTCAACCGCCACGGCGAAGCCTTCGACCAGGGAGAGACGTTCGCCGGCGTGGACTTCGCGACGGGCGTCGAGGCCGCGCAGGAGTTCTCCGCGCTCGTGCCCGAGGGGGCGACGCCGGCTCAGACGGCCCTGCGCTGGATCGTCCAGCAGCCCGGCGTCACCACGGTGATCCCCGGTGCCCGCAACCCCGAGCAGGCGCGGGGCAACGCCGAGGCCGCCGCTCTCGCCCCGCTGGACGACGCCACCCTCTCGGCGGTCCAGGACCTCTACGACCGACGCATCCGCGCCCAGGTGCACGACCGCTGGTAGGAGCGTGCCGTCCGGCCACCGCGCACGGCACTCGTCACCGTGCGCGGTGTGCCGGATGTCGGCGGTCCTGTTCGCGCCGTCATCGCCGGCAACAGAATGCACCGGATGGAACCGGCCGGGACCGCGTCACTAGGATCGATGGAGAGCTTCCCGCCGTCGGGCGCCGTCACGCTCAGCCGCACGCGCCGTCCGCGTCAGTGCCGGCCAGCGGTCCGACGGCCGCAGCGGGGAGAGGATCCCGACCCGGGCGTCGTCGTCTGTGTGGCAGCGGCGCCGTGACCTACGGAGGAAACATGCCCGACGAGAAGACCGCTGTCCCCACCGGAACGGCGCAGATCGGCGTCACCGGCCTGGCCGTGATGGGCGCCAACCTGGCCCGCAACTTCGCGAAGCACGGCTACACCGTGGCCCTGCACAACCGCACCCAGGCGAAGACCGACGACCTGCTCGCCAGGCACGGCGACGACGGGAACTTCGTGCGCACCGAGACCCTCGAGGAGTTCGTGCAGGCGCTCGAGCGGCCGCGCCGGGTGCTCATCATGGTCAAGGCCGGTGCGCCCGTGGACGCCGTCATCGAGCAGCTCGTGCCGCTGCTGGAGAAGGACGACATCATCATCGACGGCGGCAACTCGCTGTACCTCGACACGATCCGCCGGGAGAAGGATCTGGCCGCCAAGGGCCTGCATTTCGTGGGCGTCGGCGTCTCCGGCGGTGAGGAGGGCGCCCTGAACGGCCCCTCGATCATGCCGGGTGGCTCGAAGGAGTCCTACCAGTCCCTCGGGCCGATGCTCGAGGACATCTCCGCCAAGTACAACGGTGAGCCGTGCTGCGCGTGGATCGAGACCGACGGCGCCGGCCATTTCGTCAAGATGGTCCACAACGGCATCGAGTACTCGGACATGCAGGTCATCGGCGAGGCTTACGACCTGCTGCGATCCGGGGCCGGCATCGAGCCCGCCGAGCAGGCCAAGGTGTTCACGGAGTGGAACACCGGGCAGCTCAACTCGTTCCTCATCGAGATCACCGCCGAGGTGCTCGGCCACGTCGACGCGAGGACCGGCAAGCCGTTCGTCGACGTCGTCGTCGACTCGGCGGGGCAGAAGGGCACCGGCCGCTGGACGGTCATCGCGGCGCTCGAGCTCGGCTCCCCGGTCAGCGGGATCGCCGAGTCGGTGTTCGCGCGCGGCCTGTCCTCGCAGCGGGACCAGCGCGCCGTCGCCCAGGACACGCTGATCGCGGGCACCGGCGACGTGCAGGTCCCCGAGACCTTCGTCGACGACGTGCGGCAGGCGCTCTACGCGTCCAAGCTGGTCAGCTACGCGCAGGGCCTGGACATGCTCGACCTGGCCGGCAAGCAGTACGACTGGGACCTGAAGCTGGACAAGATCGCCTCCCTGTGGCGGGCCGGCTGCATCATCCGCGCCGAGCTGCTCGACGACATCATGAAGGCGTATGCCCCCGGCAACGAGCCGAAGAACCTGCTGTTCGCGCCCGCATTCGCGAAGGCGATCGGCGAGGCCGTGCCGGCGTGGCGCCGGGTCGTGGCGACCGCCGCGCAGCTGGGCATCCCGACCCCGGTGTTCTCCTCGACGCTGGCCTACTACGACGGCCTGCGGCGTGACCGGCTGCCGGCCGCCCTGACCCAGGGCCTGCGCGACCTGTTCGGCGCGCACACCTACAACCGCATCGACGGCGAGGGCACGTTCCACACCCTCTGGGGCGAGGACAAGAGCGAGATCGAGGCCGAGGACACGCACTGACGGTCCCAGCCTCACGAAGGGCGCTCCGCCGACACCGACGGGGCGCCCTTCCTCGTGCCGGGATCAGACCGGCGCAGCCTCCTGGTGAACTGCTGCCTGCGGGACTGCTGACTGAAGGACTGCTGCCTGCTGGACCATGGGCGCCACCTGGCTCAGCTGCATCACGGTCGCGAGGCGGGACGTGACGGCGACGGAGCCGTGTGCGACCAGCCGGCCGGACCGGAGCGCCGCCGTCAGGGGCAGGTGACCCAGCCAGACGGCGTAGAGGGTCGCGACGTCGGTGGTGAGCAGGAGGTCGACGTCGAAGCCTGGGTCGGTCAGGCACACCGAGGCGTCCCCGTGCTCGATGACGATCCAGAACTGGCGCCCGTCGTCACTGAACCGCAGCTGGACGACGTGGATGGCGCCGGGCAGGAAGCCCAGGTCGAGCCGGTCGTGCATCCACCAGGCCAGCAGGTCCGCGTCCAGTTCGTCGGGCCGCGGATCCCCATAGACCCAGCGTGCGCCCCACTCGGCGAGGCCGAAGATCACCGGCTGCAGCGCGACGCCCGCCGCGGTGAGCACGTACCGGCCGCTGCTGTGGTCCACCAGACCCGCACGCTCGAGTTGCCGCAGCCGCTTGGCCAGCAGGGTGCGGGAGAGGCCCGGCAGGCCGCGGGCCAGGTCGTTGAACCGGGTGGTGCCGACGGTGAGGTCCCGGACGATCAGCAGCGCCCACCGCTCGCCGAGCACGTCCAGCGCCCGCGAGACGGGACAGTACTGGCCGTACACGGGCGGATCCTCGCCACCCGAGCCGCCCGCGGCGCTCGGCTGAGTATCCCGCGGGGGTCCCGGCAATGGGTCCCGCGGCTGTTCCGGCAGGGGATCACCGGGAGAGGAGCCCCGCAGTGCGGCGTCCATGACTCCATGGTCGGTCACGGAACCGTACCGGGGAAGTCCTCGATCTGTACTGGTCGCCGTCGGCGGACCGGTCGAGGCTGGAGGCATGGCTACCGAACTGAACCCCACCACCACCGAGCCCGCTCCGTCGACCACCGCGGACACGTCCGCGGCGGCCGACCGGGACCTGAAGAACGCGCATCGGACGATGTGGAGCCTCGGCGACTTCCCCGCCGTGGCCCGCGACGTCATTCCCGCCCTCGGGCCGCGACTGGTCGACGTCACCGCCGTGACGGCGGGCGAGACCGTCCTGGACATCGGCGCCGGCTCCGGCAACGCCGCGATCCCGGCCGCCCGGCGCGGAGCCCACGTCGTCGCCAGCGACCTGGCCCCCGCCCTGCTGGACGTGGGCCGGCGCGACGCCGAGCGGGACGGCGTCGCCCTGACCTGGCAGGAGGCGGACGCGGAGGCGCTGCCGTTCGCGGACGCCGCGTTCGACGTCGTGCTCTCCTGTGTCGGCATCATGTTCGCCCCGCACCACCAGCGGGCCGCCGACGAGCTGCTCCGGGTGTGCCGGCCCGGCGGCCGGATCGGCCTCCTGGCGTGGACGCCTGCGGGCTTCATCGGGCAGATGTTCGCCGCGATGAAGCCGTTCAACCCACCTCCCCCCGAGGGCGCGTCACCGCCGCCGCTGTGGGGCGACGAGGCGCACGTGCGGGAACTGCTGGGCGACGCGGTCGAGGACGTGCAGGTGCGCACCGAGTCGCTGCCGGTGGGCTGCTTCGACCGGCCCGAGGCGTTCCGCCGCTACTTCGGGACCACCTACGGCCCGACGGTCGCGGCCTACCGGCGGCTCGCGGCCGACCCGGACCGCACGGCCGGGCTCGACGCCGCCCTGGACGACGTCGCCGCGAGGTTCATGGGCGACGCCGGCGCCATGGAGTGGGAGTACCTGCTGGTCACCGCGCGCCGGCGGTGACGGCGGCCCATCCGGCACCGAACGCGACAACGCCCGGTTCCTCACACAACAGTGTGGGGGACCGGGCACTGCCGGATCGATGAGTCCGCTGCTCAGATCCACATGGCCGGGTCGATCCACACCGCGGGATCGACGAGCGGCGCGTTCTCCTGCTCGGAGCGCTTCGGGCGGGCGTTCGCGGGCACCCCGGTGAGGATGGAGTTCTCCGGGGCGTCCTTGACGACGACGGCATTCGCGCCGACGGCCGACCCGGCGCCGATGACGACGGGGCCGAGGATCTTCGCTCCGGCGCCGACCGTCACGCCGTCACCGATGGTCGGGTGCCGCTTGACGCGGGCGAGCGAGCGGCCGCCGAGGGTGACGCCGTGGTAGAGCATCACGTCGTCGCCGATCTCGGCGGTCTCGCCGATCACCACGCCCATGCCGTGATCGATGAAGAACCGCCGCCCGATGGTCGCGCCGGGGTGGATCTCGATGCCCGTCGCGGTGCGCGCCGCCTGCGAGATGACCCGCGCCAGCGTGCGCGTCGACTCCTTCTGCCAGAGCCGGTGGGTCAGCCGGTGCGTCCAGATCGCGTGCAGGCCCGAGTACACGACCGCGACCTCCAGGTTGCCGCGGGCAGCCGGGTCGTGGGTGCGAGCGGTCTGCAGGTCCTCGCGGAGGCGGGAGATGAAGCGCACGGTGTCCTTCGAATCGATGCGGTGAGGCGGCGGCCGGTCAGCCGCGGATGTCCTCGTACAGCAGGGTGGAGATGTAGCGCTCGCCGTAGTCGCAGACGATCGCGACGATGAGCTTGCCCTCGTTCTCGGGTCGCTTGGCGAGCTCCAGGGCGGCCCACACGATGGCGCCGGAGGAGATGCCGCCGAGGATGCCCTCGCGGGAGGCGAGCTCACGAGAGACGCGCACGGAGTCCTCGATGCTCGCGTCGAACACCTCGTCGTAGATCTCGGTGTCGAGCACCTCGGGCACGAAGTTGGCGCCGATGCCCTGGATCTTGTGCGGGCCGGGCTTGCCGCCGTTGAGGATCGCGGAGTCCTTCGGCTCGACGGCGACGATATTCACACCGGGCTTGCGCTCCTTGAGCACTTGCCCGACGCCGGTGATGGTGCCGCCCGTGCCGACGCCGGCGACGAAGACGTCGACCGCACCGTCGGTATCGGCCCACACCTCCTCGGCGGTGGTCTCACGGTGCACGGCCGGGTTCGCGGCGTTGGCGAACTGCTTGGCCCAGATCGCGTTCTCGGTGGTCTCGACGATCTCCTGCGCCTTGTCGACCGCGCCGCGCATGCCGTCGGCACCCGGCGTCAGCACGATCTCGGCGCCGTAGGCCCGCAGCATCACGCGCCGTTCGGTGGACATCGTCTCGGGCATCGTCAGGATGACCTTGTAGCCACGGGCGGCGCCGACCATCGCCAGAGCGATGCCGGTGTTGCCGCTGGTGCCCTCGACGATGGTGCCGCCGGGGCGCAGCGCGCCGGCCTTCTCGGCGGCGTCGACGATCGCGACGCCGATGCGGTCCTTGACGGAGTTGGCCGGGTTGTAGAACTCGAGCTTCACGGCCACGTTGCCGGGCAGCCCCTCCGTCAGCCGGTTCAGCCGCACCAGCGGGGTGTGTCCGACCAGTTGCGTCACGTCGTCATAGATGCGTGCCATGATCTCGCTTTCTGCTTGGAATGGAACCCGGGCGGACCGGGGAACGGAAGAGCCGGGCCGCTGACCCGCGCCCCGCGGGCAGGGCTCAGGGCCGGTCAACTCTATCGGGCGCGGCCTGAAGGAATCAGGCCGCGAGCCACTGCGAGTAATACTTGCGGGCCTTCGCCAGCTTCGGGTTGATGATCACCTGGCAGTAGCCGTTGCCCGGCTGCCGCGAGTAGAAGTCCTGGTGCATCTCCTCGGCGGGGTACCAGGTCGAGGCGCGGGTGACCTCGGTGACGATGGGGTCGTCCCACTGCTCCTGCGCGCGGTCGATCGCCTCGGTGAACTCCCGCTGCTGCTCGTCGTCCAGGTAGAACATCGCGGAGCGGTACTGGGTGCCGACGTCGTAGCCCTGCCGGTTCAGCGTCGTCGGGTCGTGCGTGGCGAAGAAGACGTCGAGGATCACCTCGGCGGGGATCACCGCCTCGTCGAACGTCACCTTCACCGCCTCCGCGTGCCCGGTCGTGCCGCTGCACACGGTGTAGTAGTCGGGGTTCGGATAACCGCCGCCGGTGTACCCGGACTCGACGTCGGTCACGCCCCTGAGCCGCCGGTACACGGCGTCCAGGCACCAGAAACATCCTCCAGCCAGCACATAGGTCTTCACGTGCTGGTCCAACGGTCGCCGGCCTGCGATCATTCCCGGCCGACCCGGCACCGGCCCGGGTGGTGATCAGGAGCGGGCGTGATCGTCTGCGGTAGAACTGGAGGCATGGACGCCCCCCACGAGGACCCCCGACCGGACGCCCGCACCCCGACGCTCGGCCGCGTGTGCGATCTCGTGGAGGAGCTGTGGCCGGGCTCGCTGGCCGAGGGGTGGGACGCCGTCGGGCTCGTGGTCGGGCGCCGGGAGCGCCCGGTGCGGCGCATCCTGTTCGCCGTCGACCCGGTCGCCGCGGTCGTCGAGGAGGCGGTGGACTGGGACGCCGACCTGCTCATCACCCACCACCCGCTCCTGCTGCGGCCGGTGACGTCGGTCGCCGCCGACGGGTACAAGGGGCGGCTGGTGCACCGGCTGATCGAGTCCGCCTGCGGTCTGCTGACCGCGCACACCAACGCCGACAGCGCCATCGGCGGCGTGTCCGACGTGCTCGCCGACGCGCTCGGGGTCCGGGACGCCCGGCCGTTGCAGGCGGCGGCGGACGGTCTCGACGAGGAGGGCATCGGCCGGGTCGGGGAGCTGGACGACGTCAGCACCCTCGCGGACTTCGCCGAGCGGGTGTTCCGGCTGCTGCCCGCCGTCGCCGGCGGCGTGCGCGTCTCGGGGGATCCGGACGGGCTGGTGCGCACGGTCGCGATCTGCGGTGGTGCGGGGGATTCCCTCTTCGACGCGGTCCGGGCCGCCCGCGCGGACGTGTACGTGACGGCGGATCTGCGCCATCACCCGGCGTCGGAGGCGCGGGAGGCGGCGGTCGCCGACCGGCCATACCTCGTGGACGTCTCCCACTTCGCGAGCGAATGGCTGTGGCTGCCGGTCGGAGCCCGCGCCCTGGAACGGGCGCTGGAGGACCATGAGCTCGACGCCGAGGTGCGGGTCAGCCAGGTGAACACCGACCCGTGGGACTTCATCCTCACGCCGTGAGGGCTCCCGGCGGTTCCCGATGACGCCGTGGCTGTCGGCGGGCCCCGGCTCCGCGGGGGCGACGGAAGGGCGCTGCACTAGGGTGAGGGAAACCCGGCCCGCAGGAGGATCCATGCCCACCGCCCGTCCCGACCACCAGCGCCGGCTGCTCGACCTGCAGGCGCGGGACACCACGATCGACCGGATCCGGCACCAGGCCGCCGTGCTGCGGTCCGACCCCGAGATCGCCGCCGCGCAGGAGCGGACGACGCAGGCGCAGGCGGAGCGCGAGACGGCGCAGACCGAACTGACCGCCGCGGAGGAGGCGCTCGCTGCTGCGGAGGGCGCCGTTGAACAGGTGGCCACCCGCATCGCCCGCAACCAGCAGCGGCTCGACGCGGGCACCGGCTCGTCGAAGGACCTCACCGCCCTGCAGCACGAGATCGGCACCCTCTCCGGGCGCCGCTCGGAGCTGGAGGACGAGGAACTGACGGTGATGGAACGGGTCGAGACCGCCCAGGCGGACCTCGACCGGACGACCGGGTCTGCGGCCGAGGCGACCGGCGCGCTGGGGGACCTCACGACGGTCCGCGACGGCCGGCTCAGCGAGCTGTCGGGCGAGTTCGAACGGGAGAAGAAGGCCCGTGCGGAGGTGCTCGCCGACATCGACGACGCCGCCCTCGTCAGCCTCTACGAGAAGCTGCGCAGCACCCACGACGGCGTCGGCGTCGCCCCGTTGCAGGGCTCGCGCTGCGGCGGGTGCATGCTCGAGCTCAACCCGAAGGATCTCGCCGCGATCCGGGCGGCCGCCGAGGACGCCGTCGTCCGGTGCGAGGAGTGCGGGCGCATCCTCGTCCGCTCCTGAGGCGGTCTCCTCACGACGGCAGGCTCGCCGACCCGTGCTCGCCGGATCGGTCCCGGATCGGACATCCGTCGACAAGCGGGCGATGAGCGGGCGATGAACTCTGCCCGGAGCCGCCGTCGTCAGTCGGTCAGGACGATCGCCAGGTGCGCCGGACGCCGTGCCGTGCCGCGCGTCAGTTCCGCCGCCGGCCACCGCTCCCGCGTCACCCGCAGCAGGCCCTGCGCGTCGACCGGGGGCTTGCCGCGCCGGGTGAGCAGATGGCGGGCCACCTCGCCGCGTGTGTGCTTGGCCATGTGCGAGACGACGGAGCGGACGCCGTCGCGCTCGCGGAACACGTCGACGACGACGGTGCGCTCGGGCGGGGTGGACGCCGCGGCGGCGTAGGTGCTGGACCGGCAGTCGACGATCAGCTCGCCGTCCGGCCGGGCGGCGAGCTCGGCGGTCAACTGCGGCTTCCAGAAGGACGCGAGATTGCCGAGGCTTCCGAGCCGGGTGCCCATCGAGAGCCGGTAGGCCGGGATCGCGTCGGGCAGGGCGACCAGCCCCCAGAGCGCGGAGACGACCAGCACGCTCTCGGCCGCCCGCCGGCGCTGGACCGCGGTCAGGCTGCGGTGGTCGAGGGCGTCGTAGAGCACGCCGTCGTACACGCGGTGTGCAGGGGCGGCGGGCTCGGTGCTCAGGCGGACGTTGCGGGCGACGTCTGCGGCCAGGCTCGGCCCGACGCCGAGCGCGTCGAGGGCGTCCGGCTCGGCGCTGACCCGGGCGAGTTCGGCCAGGACCCGCTCACGTGCCGGCGTCAGCGCGGGGTGCTCGAGGCCGTCGAGGTCGACCGGGGTCCCCGACCGGGCGGCGCGCTTGGACTCGGACGGTGGGAGCAGGATGAGCACCGGTCGAGTCTAGTGGGGCAGACGGCGGTCCCACGGCGGAGGGAACGGTAGACTGGGCCGCCGTGGATGGGACGGCCGGGCGGCCGCGTTCGGCGCGTCAGCGCCGGCCGAGGAACGTCCGGGCTCCGCAGGGCACGGTGGTGGGTAACGCCCACTCGGGGAGACCCGCAGGACAGTGCCACAGAGAACAGACCGCCCGCGCCGCTCGTCGGCCGCGGGTAAGGGTGAAACGGCGGTGTAAGAGACCACCGCACCCCGGGTGACCGGGGTGGCAGGGTAAACCCCACCGGGAGCAAGGCCAGACAGGGCACGTTCGAGGGCTGCTCGCCCGAGTGTCCGGGTAGGCCGCTCGAGGGTGTCGGCAACGGCACTCCTAGATGGATGGTCGCCACCTGCGCTCGGGTGACCGGCGCAGGCACAGAACCCGGCGTACAGGCCGTCCCGTCCACACCTCTCCCGAGCGCTGCTCAGGCGTGTCCGGGTCGGCGTCAGTGGCCGAAGGGGTCCGGGTCGACGCCCGGCATCCACGTGGTGCCGGCGCTCTTCCAGCCGTGCTCCTTGACGGCCTTCTTCGCCTTCTTCGCCCAGCGCGGCGCCAGCCGGTCGACGTACAGCTTGCCGTCGAGGTGGTCGTACTCGTGCTGCATGCAGCGCGCGAACCAGCCGGTCGCCTCGAACTCCAGGGGATTGCCGTCGCCGTCGAAGCCGGTGACCCGCGCCCACTCCGCACGCTGCAGCGGGTAGGACTCGCCGGGGAACGAGAGGCAGCCCTCGGCGTCCTCGTCAGGGTCCGGGTCGACGCCGGAGATCTTCCCGACGGTCAGCGACGGGTTGACGACGACGCCCCGCTCGGGAGCCTCGTCGTCGTTCGGCAGTCCCCACGTGAAGATCCGCAGGCCGACGCCGATCTGCGGGGCGGCGAGGCCGACGCCGTTGGCGGCGTCCATGGTCTCGAACATGTCCGCGATGAGGGTGCGCAGGTCCTCGTCGAAGGCACCGACCTCGGCGGCACGGGTGTGCAGCACCGGGTCGCCCCAGATGACGATGGGGCGGATGGTCATGCGTGGTCCTTGTCTGTGTCTGGCCGGGGACCGGCGATCTCCCGGCCGATGGTCTGCTTCATGATCTCGCTGGTGCCGCCGAAGATCGTCAGCAGCCGGGCGGCGATGAACGCCTGGGCGATGGGGTACTCGAGGATGTAGCCGTAGCCGCCGTGCAGCTGGAGGCAGCGGTCGGTGATCGAGGTGGCCCGCTCGCTGGCCCACAGCTTGACGCGGGCCGCCTCGGCGGGCGAGAGGTCGCCGTCGTTGAAGGCGAGCACGGCCCGGTCGACGTACCCCTCGGTGACCTCGACCTCGGTGAGCAGATCGGCGAGGGAGAACCGGGTGGTCGGCAGGTCGAGGACCCGGCCGCCGAAGACGCTGCGGTCCGCCGTGTAGGTGACGGCCTGTTCGTACGCCTGCCGACTGATGACGGACGCGGCGGCAGCGATCGCGAGACGCGCCTGGGGCAGCGCCTCCCGCACGTACCGCAGCCCGGCGCCGAGCTCGCCGATGAGGTTGCCGGCGGGGATCGCGACGTCGTCGAAGAACAGCTCGGCCGTGTCGGAGGCGCGCAGCCCCATCTTGTTCAACTGCTTGCCGGTCGTGTAGCCCTCGCCCTTCTCGACGAAGAAGAGGGAGAAGCTGTCCTCGCCGCCGCGGCCGGTTGAGCCGTCGGTGCGGGCGAGGACCAGCGCGGCGTCGCCCGAGATGCCGTTGCCGATGAAGGTCTTCTGCCCGGACAGCCGCCAGCCGCCGTCGCCGTCGGGCACCGCCCGGGTGCGGACGGCGCGCAGATCGGAGCCGGCGCCGGGCTCGGTCCACGCGCAGGAGGTGACGAGCTCGCCGCTGGCCATGGCCGGCAGCCACCGCTCCTTCTGCTCGTCGGTGCCGTGTGCCAGCAGGGCCGGCAGGACGAGGTCGTCGTGCAGGTGGAAGGCGAGAGCGAGCCCGAGGGCGCCGCCCTTGGCGAGCTCCTCGTCGAGCACCATCCGGAAGCGGTAGTCGTCCAGGCCGGCGCCGCCGTGCTCCTCGGGGACGGCCAGGCCGACCAGACCCTGCTCACCGGCCGCGGTCCACACCGATCGCGGCATCAGGTGGTCCTCGTCCCACTGGCGGTAGTGCGGCGTGACCTCGCGGCGTACGAACTCCGCGGCGACCTCGCGGAACAGCTCCTGGTCCTCGGTGAAGAACGTGCGCTTCATGGGTGCCTCGCCTTCGTCGTCGTGCCGGTCCTCCCGCCTGCGCGGTGGACGCGCGCGGTGCCGCCCGGCGGGGGAGAGGAGGCCCGCGCGAACGCGTGAAGGCCGCACCGGATCACCGGGCGGCCTTCACATCGGGGTGAGTAACGGGGGTCGAACCCGCGACCTTCTGGACCACAACCAGACGCTCTGCCAACTGAGCTATACCCACCAGGAGCCACTCGCGGCCGTCGCGGGACACCCATCACGAACGTCCCGGGCCAAAGCAGCGAGAACCAGTGTACAGGCTGGGAGAACGGCTCCCGACCACGGCGCGGACCGCGTGAGCGGCCTCACGCCGACCGGTCAGGCCGTCTCGGTGGGCGCCGTCAGCGTCGCGGACCCGGCCATGACCTGGGTCGCGATCCGCTTGGCGGTCTCGGAGTCCGGCCCCGGCGGCGGCACCATGACGGCACCCCGGTAGTAGCGCAGTTCGTCGATCGAGTCCCGGATGTCACCGAGCGCCCGGTGTCCGCCGGTCTTGGCGGGCGCCTGGAAGTAGGCGCGCGGGAACCAGCGGCGGGACAGTTCCTTGATGGTGGAGACGTCGATGATGCGGTAGTGCAGGTGCTCGACCACCTCGGGCATGTCCCGGACGAGGAAGACCCGGTCGGTGCCCACCGAGTTGCCGCCGAGCGGTGCCTTCTTCGCATCCGGAACCCAGGCGTGCAGGTACTCCATCACCTGGCGCTGCGCCTCCTGAAGGCTCACCCCGCCGTCCAGCTCGGTGATGAGACCGGAGGTGGTGTGCATCTGCCGCACGAAGTCGCCCATCGCCTCGACCGCTCCGGCGGGGGGCTTGATGACGACGTCGACCCCGTCTCCGAGGATGTTCAGCTCGGAGTCGGTGACGAGCACCGCGACCTCGATCAGGGCATCCGCCACGGGGTCGAGCCCCGTCATCTCGCAGTCGATCCAGACGATTCGTTCCTGTGATGTAGACACGACCCCAACCTAGCCGCCACCACCGACAAACACCGCCGACGCACACCGCCGACCTGTGACGCGTCGGCGTCCGAGCGCCGTCCTTCGTGCCGCCTGCGTGCCTTCTCGGTCGCTCCCGGGCCGTTCCCGTGGCCTGCCGTTGCGGCGTCGCCGGGGAGGCCGCGAGCCGGCGGTCGGCAGGGGCGTCGATGGTAGACTGGCCGGGCCCGCCGGCCCGTGGGACCAGCGCCGGGCGAGAACGGGTGCGGGTGCGTCGAGCCAACGAGGAGTAGGTGCATGACCCAGTCTCCTCCGGCCGGCCGCACGCCGGCGGCGGAGTCCGAGGGAGCCGCCGCGACCGAGCCTCGCAGGATCCGTCGCCCGTCCTCCCTGATCCAGGGCCTGGTCGGTTCGCTCCTGCTGATCGTCGGTTCCCTGGGCGTCGGCTGGTTGCCCGGCTCGTCCCCGCTGCGGCAGAACCCCGTCATCATCCCGATGCGCTTCACGACGACCGGCGTCGTCGTCTCCGTCGTGCTGCTCGCCGTCGGCGGGATGCTCCTCATCCGGGCCTGGCTACGGCTGGGCCAGCAGGTCCGGGACTGGTCCTCCGACGACGCGCGGCGGTCCGTGCTGCGGGCGATCGGCCTGTGGGGCATCCCCATGTACGCGACCATCCCGCTGTTCAGCCGGGACGTCTACTCCTACATCGCGCAGGGCCTCGTCATGGTCAACGGGCTCGACCCGTACCACGACGGTGTCTCGAGCATCGAGGGCTTCTTCCAGCGCGGCGCGGACCAGCTGTGGTCCGAGAGCCCGCCCCCGTACGGCCCGTTGTTCCTCGGCATCGAGCAGGGCATCGTCACGGTCACCGGGGCCAACCTCGAGTGGTCCGTCATGCTGTTCCGCCTCTCCTCGCTGATCGGCATCCTGCTGTGCCTGTGGGCGGTGCCGAAGCTCGCACGCCTCCACGGCATCGACCCGACCCGGGCACTCTGGCTCTCTGTGGCCAACCCGCTCTTCCTCACCAACTTCATCGCCGCCGCCCACAACGACGCGCTGATGATCGGGCTCGCCGTCGCCGGCATCTACCTGACGGCCGTCCGCCGCCCGATCCTCGGCATCGTGCTCGTGACGGCGTCCGTCGGCATCAAGCCGATCACCATCGTGTTCCTGCCGTTCCTCGGGTTGATGTGGGCCGGCCGCGGCGCCTCCTGGCCACGCCGGATCGGGTACTGCGCCATCACCGGGCTCATCTCGCTCGCCCTCATCGGCGGGGCCGGCGTGCTCAACGGCCTCGGCTTCGGATGGATCGGCGCCCTGAGCACCACCGGGAACGTGTGGATCTGGTACGCGCCGGTGGGCCTGATCGGCCTCATGGTGGCCACCGGACTGAACGCGTTCGGGCTCGACGGGTGGGGCGCGGCGACGATCGTGCACACCCTCGGCAAGGTCGTCGGGTTCCTCGTCGTGATCTGGCTGTTCTTCGTCGGCAACCACGAGAAGCTCATTCGGCGGATGACGCTCGCGATGGCCGCGGTCGTCGTGTTCTCGCCCATGATCCAGTCCTGGTACGTGGTGTGGCTGCTGCCCCTGTTCGCGGTCACCGGCGTGCGCGACGACTGGCAGGTCCGCGCCCTGTTCCTCGTCATGGCGTTCCTGATGATCTACGCGATCACCGATCAGCTCGACGTGTTCCCGTACCTGAACGTCGACCTCAACCTGGCTCGGCAGCTCGCGGCGGTCATCGGTGTCGGATTCGCGCTGTACCTGATCTTCGTGGACCCGCGCACGAGCCGGCTGTTCCGGAAGAAGTTCTGGGACGCCTCGCGGCCGCTCACCATCTGACGCTGTCAGCGGGCCTGACTCGATCGTCGAGCGAGCGGATGCGGGCGGCGTGACAGCCGGTGCCCGCGACGGGCTGGTGCCCCAGGAGGGAGTCGAACCCCCGACCAAGAGATTAGAAGGCTCCTGCTCTATCCGCTGAGCTACTGGGGCCGGCGCGGCGGCGTGCCTGAGGGCACGTGTCCATGGTCAACCCTAGCAACGGGCGCACGACGGCTCCTCCTCGACAACGTCTCGGCCGTGGCCCCTCGCAGGTGCCGTTCTTCCTCCACAGGGCTCCGGCGAACCGGCTCTGTCCACAGGCGACGTCCGAACCGTCTCTTTCCGTTGTCCCGGCACGCACGCTGGTCCCACCGGTGCACCACCGGCCCGCGGCGACCGTCCGCGGAGAGCACGAGGGACGCCTGGAAGGCGGGACGAGAGATGAGCGAGACGATCACCGTGGTGGGCAACATCGGGTCCGACGTGACCGGCAGCACCACCGCGAAGGGCGACGCGATCACGAGCTTCCGGCTCGCGAGCACCGAACGGTGGCTGGACCGGCAGACCGGCGCGTGGGTGGACGGGGCGACCAACTGGTACTCCGTGGTCTGCTTCCGCAACCTGGCGCGCAACGCCGGGTGCAGCCTGGCGAAGGGGCAGCCGGTGGTCGTGACGGGCCGGCTCAAGGTCCGGCCCTGGGAGCGGGACGGCAAATCCGGCACCAACGTGCAGATCGAAGCGGACAGCATCGGCCACAACCTCCGGCTGGGCACGACCAACTTCCGCGGCGGGGCCACCGGCAACGAGCGCCCACCGGCCGGGGTGGACGCGGCGACGGGGGAGATCGTCGACGACGCGGCGGGCCCGCGGGGCGGCACGGAGGTCGGCGCGGATGACGGCGCGTTCGCCCACGAGGGCGGGACGGACCGCCGCTCGACGGGGGAAGACACGCCCGGTCGGGCCGAACTGGACGCCTTCGAGGAGGCGGAGGACAAGCAGGCCGTCCCCTTCTGAGCTCCTGTGTTGAGCACCTGCCGGTGTCCCGCCGGCGTCGCGCTGTGCCCGTCACCGCCCGGGACACTCGGGCACGGGCGGTGACGGAGACGGGGGCCGCACGGAGCCGGGTAGGACATGGGCGCGGCCACCGACTAGCCTTGAAAGCATGGCCGAATTCATCTACACCATGACCAAAGCGCGCAAGGCGGTGGGCGACAAGGTCATCCTCGACGATGTCAGCATGTCGTTCTTCCCGGGCGCCAAGATCGGCGTCGTCGGGCCCAACGGCGCCGGCAAGTCCACCATCCTGAAGATCATGGCCGGCCTGGACACGCCCTCGAACGGCGAGGCCCGGCTCAGCGCCGGGTACACGGTCGGCATCCTCCAGCAGGAGCCGCCGCTGAACGAGGAGAAGACCGTCCTCGGCAACGTCCAGGAGGGCGTCGGCGAGATCTACGAGAAGATCCAGCGGTTCAACGCCATCTCCGAGGAGATGGCGAACCCGGACGCCGACTACGACGCGCTGCTCGAGGAGATGGGCAAGCTCCAGGAGGCGATCGACGCCGCCGACGCCTGGGACATCGACTCGCAGCTCGAGCAGGCGATGGACGCCCTGCGGTGCCCGCCGCCGGACGCCGACGTCACCGTCCTCTCCGGTGGTGAGCGCCGCCGTGTGGCGCTGTGCAAGCTGCTGCTGAGCAAGCCGGACCTCCTGCTGCTCGACGAGCCCACCAACCACCTGGACGCGGAGAGCGTGCAGTGGCTGGAGTCCCACCTGGCCGCCTACCCGGGTGCCGTCCTCGCCGTCACCCACGACCGGTACTTCCTCGACCACGTCGCCCAGTGGATCTGTGAGGTCGACCGCGGTCGGCTCTACCCCTACGAGGGCAACTACTCCACCTACCTGGAGAAGAAGCGCGCTCGCCTCGAGGTGCAGGGCAAGAAGGACGCCAAGATGGCGAAGCGCCTGAGCGACGAGCTGGACTGGGTCCGCTCGAACGCGAAGGGCCGCCAGACCAAGTCGAAGGCTCGTCTGGCCCGCTACGAGGAGATGGCCGCCGAGGCCGAGCGCACCCGGAAGCTGGACTTCGAGGAGATCCAGATCCCGCCGGGCCCGCGTCTGGGTAGCCAGGTCATCGAGGCCGACCACCTCCGCAAGGGCTTCGGGGACCGGCTGCTCATCGACGGGCTCTCGTTCTCGCTGCCCCGCAACGGCATCGTCGGCATCATCGGCCCGAACGGCGTCGGCAAGACCACCCTGTTCAAGACGATCGTGGGCCAGGAGGAGCTGGACGGCGGCGAGCTGAAGATCGGCGACACCGTCCGCATCTCCTACGTCGACCAGAGCCGTGGCGGCATCGACCCCAACAAGTCGCTGTGGGAGGTCGTCTCCGACGGGCTGGACTACATCAACGTCGGCAACGTCGAGATGCCGTCCCGTGCCTACGTCTCGGCGTTCGGTTTCAAGGGCCCGGACCAGCAGAAGAAGGCGGGCGTGCTCTCCGGTGGTGAGCGCAACCGGCTGAACCTGGCGCTGACCCTGAAGCAGGGCGGCAACCTGTTGCTGCTCGACGAGCCGACCAATGACCTGGACGTCGAGACCCTCGGCAGCCTCGAGAACGCCCTGCTCGAGTTCCCCGGCTGCGCCGTCGTCGTCTCCCACGACCGGTGGTTCCTCGACCGCGTCGCGACCCACATCCTGGCCTACGAGGGCACGGACGAGGACCCGGCGAACTGGTACTGGTTCGAGGGCAACTTCGAAGCGTACGAGGAGAACAAGATCGCGCGCCTCGGTGCGGACGCCGCGCGCCCGCACCGGGTGACGCACCGCAAGCTCACCCGCGACTGACGTCGGCCGCGCGAGCGGCGACTGCGGACACGACGAGGCCCCGGACAGGATCACCTGTCCGGGGCCTCATCACGTCCGTGGGTCATGGTGTCCGCCCGACACGGGTGAGGTCTCCGGCGCTCCCTCGCCGGCTCGTCCACAGGTGGGCCGCCAGCGCGAGTCCCCAGAGCAGGAACAGTGGGTCCCACAGCCACGCATGTCCGATCATGGCGTCGCGGTCGTAACCGCCGGCGGGATCGATCAGCCCCGTGAGCACCGCATTGCTCACCGCGGTGTTGGCACCGCCGTAGACGATCAGTGCGGCCGCGCCCGCCCAACTGATCGCCCGCCATCCACGCTGTCCGCCGATCCGGCCGTGCGCGACGGCGGCCGGGACCACCGCGGCAGCGGCCTTCACCACGGCCACCACGCCGAGCCCGAGACCCGCCGCCACGGGCGCGTCCGCGGCCAACTGGACGGCCCAGGATCCGACGGTGCTCAACAGCGCCCGCCCACCGAGAGCCCAGTAGGCGCTGACGCCGGCGTGCACCAGTCCCGCCACGCTGGCCAGCCACACCCAGGTCAGACTCCCGCGCCGCCGGCCCTCCCGGTCCATGTCCTCACGCTAGCCCCTGCCGAACGACGGAGGAGTGGCGCAGAGGGTGCGGGCTGACAGACTGTCGCCGGAGCACGGTGCGGAACGAAGGAGCGGCATGGCCGACGTGGCGAATGAGGACGAGCGCTGGCTGGTGGTCAACGGCCGGCGGTGGCGTCGCACGGACCCCTGCCTGCCCGACGAGGTGGTCGCGGCCCTGACATCCCACCTCGGACGCGGGCGCTCGGGCGTCCGGACGGCAAAGGCGGCGGGCGACGACGCCGCCGTGGCGGCCGCCCGTCGTCGGGTCGACCTCGCCAAGCACGGCCTCGGCGAACGAGGCTCCCGCTGGTGGGACGACCCGGAGGCGGACCGGATCGACCGCGCCCGTGCCGCGCTGGCGGATCTGGCCCGCCTCGACGCGACGGACGAGCCCGACGCGGAGACGGACGCCCCGGCCGACACCTGACACGCCGGGCGACCCCCGTAGCGCCGGCGGCCGCTAGTCTCGGGCGGGTGAAGTCACAGGAGAACGTCGAGAGGCTGACCGCCGTCGTCACCGGCGTCGGCCGGTCCACGAACATCGGTGCGGCCATATGCCGACGGCTCGCCACGGACGGCTGGGACCTCGTGCTCCCGGTGTGGACCGCCTACGAGCAACGCATGCCCTGGGGGACGACGCCCGGCGATCTCGACGGGCTCGTCGCCGACCTGCGGGAGCGGGGAGCGCGGGTCACCCTGCTTGAGGCGGATCTCGCCGATCCCGCCGTCCCGGATCGCGTCGTCGAGCAGGCACGCGAGGCACACGGCGCCGTCGCCGCGCTCGTCCTCAGCCACGCCGAATCGGTCGACTCGGCCATCGCGGACACCACCGTTCAGAGCTTCGACCGCCACATGGCCGTCAACGCCCGCGCGCCGTGGCAGCTGATCCGTGCCTTCGCCGCGCAGTTCCCGGCCGAGCTGGCCGGCCGAGGCCGCATCGTCGCGCTGACCAGCGACCACGTCGCCTTCAACCTGCCCTACGGGGCGAGCAAGGGCGCGCTGGACCGGATCGTCATCGCTGCGGCGAAGGAGCTCGGTAGTGCCGGCATCCGGGCCAACGTCGTCAACCCCGGCCCGGTCGACACCGGCTGGATGGACGACACCGTGCGCGCCGACCTCACCGCCCTCCAGCCCACGGGCACGCTAGGCACGCCCGACGACGCCGCCCGGCTGATCGCGTTCCTGCTCTCGGCCGACGGCGGCTGGGTCAACGGCCAGCTGCTCAAGTCCGACGGAGGCTTCTCGATCTCCCTGTGAGTGCCCGGCGCAGTCCGACGGTCAGTCGCCCGTGCCCGGGGGGACCCGGACCATGCCCTCCTGCGCGACGGTGGCCACGAGCGCGCCGTCGCGGGTGAAGATCCGGCCGATGCCGAGCCCACGGGCGCCGGACGCGGACGGCGAGCTCTGCACGTACAGCAGCCACTCGTCGACCCGTACGGGCCGGTGCCACCACATCGCGTGATCCAGCGAGGCGAAGCTCACGCCGGGCGTCGACCAGGCCAGCCCGTGCCGGCGCAGGATCGACTCGAGGATCGTGAAGTCGGTGGCGTAGGCCAGCGCCGCGCGGTTGAGGTTCTCGTCGTCGGGCATCGGACCGTGCGTGCGCATCCACACCGCCTGCGACGCGGGCCGCTCCGGGTCCGGGCGTAGGTACACGCCGCCGTCGAGGTGCCGGATGTCGAAGGGCCGGTCGTCGGACCACTTGCGGGCCATGGGGTGGTCGAGACCGGCGAGCAGGTCCGCCGTCGTCGGCAGCGTCTCCGGCGCCGGCACGTCGGGCATCTCCTCCTGGTGGTCCAGGCCCTCGTCCTCGCTCTGGAACGACGCGATCATCGACAGGATCGGTGCGCCGTTCTGGTAGGCGTGGGCCCGGCGGGCGGAGAACGAGCGCCCGTCGCGCAGCCGCTCGACGCCGTACGTGATGGGCTTCTCCGAGTCGCCGGGCCGCAGGAAGTACCCGTGCAGGGAATGGATGGGCCGGACCCCCTCGACCGTGCGCACCGCCGCGATGATGGACTGTGCGAGGACCTGTCCGCCGAACACCCGGCCGCGCGGCTGCCGCTCCGACACCCCGACGAAGACGTCCTCGTGCGTGCGGGCTCCGTCGAGGTCGTCGACGTCGAGCACGTGCAGCAGGTTCCGGGTGCGGGTCTCCGGCGAGTCCAGTGCGGACATCGGCCCTCCTCATCGGTGGCGGTGCTGGCGGTGGTGGAGCGTGCAGTGTGCGGAACTCGGCGTCCCGGATACATGATAGGCGGTCGCACGACGTCGGCCGATCCGCGCGTCGGGGGCAGGTCGGCTCGTCCGCTGCGCCGGCTGCCCTCTGAAAGGATGGATACATGCCCGATTCCCTCTACATGCCCGTGCAGCTGCGCTTCGGCGACATGGACGCCTACGGCCACGTCAACAACGTCGTCTACCTGCAGTACTTCGAGAACGCCCGCGTGCAGTTGGCCCACGCTCCGCTCGACGAGGTGGTGCTGCCCGCGGACCGGGCCGGGCAGACGTTCGACGACCTGGTGGGACCGGAGCGCTTCACCCTGGTCGGCCGGCAGGAGATCGAGTACCGGCAGCCGCTGACCTACCGGAACCGGCCCGTGTTCGTGAAGATCTGGGTCACGAGCGTCGGGGGATCGAGCTACGACTTCGGTTATCTCGTGGCCGAGCGCGACGAGTCGACGGTGTACGCGCTGGGCGCCACCACGATGGTGCTCGTGGACCGGTCGAGCGGCGCACCCGTCCGGCTCACTGCCGAGCAGCGGGCCGCTCTTGAACACTGGCACGGTGAGCCCGTGCCGTTCCGGCGTCGGAAGTGACGCGGTGACCCGGGACCTGATCTTCGCCGACGCCCGGTCCGCCGAGGACCTGCGCACCTTCGTGGCGCGCGCCCGGCAGGTGGACGACGGCGGCATCCGGCTTGCCGTCACCGGCGCGGTCGTCGCCGCGACGGTGTGCGTGCTGCGTCCGCCGGGGTTCGGCGAGTCCGGTCCCACGGTGCTCGGGCTGCGGACGATGGCGCTCGTCGACGAGTCGGCCGACGGTCTCGACGTGACCGTGCCGCTCGCGGCGGTGGCGGACCGGTTGGCCCGGACGGGCGAGGCGGGACCCGACCGGGTCGGGGGTACTCAGGCCGGAAGCTTCCGGACCGGGGCCACGCGGGACGAGGCCACCCAGGCCGGCGACCCTGCTTCCCGGCGGCTGCCCATCCCGCCGACCACGCTCACCGAGCCCTGGGCCGGCATCGCCGCTCCGCGCCGCGGCTGGGAGCCCCTCGGCGTCGCCCCGGCCGACCGGCTGCGCGATGCGGCCCGGCACGGCATCGAGCTGGTCCGCGACGCCCTGCCCAAGGACGCCGGCAGCGCCGTCCTGCACACGGTGCGACGCGCGGTGCTGGCCGTCCCGGCCGAGGGGCTGCTCGACGACGAGCTCCCGAACGGCTCCGACGCCTGCGCCCGGGACCGGATCCCGCTGGCGGCCGCCTACGCTGCCGAACTGCTCGGCTTCCTCGGCCCGTCGGTCGCACCGGGAGCGACGTCGAGCCCGGCGGACGACATGGCGGCGTTCGGCGTCCAGCGGTGGGTGCGCCTGAGCAACGCCCGCGGGCACGTCCTGGTCAAGGTCTGAGACAGCGTCGGCCAGGGGGTCAGGAGGGCCGGGTCACCCCGCTCGCCGGGTCCTGCGGATCCTCGGGAGCGTTGACCATCGCGTGCGCCGCGCGCTCGAGGTAGTCGCAGAGCATCTGCTCGTGCAAGGGCGCCAGGTGCAGCGTGTCCACGGCGGCACGCATGTGCATCAGCCACCTTTCCCGCATCGCGGGCGTCACGGTGAACGGGGCGTGCCGCATCCGCAGCCGGGGATGGCCGCGCTGCTGCGAGTACGTCGTCGGGCCACCCCAGTACTGCTCGAGGAAGCCACGGAGCCGGTCCTTCGCCGGTCCCAGATCCTCCTCCGGGTACAGGGCGCGCAGCTGCGGATCCGCCGCCACCCCGTCGTAGAACGCGTCCGTCAGCGCCCGGAACGTCGGCTCGCCGCCCACATCCTCGTAGAACGTCGACGGCGGCGGCGTGAAGACGCCCGCGCCGGCTGGCCGGAGCTGGGACGCCTGTCCGGGCCCGACGCCGACGCCGAGCGCGGGACGCGCCGGGCCCGAGGCCGCGCCGGAGCGACGCTCCGGGTGCGGGGAGCCGGGGGCGTCCGTGGTGCGGTGCTGCTTGTCGTCGCTCATGAACGGGTCCCTTCGCCGATCCCGGTCCCGGGGCGTCCGGACGCCGTGGCGCTGCTGCCGTCGCCGCCCACCGTGGGGTGACCCTTCGTGTCTGCGCTGCGCCGGTCGACCGACTGGCGTCCGACGATGACGCGCTGATTCGCCGTGCGCGGCGTCGTCACCGTGTGCTGGTCGGTGATCGGCCGGTACACCGTGCGCTGCTGCGCGGTCCCGGGCTCGGCGACCCGCTTGATCGGGGACTTGCGGCGACGCCGGTAGGACGCGCTCTTGCCCTGGCTCTTGTTGCCGATCATCAGCATCTCGCCGTTGCGCAGGTACCAGATGGTGCCGTCGTCGTCGACGAGCCGGGTGATGCGCAGGCTGACCGCCTCGACGCGGCCCTCGATGGTGCCCACCTGGATGACGTCACCGATGCCGAACTGGTCCTCGACCGTCAGGAAGATGCCGGCGATGAAGTCGCGGATCAGCTGCTGGGCGCCGAAACCGATGGCGACACCGGCGATACTGACGCTCGCGAGCAGCGGCGCGATGTTCCAGCCGAGCGCCTGCAGCCCCGTCGTGATGGTCAGCGCGCAGATGATCACGGCCGCGACCGACTTCAGGAGCGAGCCGATGGTCTCCGCCCGCTGGGCCCGGCGCACGTGGTCGTCCGGGTTCACCGAGGGCGCCGCCCAGCGGAAACCGCCCCGCTTGAAGATCGTGTTTCCCTTGCGGATACGACCGACGACGACGTTGATGAACAGACGCACGACGACCCAGGCGACGGCGGCGACGCCGATGATCCAGAGCAGGCGCACGACGTCGATCTGATTGGCCGCCTGGGCGACCGATTGGAGGGGCTGGCTCGCATCGGACGTCGAGGAGAGCACGGACACGCAGAATCCTTCCGCAGCGGTTGGGGACCGATCCAGCGTAGGTGCCGACCCTGTCCGGAGGCTTGGAAACGCGCCGTGAGACGAACCACGATCCCGTGATCCAGCCCGCCTTCGGTGCGGTCCGAGAGCTGAGCCGTCAGTCCCGCGCGGTCAACAGCTCCGTCAGGGCGCCGAGCAGGGCGGCGGGGACGTCGAGTGCCTGCAGCCCGGCCAGCTTCGCCGCCGTCGGCCGCTCCGAGGTGATCAGCGTCCACACCGGCGGCTTGGCGTCGTTCTCCCACTGGGCGCCGGCGAGCCGGGTGAGCAGGGCGTCCAGGTCCGGTGTGGGCGCCGGTTCCGGCTCGTCGAACGTCAGCTGGAGGACGAGCGGCCGGTCGGTCGGGGCGGTGACCGTGACGCTGAACCGGTGGGCTCCGTCGCGGACGTCGACGCGGTCGCCCTCGACGGTCACCGCGCTCGGGCGCCGATCCGTGAGCCACGTGATCGTCCAGGTGCGTTCGGCGGGCACGACGTCGGCGGCGTCGACCGTGCGGCTCCCGTCCGGGGAAGGGCGGCCCTCGGCCGGACGGACGGTGAACCGTCCGCTCGACTCCCACCGCAGACCCGTGACGACGGGCGCCGTGTCCGGCCCGGCGCCGGTGCCGTCGTCCTCCACCAGGTCGAACGAGCCGGCGTCCCCGGGGGCGATCAGCACCTCGAGCGCCGTCGGCAGCGCGGCGGCGTCGAGCTGGCCGGTGTCCGCGGTGCTGCTGCCGGCCAGGGGCAGGATGCCGCCGTCGCGCAGCAGGACGGGGATCGCGTCGAGGTCGCGGTGGAGCGCCAAGGACCGGTCGCCGTCGTAGATCTGCCCGCTGACGACGTCGGTCCAGCGGCCCGGCGGCAGCCACGCGGTCACCGCGCCGCAACGGGTCAGCGGATCGCGGGGCGACGTGATGGGGGCGACGAGCAGCTCGGACCCGAAGGCGAACTGGTGCGGCACCGTGTACGCCTCGTCGCGGCCCGGGTGCAGGTGGTACATCGGCCGCACGAGCGCGGTGCCGGCGGCGGCGCGGTGATTCATCGTGTGCAGGTAGGGCACGAGCCGGTGCCGCAGCCGCAGCGCGTCGCTGATCGCCGTCCGCGTCTCGGCCGGGTAGTTCCACGGTTCCTTGAGCAGGAACGGGTTGTTCGTCGAGTGCAGCCGCAGGATGGGGGAGAAGACGCCCAGTTGCACCCACCGGGTCATCAGTTCGTCGTCGCGCACGCCGGCGATGTGGCCGCCGATGTCGTGGCTCCACCAGCCGTAGCCGATGTTGGCCGCGGTCGCCGTGAAGTACGGCTGGAACCGCAGAGAGTCCCACGTGATGATGCTGTCGCCTGAGAACCCGATCGGGTAGCGGTGGGAGCCGGGTCCGGCGTATCGGGAGAACGTCAGCGCCCGGCCGGCCAGCGGACCGCCGTCGCGCGCCGCGTCCAGGTAGTGCAGGTGGTTGAGCATCCACAGCGGGTCGACGTCGCGGATCCGGCTGAAGTGGCCCTGCTGCCAGTCGACCCACCAGAAGTCGACGCCGGCGTCCTCGAGCGGGTGGTGCAGCACGTCGAAGTACGCCTCGGCGAACTCCGGGTCGGTGATGTCGAAGGGCACCGGCACGCCCGACTCCGGGTCCACGCCCATCCGCTGCGCCATCGCGGCGTAGGCGTCCTCGAAGGAGCGCACCCCGTCGGCCGGGTGGAGGTTCAGGGTGGTGTGCAGGCCGCGCTCGTGCAGCCCGGCCAGGAACGCCTCCGGGTCCGGGAAGAGGCGCCGTTCCCAGCTGTACCCGGTCCAGCCGGTGCCCTGGCCCGGCGGCACGGAGCCCACCCGGTGCCAGTCCATGTCGATGACCGCGACGGAGAACGGCAGGTCCTCGGCGGCGAACCGGTCCATCAGGGCCAGGTACTCGTCCTGGTGGTAGTCGTGGTAGCGGCTCCACCAGTTGCCGAGCGTCCAGCGCGGCAGCAGCGGGGTGGCACCGGAGACGGCGTGGAACGCGGCGAGCGCGGCGTCGTAGTCCCGGTTGTAGGCGAAGACGTACAGGTCGGTGCGGCCGGCCTCGCGGGAGCCGAAGCCGCCGCCCTCGGTGAAGAGGAAGGAGCGGGAGTCGTCGAGCACGGCGACCCCGCTGGCGGCGAGCACACCGTCCTCGAGCGGGATGGCGCCGTCCGCCTCGTCGAGGGTGCGTGCGGTGCCGCCGAGGTTGACCGGGGCCAGCTCGTCGTCGCCGTACCGCCAGGTGCTGCGGTGGTTGGTCCAGCCGCCGGTGGCCTGCACGGAGAGACCCTGCGGGGAGAACGGCCCGCGGTCGTAGGCGAGCCGGAACTGGCTCGTGACGATCTCCAGCATCCCGTTCTCTCGCGCCTCGAACTGCGGGACGGGCAGCTGACGGTTCAGGGCGAACGTCGATGCGCGGTCCTCGAACCCGCCGTCCTCGGACCACTCGAGCCGCACGAGGCCCTCGGTGAGCACGGTGATCCGCCAGTGATCACCGGTCAGGACGGCACGCGGATCGGCCACCGGACGGGCGGGCAGCTGGGGACGAGTCGACACGGCGGAGCTCCTTCGGAACGTGCGGATCCGGGACGGCCTCAGACGACGGCCGGCTCGTGGTGGACGGGGAAGGCGACGCTGCGCGCGATGAAGCACAGCCGGGAGGCCTCCCCGTGGAGGGTGGTGGCGAGCTCCGCCTGCGCCGGGTCGGCGAGCCGGACCCGCGGGCGGAGGGTGACCTCGGTGAACTCGCCCGAGCCGTCCGCGTTCAGCCGCATCGACCCCGACGCGTCGTCGTCGTACCCGGTGACGACCACGTCGTGGCGCACGCACACGTGCAGGTAGGAGAGCATGTGGCACTCGCTCAGGGCGGCCACGAGGAGCAGCTCGGGGTTCCACCGGTCCGCGTCGCCGTGGAAGGTGCGGTGGGCCGAGCCGAGCAGCGTGGGCACGCCGGGGGAGGACACCTCGTGGTCGCGTCCGTAGCCGCGGTAGGTGGCGGTGCCCTCGCCGCGGTCCCCGGTCCAGGCGACGGAGACCGCGAACCGGTGCTCGCTCACGAGGCGGTGAGGACCGCGGTGTCCCGCTCCCGTGCGGCCAGTGCCCGCACGACGTCGTCGCGCCCCTCGCGCACCAGCCGGCGCAGCGCCGGGCTGCGGTCGCCGAGCTGGTCGAGGAACGCGTCCGTCGCGGCCACGGCGTCCGCGCTGATCGGCCGGTTCGGGTAGAGCCCCTGGACGATCTGCTCGGAGATCTCGTGCGTGCGGGTGGCCCACACGTGCTCGATCGCGGCGAAGTACTTCTCGGTGAACGGGGTCAGCAGAGACTCGTCGTGCGCCCGCTTGAACCCGGCGATCACGGCCTGCTGCACCGCGTTGGGGAACTCGGCACGCTCGACGACGGCGTCCCACGCCTCGGCCTTGGCCTCCGCGGTGGGAACGGCGGCGCGCGCCATGGCGGCCATCCGTGCACCGGTCGCGGTGGCGTCCCGCTCGTACTCGGCGTCGATGTCGGCGGTCCCGCGACGGCCGCCCGCGACGAGGGCCACGAGCAGCTCCCACCGCAGGTCGGTGTCGATGGTCAGCCCGGTCAGCGTCTCCTGGCCGTCCAGCAGGGCGGTCACCGCGTCGAGCTGAGCGTCGGTGCGCGCCAGCGCCGCGAAGGACTTGACGAACTGCAGCTGGTGGTCCGAACCGGCACGCGCGTCCCGGGCCAGGCGCAGCATCGCGTCGGCGGACCGCTCGAGGGCCTCGCGGCGGTGGTCCTCGGCGACGAACTGGTACAGGGTCGCCATCAGCTGGCGCAGCAGCACCAGGACGACGGTCGAGTCCGTCTCGGCGTCGATGTTCGCCAGGACGAGGTCGACGTAGTCGCGGGCGGGGCTCTCCCCGTCGCGGGTCGCGTCCCACGCCGAGTTCCACACCAGGGTGCGGGGCAGGGACTGCGCGAAGTTCCGCAGGTGGCGCTTGGCGGTGGCCAGCGAGTTCTCGTCCAGGCGCACCTTCGCGTAGGCGAGGTCGTCGTCGTTGACGAGGATCAGGTCGGGCCGCTCCATGCCGACCAGCTCGGGCACCTCGGTGCGCTCGCCGGCGACGTCGAGCTCCACCCGGTGGTTGCGGACCAGCCGGCCGGCGTCGTCGACGTCGTAGAAGCCGATCGCGGTGCGGTGCGGCCGCAGCGTCGCGTGGTCCTCCGGGGCGGTCTGCACGACGGCGAAGGAGGTGATCACCTCACCGCCGTCGGACTCGATCTCCGGGGCGAGGGTGTTGACGCCGGCGGTCTCCAGCCAGGCCCGGCCCCAGTCGCTCAGGTCCCGGCCGCTGGCCTTCTCCAGCTCGGAGAGCAGGTCCGTCAGCTCGGTGTTGGACCAGGCGTGCTTGCCGAAGTACTCGCGCACCCCGGCCATGAACTCCTCCTGGCCGACCCACGCCACGAGCTGCTTGAGCACCGAGGCGCCCTTGGCGTACGTGATGCCGTCGAAGTTGACCTGCACGTCCTCGAGGTCATTGATCGGGGCGACGATCGGGTGCGTCGTCGGCAGCTGGTCCTGCCGGTAGGCCCAGCTCTTCTCGAGCGACGAGAACGTCGTCCACGCCGTCGTGTACTCGGTGGCCTCCGCCGCGGCGAGGGTCGACATGTACTCGGCGAACGACTCGTTCAGCCACAGGTCGTTCCACCAGCGCATCGTCACCAGGTCGCCGAACCACATGTGGGCGAGCTCGTGCAGCACGGTGATGGCGCGCCGCTCGACGGTCGCCTCGGCGACCTTGGAGCGGAAGACATACGTCTCGGTGAACGTCACCGCGCCGGCGTTCTCCATGGCGCCGGCGTTGAACTCGGGCACGAACAGCTGGTCGTACTTCGCGAACGGGTACGGCGTGCCGAACTGCTTCTCGTAGAACGCGAAACCGGCGCGGGTGATCGCGAAGATGTCCTCGGCGTCCACGAACTGCATGAGCGACTTGCGGGCGAAGACGCCGAGCGGGATCGTGCGGCCGTCGGCGCTGGTCAGCTCCGAGGTGATGCTCTGGTACGGGCCGGCCACGAGCGCCGTGACGTACGAGGAGAGCACCGGGGTCGGCTCGAAGTCCCAGGTGGCGGCGCTGACGGTGCTGCCCGCGGAATCCGCGGGGACCGGCTCCGGGGTGGGGGAGTTGGAGACGACGGCCCAGTGCGCCGGCGCCGTGACGGTGAACCGGAAGCGTGCCTTCAGGTCGGGCTGCTCGAAGACGGCGAACATGCGCCGGGAGTCCGGGACCTCGAACTGGCTGTACAGGTAGACCTCGTCGTCCACCGGGTCGACGAACCGGTGCAGGCCCTCGCCGGTGTTCATGTAGAGGCCGTCGGCGACGACGGTCAGTTCGTTCTGCTCGGCCAGGTTCTCCAGCTGGATGCGCACGCCGTCGGAGACACGCGCCGCGTCCAGGTCGACGCCGTTGAGCGTCACCTGGTGGACCGTGTCCGTCACCGCGTCGATGAACGTCGAGGCGCCGGCGGTCGCGGAGAACCGCACCACCGTGGTCGTCCCGAACACCGTCTCGCCACGTGTCAGGTCCAGACTCACGTGGTACGAGTCCACGGAGAGCAGGTCGGCGCGGGCACGTGCTTCATCGCGAGTCAGGTTCAGTCCTGGCAAGTGGGTCGCCTCCAAGGGAGCTGGTGTCGGGCGCAGTGGTGGGCGCCGGTCGCGTTCGTGGTCCCCGCTAGTCTTACCCCCGCGGCGCGGCTTGCCAAGTCTGCTGTCGGAGTACCGGATACCGTGCCCGGCTCTCGCCGGTCGCGCGGACGGTGGCCCTACGCTGGGGTGATGGCGCACCCTTCCACGGCCCCGCAGACCACCGCATCCCACGTCAGCGCGTTCACGACGCCCCCGGCCCACACCACCCGGCCCACGCTGAAGGGCAGCTTCGGCATGGTGTCCTCGACACACTGGCTGGCGTCCGCGGCGGCGCAGGCGGTGCTCGAGCGCGGCGGGAACGCTTTCGACGCGGCGGTGGCCGGTGCGTTCGTGCTGCACGTGGTCGAACCGCACCTCAACGGGCCCGGCGGCGACCTCGTCGCGCTCGTCACCACGGACGCCGGACCCCGCGTGCTCATGGGCCAGGGCCCGGCCCCGGCCGGCGCGACCATCGAGCACTACCGCGCCGCCGGGCTGGACCTGGTCCCCGGTGCGGGGGCGCTCGCCGCCGTCGCGCCCGGCGCGGTCGACGCCTGGCTCCTGCTGCTCGCCGAGCGCGGCACCTGGGAGCTCGCCGACGTGCTCGCCTTCGCCGTCCACTACGCCCGGCACGGCCACCCCGCTGTCGCGCGGATCGGCATGACCGTGGCCGCCGTGGCGGACCTCTTCACCGAGCACTGGCCGACGTCGGCCGCGCAGTGGATGCCCGACGGGCGGCCGCCCGCCGACGGCGAGGTGATCCGTAACGAAGCCTGGGCGCGGACACTGGACCGGCTGGTCGAGGCCGGCGCGGAGGCCACCACGCGGGAGGCCCGCATCGAGGCGGCCCGAGCGGCCTTCGCCTCCGGCTTCGTCGCGGCCGCCGTCGAGGAGTTCTCGGCCGTGCCGCACCGCCACTCCGGCGGCGGCGAGCACGCCGGCGTCATCACCGCGGCGGACATGGGCGCCTTCCGGGCGTCGCTGGAGGAGCCGTGTTCGGCCGTCTTCCGCGGCCGCACCGTCGTCAAGACCGGGCCGTGGGGCCAGGGGCCGGTGCTGCTGCAGACCCTCGCGATCCTCGACGGGTTCGACGACGAGCGGCTCGACCCGTCCACCGAACTCGGTGCTCACACGATCCTCGAAGCGCTCAAGCTCGCTCTCGCGGACCGCGACGCCTGGTACGGGGAGGCCGCTGCGGGCGACGCCGAGCTGCTGGCGCACCTGCTCTCCCCGGAGTACGCGGCGCAGCGCCGGGCGCTCATCACCGAGCGGGCCTCGGCCGGGGACGAGCCGGGCGAGATTCCCGGCCGGACGCCGCACCGGCCCCCGCGCCTGACGCCCGACGAATTCGCGGACTCGCATCCGGAGCCGGACGAGGCGTCCGCGGGCGAGCCGACCGTCGCGCGCTTCGGCCGGACCCGAGGGGACACCTGCCACCTCGACGTCGTCGACCGGGACGGCAACATGATCGCCGCGACGCCCTCGGGCGGCTGGCTGCAGTCGAACCCGACCATCCCGGAGCTCGGCTTCTGCCTCGGCACCCGGCTGCAGATGACGTGGCTCGACGAGGGCTCCCCGGCCGCGCTGCGCCCCGGCGCCCGCCCCCGGACGACGCTGACGCCGACCATGCTGCTCGACGCCGACGGGCGGCCCGAGGCGGTGCTCGGGTCCCCGGGCGGCGACCAGCAGGACCAGTGGCAGCTGCTGTACCTGCTCCGCACGCTCGTGGGCGGGTACTCGCCGCAGCAGGCCATCGACGCGCCGATGCTGCACACGACGGCGATGGTCGGCTCGTTCTGGCCGCGCACCGTCGAGCCGTACGGCGCCGTCGTCGAGGACCGGCTGGGCGACGACGTCATCGCCGGGCTCGAGCGGCGTGGGCACCGGATCACGCGGGCGGGGGACTGGTCGCTCGGCCGGATGTGCGTCGCGGGGCGGGAGCCGGACACCGGGGTGCTGTACGCGGCGGCCAATCCCCGCGGCGCGCAGGGCTACGCGACGGGCCGGTAGGGGCGGCGGCGGGCGGCCTCTCCGCCGGCCATCGTCCGTGAGGTAGCGGTGCCCGCCCGGGTTCCGTGCCTTCCACGGCTGACTTAGCGGTTGCCGCCCGAACGCGGTGCCTACGACGGGTGAGTTAGCGGTTTGCGCCCGAATGCGGTGCTCTCTGCGGCTGACTTAGCGGTTGCCGCCCGAACGCGGTGCTCTTTGAGTACGTCTTTCGGGCGGTGCTAGCTAACTCACGGTATGCACGTCACGGAAACCGTCACGTGCGCTCTCGAGATTCGCCGAGTCCGTCACGTCCGCCCCCGCGCCCCGGTCATTGACCACCGTCAGCGGGCGGAACCGACGGACTCACAACGACGCCGCCAACGCGGTGCCTGTCGCTAGTGACTTAGCGGTTGCCGCCCGAGCGCGGTGCGTACTGCGGGTGAGTTAGCGGCTTCCGCCCGAATGCGGTGCTCTTTGAGCACGTCTTTCGGGCGGTGCCAGCTAACTCACGGTATGGGCGGCGCCGAGTCCGTCACGTCCGCCCCCGCGCCCCTGTCATTGACCACCGTCAGCGGGCGGAACCGACGGACTCACGACGGCGGCGCCGGCTATAGGCTGGCGGTGACCCCTCCCGAGACGCCGATGACTCGACGACGTCCCGGCCGAGCCCCCCGCAGCGACCAGAAAACGGAGCACCAGGATGCGCGTCCACATCGCGACCGACCACGCCGGCATGGAGCTGAGCGCCCACCTCGTCACGCACCTGACCGAGGCCGGGCACGACGTCGTCGACCACGGTCCCCGCGACTACGACCCGCTGGACGACTACCCCGGCTTCTGCATCCACGCTGCGCAGGGTGTCGTCGCCGACCAGGAGGCCGGGATCGAGGCGCTCGGCATCGTCCTCGGCGGCTCCGGCAACGGCGAGCAGATCTCCGCGAACAAGGTGCGCGGCGTGCGTGCCGCCCTCGCCTGGAACGAGGACACCGCGAAGCTCGCGCGGCAGCACAACGACGCCAACGTCGTCGCCGTCGGCGGCCGGCAGCACAGCGTCGAGGAGGCCACCCGCCTGATCGACACCTTCCTCGCCGAGCCGTTCAGCGGCGACGAGCGGCACGTACGCCGCATCGGCCAGATCGCCGAGTTCGAGCGGACGGGAACCATCATCGGGTCCGGCACGGTCGTCGAGGACGCCTCCCGTCCCGACCAGCCGGACGTCAACGCGTGAGCCGGTAGCACCCCGATGCCCGAGGGTCACTCCATCCACCGGCTCGCCCGGCAGCTGACCGACGTCTTCGGCGGCCAGCGTGTGCGTGTGTCCAGCCCGCAGGGTCGCTTCGCCGCCGGTGCGGAGCTGCTCGACGGGCACGTCCTGACGCGCGCCGAGGCGGTCGGCAAGCAGCTGCTCGTCCGGTTCGACGGCGAAGGCGCCGGCCGCACGACGAACAGCCCGGCGGGCGGAAGCCGTGCGGACGACGCCGACGGCCACCGCGTGCTGCGCATCCACCTGGGCCTCTACGGCGCCTTCAGCTTCGGCGGCGACGCGTCCTTCGTCGGCGCGTCCAGCATCGGGGCACCGCGACGGATGGGGGAGGCGGAGAACGGCACCGAGGTGGGGGAGGACGCCGAGTACACCGGTCCGCCCGCGCCGGTCGGCGCCGTGCGGGTGCGGCTGGTCAGCGACCACGGCTGGGCAGACCTGCGCGGCCCCACCGCGTGCGAGGTCATCACGGCCGAGGACGTGCAGGCCCTGCGCGAGGCCGCCGGCCCGGACCCCCTGCGCCAGGCCGGTGACGACGAGCGCCAGGACGACGGCGCCTCGTTCTCCCGCCTCCTGCGCCGCCGCGGCGTCGCCTGCGGTCAGCTGCTCATGGATCAGGCCGTCGTCTCGGGCATCGGCAACGTCTACCGCGCCGAGCTGCTCTGGCGTGCCGGTATCGATCCGTACCGCCTGGGGAAGAGCATCACCGAGCAGGAGGCCGCCGACCTGTGGGCGGACGCCGTCTTCCTCATGCACGACGGCGTGCGCCTCGGCCGCATCGTCACGACCCAGCGGGACCCGCATCACCCCGTCGCCCGCGAGGAGCTCACGCTCGACACCGACGCCGCCGACATCCCGGACGAGGCGACGCGCTTCGTCTACAAGCACACCGGCGAGGCGTGCCCGCACTGCGGCACGACCATCGCCACCGCCGTCATGGCCGGCCGCAACCTCTACTGGTGCCCGGGCTGCCAGCACTGAACGACGGTGCCAGCCTCGACGGTTGACATCGAGCGGAATGACGGCGCCATACTGGGCCAGCCGTCGCCGCAGGTCAGGAGCACCGATGTCCGTACCGTTCGTTCTCGTCGTGGTCGACGCGTTGTCCGCTGTCCCGGCGCCCGCCACGACGGGTAGCACCCCGGCGACACCGCTGACGATCGGGCTCTTCCTGGTGTTCGCGGCGCTTGCGCTGACGTTCGGCTACCTGAACCGGCGAAGGAAGAAGTAGAAGGCCCCGGACGCAGGACGACCCCGCCGGGTACCGGACGGGGTCGTGGTCGGAGGGGATGACGGGAATCGAACCCGCGTAATCAGTTTGGAAGACTGAGGCTCTACCATTGAGCTACATCCCCGGGGACGGCCTGATCGGGCCGTTTCCACCACTACAGCATACGGGGAACCGGCCCGGCAAAATGCCACCTCGGGCCGTGACCGAACCGTCCGACGTGGCCGACGGAACCCGCCGATGTGCGCCCCGGCAACCCTTGCCCGTAGACTGGCCGATGCCTTACGGGGCGTAGCGTAGTGGCTAGCGCGCCTGCTTTGGGAGCAGGAGATCGCAGGTTCGAGTCCTGTCGCCCCGACACGTGGCTCGGCGCGGGCGGATCCGCTCAGCCCGGTCACGCCCGCTCGTCCCTGCCCCAACACGTTCAGGAGTACACGTCCAGTGAAGAGTGCCGTCGAGAAACTCGACCCGACCCGCGTCAAGCTCACCGTCGAGGTCCCCTCCGAGGAGCTGAAGCCCAGCATCGACGAGGCGTACAAGACCATCTCCGGCCAGATCCAGGTCCCGGGCTTCCGCAAGGGCAAGGTCCCGAACCGGCTCATCGACCAGCGCGTCGGCCGCGGCTACGTCATCGAGACCGCGATCAACGAGGGCCTCAACGGCTGGTACCAGCAGGCCATCCAGGAGGCCGAGCTCCGTCCGCTGAGCCGCCCCGAGGTCGAGATCACCGAGGTGCCCGACCCGTCTGCGACCGCCGGTGACCTGAAGTTCCAGGTCGAGGTCGACGTCATGCCCGAGATCGAGCTGCCCGACTACGAGGGCATCGAGGTCACCGTCGACGCGACGCAGATCGCCGACGACGACGTCACCACCGCCCTCGACGAGCTGCGCGGCCGCTTCGGCACCCTTGTCACCGCGGACCGCCCGGCCGCCGACGGCGACTTCGTCACGATCGACCTGACGGCGACCGTCGACGACGAGCAGGTCGACGCGGCGCAGGGCCTGTCCTACCAGATCGGTGCCGGCACCATGCTCGACGGCATGGACGAGGCCCTGACCGGCCTGTCCGCCGGCGAGGAGACCGTCTTCGCGACCAAGCTGGCCGGTGGCGACCACGCCGGTGAGGACGCCCAGGTCAAGGTGGTCCTGACCGCCGTCAAGGACCGCGAGCTGCCCGAGGCCGACGACGAGTTCGCCCAGCTGGCGAGCGAGTTCGACACCATCGACGAGCTCAAGGAGGACCTCAAGGGCAAGGCCGGCGAGAACAAGCTCGCCGAGCAGGGCGTCCAGGCCCGCGACAAGGTCCTGGAGAAGCTGCTCGAGCTCGTCGAGGTCCCGGTCCCGGCCAGCCTCGTCTCCGAGCAGGTCGAGCAGCACTTCTCGCAGAACGCCGACGCGGACCACGACACCGAGGAGCACCGGGCCGAGGTCGCGAAGAACACCGAGGAGGCCTTCAAGAACGAGGTCGTCCTCGACGCCATCGCCGAGAAGGAAGAGGTCGGCGTCGAGCAGGCCGAGCTCATCGAGTACATCGTCACCACCGCCGGCCAGTACGGCATGGACCCGAACCAGTTCGCGCAGATGCTGGACCAGGGCGGCCAGGTGCCGATGATGATCGGTGAGGTCCGCCGCCGCAAGGCTCTCGCCGTCGTCCTCGAGAAGGCGAAGGTCACCGACACCAACGGGGCCGGCGTCGACCTGAGCGCGTTCGTCCGTCCCGCCGGTGCGGGGGAGACCATCGACGCCGGTGACGCCGCCGACGCCGCGACCGACCCCGCCGAGGGTGCCACGGTCGAGGCCGACGGCGTGGACACCACGACCGAGTCCAGCACCACCGAGACCACGGTGGGCCAGGACGAGGCGGCCGAGGAGAAGCCCGCGAAGAAGCCGGCCACGCGCACCCGGAAGCCGGCGGCCAAGAAGTCCGACGACGCCGAAGCGGACGAGAAGGCCGACGCGAAGCCGGCCCGCAAGCCCGCCGCCAAGAAGACGGCCGCGGCCAAGGCGGACGACGCCGCCGACGACGCTGCGGAGAAGCCCGCCGCGAAGAAGACCACGCGCAAGCCCGCCGCGAAGAAGCCCGTCGCGGAGGCCGACGCCGAGAACTGATGCGTCTGCCGGTCCGGAACACCTCCGGGCCGGCATGGCGCAGTTCAGAGGCGCAGCATCATCAGCACCACCACGGAGCCGTCCGGCCGCTCAGGCCGGGCGGCTCCTGTGCGTCCACCGTCGAGCCGAGCGGAAAAGAGCCGCCGGGGGAGCGGTCCGGGCGACCGTCGCGGGCGCCCGGCCGCCAACCTGCGCCGTCAGCGAACAGTGCGCATCGGCGGAAGGACGGGACCGGCGAACGCATTAGTGTCCTGTACAGACCCACGACAGAACCTGAGAGGTGAGGCAACCGTGAGCAGCGAGAACAGCACCCCCAGCATGGCGACGCAGGACGTCGCCGGCCGGGACGACTTCATCTACAACCGGCTCCTGCGTGAGCGCATCATCTGGCTCGGCTCCGAGGTCCGCGACGACAACGCGAACCTCATCTGCTCGCAGCTCCTGCTGCTCTCCGCGGAGGACCCGGTCAAGGACATCTTCCTGTACATCAACTCCCCGGGCGGCTCCGTCACGGCGGGCATGGCCATCTACGACACGATGAAGTTCATCCCGAACGACGTCGTCACCGTCGCGACCGGCCTGGCCGCATCGATGGGCCAGTTCCTGCTCTCCTCCGGGACCAAGGGCAAGCGCTACGCCACCCCGCACGCGCGCATCCTGATGCACCAGCCCTCGGGCGGCATCGGCGGCACCGCCTCGGACATCAAGATCCAGGCCGAGCTGATCCTGAACATGAAGCGCACGATGGCGGAGCTGACGGCCGAGCAGACCGGTCAGACCGTCGAGCAGATCCTCATCGACAACGACCGCGACAAGTGGTTCTCCGCGCAGGAGGCCCTCGACTACGGCTTCTTCGACCACATCGCCGCGCACGCGGCCACCGTCGCCGGCGGCGGCGGCACCGATCAGGACAGCGACACGGACGACGCCGACCGCTGACCGGGCACCGACCGATCAGCCCAGCGGACGCAGACCACAGGAGAGACCCATGAGCTACACCTTCGGTTCCATGGCCGGCAACCTGCCGACCAGCCGGTACGTGCTGCCCCAGTTCGAGGAGCGCACGCCCTACGGCTTCAAGCGCCAGGACCCGTACACCAAGCTGTTCGAGGACCGCATCATCTTCCTCGGCGTGCAGGTGGACGACGCCTCGGCCGACGACATCATGGCCCAGCTGCTCGTGCTGGAGGCCACCGACCCGGAGCGGGACATCACCCTCTACATCAACTCCCCGGGTGGGTCCTTCACCGCGATGACGGCCATCTACGACACGATGCAGTTCGTGCGGCCCGAGATCCAGACCGTGTGCCTGGGCCAGGCGGCCAGCGCCGCCGCCGTCCTGCTCGCCGCGGGCACGCCCGGCAAGCGCCTCGCGCTGCCGAACGCCCGCGTCCTCATCCACCAGCCCGCGCTGGCCGGTGGCGAGGGTGGCCAGGCCTCGGACCTGGAGATCCAGGCCAACGAGGTCATGCGGATGCGCACCTGGCTGGAGGACACGCTGGCCCTGCACAGCAACCGCACCTCCGAGCAGGTCAACGTCGACATCGAGCGCGACAAGATCCTCACCGCCGAGCAGGCCAAGGAGTACGGCCTGGTCGACGAGGTGCTGACCTCGCGCAAGGTCCACAAGCCGAAGATCAACACCTGATCCTCAGCACCAGGTGTCGGTCGGCCGACTTGCCGACCGCCCGTCCACAGGGGCGCCCGCGTCGTCGAGGACGACGCGGGCGCGGCCTGTTCCACGACGGTGGGTGGCGTGCCCTAAGCTTGAACCAGCTGTCGGCACTCCGGTCCCCGTTCCCCGTCCGCCTCGCGGACGGTTCCGGTCGTGCGCAGGCGCGGCAGCAGTCCATTGCATCAGGGTGAAGGGTTCGACGCACATGGCTCGCATCGGTGAGAGCACAGACCTGTTGAAGTGTTCTTTCTGTGGCAAGAGCCAGAAGCAGGTCCGCAAGCTGATCGCCGGCCCGGGCGTCTACATCTGCGACGAGTGCATCGAGCTGTGCAACGAGATCATCGAGGAGGAGCTGGCCGAGGTCGCGGACCTGGGCAGCTTCGAACTGCCGAAGCCGAAGGAGATCTTCGACTTCCTGCAGGAGTACGTCATCGGCCAGGAGCCCGCGAAGCGCTCCCTCGCCGTCGCCGTCTACAACCACTACAAGCGCATCCAGTCCGGTAGCGCCTCGCGGTTCGGGGAGTCCGCCGAGGACGTGGACATCGCCAAGTCCAACATCCTGCTGATCGGCCCCACCGGCTGCGGCAAGACCTACCTCGCGCAGACCCTGGCCAAGCGGCTGAACGTCCCGTTCGCCGCCGCGGATGCCACCGCGCTGACCGAGGCGGGCTACGTCGGCGAGGACGTCGAGAACATCCTGCTCAAGCTCATCCAGGCCGCCGACTACGACGTCAAGAAGGCCGAGCAGGGCATCATCTACATCGACGAGATCGACAAGATCTCGCGCAAGAGCGAGAACCCGTCCATCACCCGGGACGTCTCCGGTGAAGGCGTGCAGCAGGCGCTGCTGAAGATCCTCGAGGGCACGGTCGCCTCCGTCCCGCCGCAGGGCGGCCGGAAGCACCCGCACCAGGAGTTCATCCAGATCGACACGACGAACGTCCTGTTCATCGTGGCCGGCGCCTTCGCGGGGCTCGAGGACATCATCGGCAACCGCTCCGGCCGCAAGGGCATCGGCTTCGGCGCCCCGCTGCAGGAGATCACCGCCAAGCCGGACGCCTTCGCGGACGTCATGCCGGAGGACCTGCTCAAGTTCGGGCTGATCCCGGAGTTCATCGGCCGCCTGCCGGTCATCACGACGGTGTCCAGCCTGGACAAGCCGGCCCTGATCCAGATCCTCACCGAGCCCAAGAACGCGCTGATCAAGCAGTACCAGAAGATGTTCCAGCTCGACGGTGTGGAGCTCGTGGTCGAGGACGGCGCCCTGGAGGCCATCGCGGACCTCGCGCTCGAGCGCGGCACCGGGGCGCGCGGCCTGCGGGCGATCATGGAGGAGATCCTCCTGCCGGTCATGTTCGACCTGCCCAGTCGCGAGGACATCGCCAGCGCGGTCATCACCGCCGACGTCGTGCAGAAGAAGGCCGAGCCGACGCTCGTGCCGCACTCGGCGACCAAGCGCCGCAAGTCCGCCTGACGCCGGCCGTTCCCGGCCCGATCGTCCCGCTGCCGCTCTCGAGCGGCACCATTCCGCTCATCGTGCTGCCGCCTCGCTAGGCTGGCCTCGTCCGACGCGCCGTTCCGGAGCGCGGGCGATCGATCATCACCGCACGCCACGTGCGGCATGACCGCCGACCAGAGGGGACACCATGAGCACGCCGACCAACGGGGACGCCAACGACCCGTGGCGCAGGCCCACCGAGTCCGGGCAGGGGCAGCCCGAGCAGACGCCGTCGTCCGGCCAGCAGGACACCGGGGACGGGTGGGACCAGCCCGGCCGCCACCAGGCCGACCCGAATCAGCAGCCCGGCTACGGTCAGCAGCCCAGCTACGGTCAGGGCCAGCCCGGCTATGGCCAGCAGCCCGGCTACGGCCAGCAGCCCAGCTACGGTCAGGGCCAGCCCGGCTATGGCCAGCAGCCCGGCTACGGTCCGGGCGGCCCGCAGAGCCAGCCGGCCGGCGCCCCGGCCTGGGGCCAGCAGCCGGGCGGCTATCCGGGCCAGCAGCCGGGTCCCGGGTACGGCTACCCGCAGGGCGGCTACCTCGCCCGCAACCCGTACCCCGGCGTCGAGGGAGCCCGGCCGACCAGCGGTGGCCTGCAGATCGGTGCCGGTTTCGTCGACAACCTCATCCTCTCGGTCGTCTTCGGCGTCCTCGGTCTGCTCTCCTTCATCCCGCTGTTCACGACGCTGGGCAGCCTGCCGAGCAGTGCGTCGTCCCGCACGTACGACGAGTACGGCACCAGCACCCGGACCCGGCTCACCCAGGACCAGGCCAACGCCCTCGTCGGCAGCGTCATCGGGTCGCTGGCCATCATGCTCGTGCTGTTCCTCATCGTGGGCGTCATCCTGTGGTGGTGGCTGGCGACCCGCGGCAAGTCCATCGGCAACGCGATCTTCGGACTGCGCCTCGTGCACCAGGAGACGGGTCAGCCGCTCGGTTGGGGGCCGACCTTCCTGCGCGGCCTGCTGATGTGGGGCACGTCCACGCTCACGAGCGGCATCACGGGCGTGCTGTTCTGGCTCTCCCCGCTGTTCGACAGCACGAGCGGCTGGAACCAGGCCTGGCAGGACAAGCTGTTCAAGGGCGTCGTCATCAACCACAAGCAGGGTCGCGACACCTTCACCCCGACGCCGAGGAAGCGCTGAGGCGGAACATCGACTCGGTCATCGCCCGAGCCGGCCGGACCCGTGGATTCCGGCCGGCTCGGTCGTTCTCTGACCGTTCTCGAAGGACGCCGGGATCAGCGGCCCGGCGTCCACGCGTAGCGGCGTTCGGGCCGGCCGGCGCCGTACTTCAACTGGACCGTCGCGCTGCCGTCCTCCACGAGGTGCTCGAGGTACCGGCGTGCGCTGACGCGGGAGATGCCCACCCGTTCGGCGGTGTCCGTGGCCGAGAGGTCGACGTCGGCGGTACGCAGGGCCTGCTCGACAGCCTGCAGGGTCTCGTCGCTCAGCCCCTTGCGCGGCACCGGGCGCGCCGCGGGCGCATCACCGAACAGACGGTCCACGACGCTCTGATCGGCCGCGGCGCCGTGCTCCGCCCCTGCCTGGTCCCGGTACTGGGCGAGCCGGCGGCTGAGGTCCTCCCGCTGGAACGGCTTCATCAGGTAGCTGGTGACGCCGCCGCGCCGGGCGCGGACCACGGTCGCCTGCTCGCGGGCGGCGGTGATGACGATCGCGTCGACGTCGGGCTGGTCGTCCCGCAGCCGCTGCAGCAGGTCCAGGCCGTTGCCGTCGGGCAGGTGGATGTCGAGGAGCACGAGGTCGGGGGAGTGCTGCCGGGCCAGTGTCAGCGCCTCCGCGGTGGAGTGCGCGACGCCGCACACCCGGAACCCGGGGTTCTCCGCCACGAAGCCGGCGTGGATGCGCGCCACCATGAAGTCGTCGTCGACCACCAGGACGTCATACATCGAGGCGGGTGCTCCTCTCGGGTGCGGATGTGAGCGCGGTCGTCGGGGCGGTCGTCCGGCCGACCGATGTTCGGGCTGGAGTTCGGAGGGCGCCCGGTTCGACGTCGGGACCGCGGCGCAGGACGGCCGTGAAGACCGCGCCGTCGACGGTGGTCACGTGTACGTCGCCACCGCGCCGGCGGCACACGTACCGGGTGAGGGAGAGGCCGAAACCGCGGCCGCCCGCCGCGTCCGAGGCTTTCGTGCTGAAGCCGGCCTCGAAGATCCGCTGCCGGTCGTCGGTGGCCAGGCCCGGGCCCGAGTCCTGCACCGTGACGAGGATGCGGGCGCCGTCGTCCTGCACGTCGACGCTGACGAGCGCGTCCGGCGTGCCGGAGGCCGCGTCCAGGGCGTTGTCGATGAGGTTGCCGGCCACGGTGATGAGGTCGCGGGAGAGCTCCTCGTCGACCGGCCCGAGGCCGGCGTCGGGATCGAGTTCGAGCGCGACGCCGCGTTCCCCGGCGACCGAGGACTTGGCGATGAGCAGGGCGGCCAGGGGCGGGTCCGCGATCCGCTCGGTGATCGCGTCCACCAGCAGGGACCGCTCGGTGCTCACCCCGTTGACGAAGCGGAGCGCCTCGTCCGTCTCGCCCAGCTGGATGAGCCCGGCGACCGTGTGCAGCTGGTTGGCGAACTCGTGCGTCTGAGCGCGCAGCAGGCCCGTGGCGGTGCGGGTGGCGCCGAGCTGATCCTCCAGCTCGAACAGCTCCGTGCGGTCGCGCAGCGTGGTGACGCTGCCGATCACCCGGCCGTGGGAGGTGATGGGGCGCCGGTTGGCCACGAGCAGGCGGTCGCCGACGATCATCGTCCGGTCGGCCACGTCGTCCTGGCCCAGCAGCGCCTCTGCGACGGCCTCGTCGCCGGCGACCTCCCGCGCGGGAGAGCCCAGCGGCACCGTCGCCCAGCCGAGCAGGTCCCGGGCGGCGTCGTTGAGCACGGTGAGCCGGCCGGTGAGGTCGACGGCCACGACGCCCTCCTTGACACCGTGCAGGAGCGCCTCCCGGTGCTCGACGAGGGCCGCGATCTCCCCGGGCTCCATGCCGAGGGTCTGTCGCTTGAGCCGGCGCGAGAGCAGCCAGGAGCCGCTCAGGCCCACCACGCAGCAGACGGTGAGGGTGAGGACCAGGTCCGGGGCCGCCGCGGTGAGCCGCTCGCTCCAGCCTGGGTACTCGCGGGCGGCGACGGCGAGCCCGACGCGCCGGCTCCGGTCGTCGAAGACGGGCACCCGGGCCACGAGCAGCTGTCGCCCGGCGACCGTCGTCGTCCCGGTCCACTGCCGGCGCGGGTCGCCCTGGACGAATTCCCCCGGTGCGGTGTGCCCCCGCAGCGTCGCGTCGGAGGAGGCGATCACCACGCCCCTCTCGTCGATCAACGTCGCCTCGGTCAGGCCGGAGACGGAGCGCACCGACTCCAGGACGGACGGCAGCGCCGAGCCCTCCCCGGGCTGGGCGTCGGGCAGCAGCGTCCGCACCAGCGGGGTCGCGGCGAGGGACTCAGCGGCGGAGAGCGCCCGGCGTCCCTCCTGGGCCTCGAACGCGCGCAGCGACTGGCCGACGGAGAGCCACAGCACCCCCACGAGCACGCCGAGCAGCACGAGCAGCTGCAGGACGAGCAGCTGGCCGGCGAGCGAGACGCGGCGCTGGCGTGGCGCAGGGGCGGACAAGGGGACCTCTCGGTGCGACGTCGCGGACGACGCCGGGAACGGGACGGCGGGGAGGGGCTCAGGACGGTACGGTCACGACGGCGTGACCGCGGTCCGAGCCCCGGCGACGACGATGGCAGCAACGGCCACGGTCGGGGTCACCGTCGTGACCACAACGACCACAAGATTTCTTGTGATCGCAAGATATGAGCCGGGTCACAGCATCGTCATGCTGGTCACGTTCATCATTCCATCTCGAAGGGGAGATCATGCGATCGTCTCGATTCGCTCGCATCGCGGCCGCGGCCGCCGGTGCCGCCCTGCTGCTCTCGGCCTGCGGCGTCACCTCCAACTCCGGTTCCCAGGCCTCTGGCGCGGGCAACGCCGGCTCGGCCACGGACCTGCGCATCATGGTGCCGAACACCGCCGGCGGCGGATACGACACGACCGCGCGCACCGCCGCGAAGGTGATGGCCTCGGAGAAGATCACGCCGAAGCAGCCCGAGGTCTACAACCTCGCCGGCGCCGGCGGCACCGTCGGCCTGGCCCGCCTGGTCAACGAGAAGGGCAACGCCGACCTGTCGATGCTGATGGGGCTCGGCGTCGTCGGCGCGAGCTACACCAACAAGTCCCAGGCCAAGCTCACCGAGACGACGCCGCTGGCCAAGCTCATCGAGGAGCCCGGCGCCATCATGGTGCCGAAGAACTCGCCGTACCGGACCATCGACGACCTGGTGAAGGCGTGGAAGGCCGACCCGTCCAAGGTCTCCGTCGGCGGTGGTTCCTCGCCGGGCGGTCCGGACCACCTGCTGCCCATGCAGCTCGCCCAGGCCGTCGGCATCGACCCGACGAAGGTCAACTTCGTCTCCTACGACGGCGGTGGCGACCTGCTGCCGGCCATCCTCGGCAACAAGGTCAGCGTCGCCGCCTCCGGTGCCGGCGAGTACATGAAGCAGATCGAGTCGGGCCAGATCCGGGTGCTCGCGACCTCCGGGGCGAAGCGCCTCGACGGCGTCGACGCGCCGACGCTGAAGGAGTCGGGCATCGACCTCGTGTTCACGAACTGGCGCGGCATCGTGGCCCCTCCGGGCATCGACGAGGCCGCCCGCACCAAGTGGGTCGACACCCTGACGAAGCTGCACGACTCGCAGGGCTGGAAGGACGCGCTGAAGGCCAACGGCTGGACCGACGGCTTCGTGACCGGTGACGAGTTCGCGTCCTTCCTCAAGCAGCAGGACCAGGACGTCGCCGACGTGCTCAAGAAGCTGGGGCTGGCGTGAGTTCTGCTCTCACCGAGCGCCTGCGCGGACGATCCGAGCTGGGCCTCGCGGCCCTGCTCGGCGTCGTCGGCGTCGTGGTGCTGGTCGACGCCGCCGGCCTCGAGTCGCTGACGACGTCCGCGGACCCGGTCGGACCCCGGGCGGTGCCGATCATCGTCGGCACTCTGCTCGTGGCGTGCGCCGTCGTCCTGGCGGTGCAGGTGGTCCGCGGCGGCCGGGCCGAGCCCGACGCCGGCGAGGACATCGACCCGGCGTCCGCGTTCGACTGGAAGACCCTGCTCCTGCTGATCGGTTTCTTCCTGCTCAACGTCGCCACCATCGACGTGCTCGGCTGGGTGCTCTCCGGCGCCATCATGTTCTGGGGGTCCTGCTGGGCCCTCGGCTCGAAGCGCTGGCTGCTGAACATCGTGATCTCGCTCGTTCTCTCGACGGCGACCTTCTACGGCTTCTACCTGGGCCTCGGCATCCACCTGCCGGCCGGCCTGCTCGCGGGGGTGCTGTGACGTGGAGACCCTGAACCTGCTGATGGAGGGCTTCGGCCACGCGCTGACGCCCATGAACCTGCTGTTCGCGCTGATCGGCGTCGTGCTCGGCACGGCCGTCGGCGTGCTGCCGGGCATCGGGCCGGCCATGGCGGTGGCGCTCCTGCTGCCGGTCACCTCGGGGCTGGACGCGTCGACGGCGCTGATCATGTTCGCGGGCATCTACTACGGCGGCATGTACGGCGGGTCGACGACGTCGATCCTGCTCAACACGCCCGGCGAGTCCGCCACCGTGATCACCGCGATCGAGGGCCACAAGATGGCCAAGGCCGGCCGGGCCGCGCAGGCGCTCGCCACCGCCGCCATCGGCTCCTTCGTGGCCGGCTCGATCGGCACCGGGCTGCTCGTGGCGATCGCCCCGCTCGTGGTCGGCTTCGCCGTCTCCCTCGGGGCCCCGAGCTACCTCGGCATCATGCTGCTCGCCCTGGTCGCCGTCACCGCGGTGCTCGGCAGCTCCAAGGTGCGCGGCTTCGCCTCGCTCGGGCTCGGCCTGGCCGTCGGTCTCATCGGCGCCGACGTCGTCTCCGGCCAGCGCCGGCTCACGTTCGGGCAGCCCCTGCTCGCGGACGGCATCGACATCGTCGTCGTCGCGGTCGGCATCTTCGCCGTCGGCGAGGCGCTGTGGATCAGCGCGCACCTCTCACGCACGACGGCGACGACCATCCCGGTCGGCCGGCCCTGGATGGGCAAGCAGGACTGGAAGCGGTCCTGGAAGCCCTGGCTGCGCGGTACCGCGCTGGGCTACCCCTTCGGAGCCCTGCCCGCGGGCGGCGCGGAGATCCCGACGTTCCTCTCCTACGTCACCGAGAAGCGGCTGTCCAAGCACCGGGCGGAGTTCGGGCACGGCGCCATCGAGGGCGTCGCCGGGCCGGAGGCGGCCAACAACGCGTCCGCGGCCGGCTCCCTGACGCCGATGCTCGCGCTCGGGCTGCCTGTCAACGCGACGGCCGCCGTCATGCTCGCCGCGCTGACCAGCTACGGCATCCAGCCGGGGCCGCTGCTCTTCGAGGAGGAGCCGCAGCTGGTGTGGGGGCTGATCGCCTCGCTGTTCATCGGCAACCTGCTGCTGCTCGTGATCAACCTGCCGCTCGCCCCGCTGTGGGCACGGCTGCTGCAGATCCCGCGCCCGTACCTGTATGCGGGGATCCTGTTCTTCGCGACCCTCGGGGCGTTCGCGGTGAACCTGCAGACGTTCGATCTGATCCTGCTGCTGGTGCTCGGCCTGCTCGGGGTCGTGATGCGCCGGTACGGGCTGCCCGTGCTGCCACTGATCATCGGCGTCATCCTGGCGCCGCGGGCGGAGAAGTCGCTGCGCCAGGCGCTGCAGCTCTCCGCGGGCGACCCGGCCGGGCTGGTCAGCGAGCCGGTCGCGGTGATCTGCTACGTGCTCATCGTCGCGGTGCTCTGCCTGCCGATCGCCGTGTGGTGGTGGAAGCGGCGCCGCCCGGCCGAGGCCGACCTGGCGTTCGAGGGTGCCCGATCGACGGTCGGGCTCGCCGAGCGGATGGATGCGCACGACGACGCGGTCCGGCGCGCCGAGCACGAGGGGGCGGTGGACCAGGAACGGCGTTGACGCGTGTGACGGGAAGATTTGGCCCGCCGGGCCGGTTGCGGTCTGATCAGAGGCGCCGCAGCCGGGTCACCCGGCGGGCCGTACCCGTTCGACGAGGAGATGACCGTGACCGAGACCGCCACCGAGACGGGGACCGCCGACTTCTGGTTCGACCCCCTCTGCCCCTTCGCATGGCAGACGTCGCGCTGGATCCTCGAGGTCGCGACGGTGCGCGACCTGACGATCCGCTGGCACCCGATGAGCCTGGTGATCCTCAACGAGAACACCCCGGAGAACCACCACTACGGCCGCACCGACGAGCTCGCCCCGCTGCGCGTCATCGTCGCCGCCCGCGAGCAGCACGGCGAGGACGCGGTCAAGGCGCTCTACGACGCCATGGGTACGCAGATCCACCTCCGGGACAACCACGACCTGCCCGACGTCATCGTCAAAGCCCTCGCCGAGGCCGGCCTCCCGGCTGAGCTCGCGAAGGCGGGGGAGTCCGACCAGTACGACGCCGCGATCCGTGCCAGCCACGAGGACGGCATCGACCGGGTCGGCCAGGACGTCGGCACCCCCGTCGTCGCCATCAACGGCACCGCCTTCTTCGGCCCCGTGATCACCCGGGTCCCGCAGGGCGAGGACGCCGGCGCCCTCTGGGACGCCACCGTCACGCTCGCCGGCTACCCCGCATTCTTCGAGCTCAAGCGCTCCCGCACCGAGGCGCCGCAGTTCGGCTGATTCCGCAGTCCTTTCCCGACCCGAAGGAGATCCACCCATGGCTGAGGCCACCACGAACACCGCCGACTTCTGGTTCGACCCGATCTGCCCCTTCGCGTGGGCCACGTCCCGCTGGCTCGAGGAGGTCCAGCAGGTCCGGGACATCACCGTCACGTGGCACGTCATGAGCCTGTCCGTGCTCAACGAGAACAAGGACGACCTGCCCGAGAACTACCGCGAGATGCTCGAGCGCGGCTGGGGCCCGGTCCGCGTCGTCACCGCCGCCGGCGAGCAGCACGGGCAGGACGCCGTCAAGCGCCTCTACGACGCCCTCGGCACGCAGCTGCACGTGAACAAGGTGGAGGACTACACCGAGGCGATCCGCCTCGCGCTCGACGACGCCGGCCTGCCCGCGGACCTGGCCGACTACGCCACGCAGGAGGTCTACGACGAGCAGCTGCGCGCGAGCCACGAGGACGGCATCAACCGGGTCGGCCAGGACGTCGGCACCCCCGTGGTCGCGTTCAACGGCACCGCGTTCTTCGGCCCGGTGATCACCCGGATCCCGCGCGGCGAGGAGGCCGGCACCCTCTGGGACGCCACGGTCACCCTCGCCGGGTTCCCCGGGTTCTTCGAGCTCAAGCGCTCCCGCACCGAGGACCCGCAGGCATCCTGACCCCGTTTCGGAGGGAACGAGAAGAGGGCGCCGTCATCCGATCCGGATGACGGCGCCCTCTCGCGTGTCCGGTGTCAGCCGGCGATGTTCTCGCTCGGGGCAAGGACGATGTCGTCGACGGTGAGCTCGGTGCCGTTGACGCCGTCGGCGACGGTGAGCGTCAGGTCACTGACGTTGCCCGCGGCCTTGAGGTCGCCCAGCCCCGCGCGGAGCCGTTCGATGGCCGCCTCCGTGCCGGAGATCGACGCGGAGAGCACCTCGGTGCGCTGCTTGACCTTCGCCTCGGACTTGGCCTTGCGGACGCCCGAGAGTGCGATGCCGAGCGTGGGCAGGATGCCGGTGTCGCCGTCGAACCCGCTCGCGGTCGGCCACGCCGCCCGGTGCACGGAGCCGCCGCGCCACCAGGACCAGACCTCCTCGGTGGCGAACGGGATGAACGGTGCGAACAGGCGCAGCAGCGCGTCCAGGGTCGTGGCCAGCGCGGCGAGCACGGAGGCCTGTTCGGCCTCGCCCATGGTCCCGTAGGCACGGTCCTTGATCAGCTCGACGTAGTCGTCCGTGAAGGTCCAGAAGAACGTCTCGGTGATCTGCAGCGCACGCGCGTAGTCGTAGGCCGCGAACGCCTCGGTCGCCTGCGTGATGACGGCGTCCAGGGACGCGAGCAGCGCGGCGTCGAGCGGTTGCGTGAGCAGGTGGGCATTGTCGTCGTCGAGCACGGACTCCTCGGTGGCGCCGAGATTGAGCACGAACTTGGAGGCGTTGAGCAGCTTGATCGCCAGGCGCCGGCCGATCTTCATCTGGCCGATGTCGTAGGCCGTGTCACCGCCCAGGCGCGCCGAGGCCGCCCAGTAGCGCACGGCGTCGGAGCCGAACTGGTCCAGCACGTCGGTCGGGACGACGACGTTGCCCTTGGACTTGGACATCTTCTTGCGGTCCGGGTCCAGGATCCAGCCCGAGAGCGCGGCGTGCTTCCACGGTGCGGCGTCGTTGAGGGCGTCGGCCCGCACGACGGAGGAGAACAGCCAGGTGCGGATGATGTCGTGGCCCTGCGGGCGCAGGTCGAACGGGAACACCGTGGCGAAGAGGTCCTCGTCCCGGCTCCAGCCGCCGACGATCTGCGGCGTCAGCGACGACGTCGCCCACGTGTCCAGCACGTCCGGGTCGCCGGTGAAGCCGCCCGGCTGGTCCCGCGCGGATTCCTCGAAACCGGGCGCGGTCTCGGCCACCGGGTCCACCGGCAGCGCGGCGTCCTCGGGCAGGATCGGGTGCTCGTAGTCCGGGTCGCCGGCCTCGTCGAGGCGGTACCAGACGGGGATCGGCACGCCGAAGTAGCGCTGCCGGGAGACCAGCCAGTCACCGTTGAGGCCGTCGATCCAGTTCTCGTACCGCGCCCGCATGAACGCCGGGTGCCACTCGAGCTCCCGGCCGCGCGCGATCAGCCGCGCCCGTCGGTCGGCGTCGCGGCCGCCGTTGCGGATGTACCACTGGCGGCTGGTGACGACCTCGAGCGGCTTGTCGCCCTTCTCGTAGAAGTTCACCGGGTGGGTGATGGCTCGCGGTTCGCCGTCCAGGTCACCGGACTCGGCCAGCTGCTGCGCGATCGCCTCGCGCGCGCTGAACGTCGTCTTGGTCGCCACCTGGGCGTAGGCCTCGCGGCCGGCGTCGGTGGTGATCCACTCGGGGGTGTCGGCGATGATCCGGCCGTCGCGCCCGACGATCGGCCGGGTCGGCAGGTCCAGTTCGCGCCACCAGGTGACGTCGGTCAGGTCGCCGAAGGTGCAGATCATGGCGATGCCGGAGCCCTTGTCCGGCTTGGCCAGCTCGTGGGCGACGATCGGCACCTCGACGCCGAACAGGGGAGAGGTCACGGTCTGGCCGAACAGCGGCTGGTATCGCTCGTCGTCGGGGTGGGCCACCAGCGCGACGCACGCCGGGATCAGCTCGGGCCGCGTCGACTCGATGTAGACCGGGCCGGAGCCGTCCGTGCGGTGGAAGGCGATCCGGTGGTACGCGCCGGGGCGTTCGCGGTCCTCGAGTTCGGCCTGCGCGACGGCGGTGCGGAACGTGACGTCCCACAGGGTCGGGGCCTCGGCCAGGTAGGCGGAGCCGGAGGCGAGGTTGGCCAGGAAGGCGCGCTGGGAGACGGCACGGGAGGTGTCGTCGATGGTGCGGTACGTGCGGGTCCAGTCCACCGAGAGGCCCAGCCGGGTGAAGAGGTCCTCGAAGACCTTCTCGTCCTCGACCGCGAGGCGCTCGCACAGCTCGATGAAGGTGCGGCGGGAGACGGCGACGAAGTCGCGCTCGTTCTTCGGGGGAGTGGCGGGCGGCTGGAAGGACGCGTCGTAGGGCAGCGACGGGTCGCACCGGACGCCGAAGTAGTTCTGCACGCGCCGCTCGGTGGGCAGGCCGTTGTCGTCCCAGCCCATCGGGTAGAACACGTTCTTGCCCTGCATCCGCTGATAGCGGGCGAGCACGTCGGTCTGCGTGTACGAGAACATGTGCCCGACGTGCAGGGAGCCCGAGGCGGTCGGCGGCGGGGTGTCGATCGAGTACACCTGTTCGCGGGTGGAGCCCTCGGCGAACCGGTAGGTGCCGTGCTGCCGCCACCGGGCGGCGTGCTTCTCCTCGAGACCCTCGAGGGCGGGCTTGTCGGGCACGGAAACGGTTGCGGGCGCGTCTATGCCCTCACGGAGTTCAGCCATGGTCTCGATTGTTCCATGCGCGACGGCCCCGTCCGGCCGCGTGGGTGGCGCGAGGGACTCCGGTGCATCGGCTACACCGAGTGGGACCGGAGAGGCGGCTGCGACCGGTTCGCCGTCACACCAGTCACACGGGCATCACTCGGAGTAGCCGATGCACCGCCCCTCGGTCGGCGGTGCGGGCGGCCGTGCACGGAGACCCGTGACCGGCCGCACGGTGGCGGTGTCCGGCAGGAGGAGCCGACGGGCCCGGGTCGGTGCCCGGTGTCCCGAGTGCCCGGTGCAACGGCTACCGCGAGTGTGACGGAAGGGGCGGACGTGACTGAAATCCACCACTCCAGTCACGTGCGCATCACTCGCTGTAGCGGTTGCATCGCTCGACGCCGCTTCTCCCTCCACCGAGCGCACCTGTTCACACCCAGATGCCCACACGACCCGTCCCGAGCCCTGAGCGGGCAGGCTCGCGGCATGGGAGCCCTGGAGATCCACCTGGCACGGCACTGGGGTGTGATCAGGGCGCGCGATCTGCGATCCCTCGGCGTGGGTCCTCGGGAACTGCGGCGACTGATCGACGCCGGGACGTTGATGCGGTGCGCTCGCGGTGTGTATGCGGCGCCCTCTGCCGAACGCGACGTGGTGCACGCGGCCCGGCGCTTCACCACGCTGACGTGTCTGTCCGCATGCCACGCCCATGGCCTGTGGGTCTGGCACCAGCCCTTCCCGCCCCATGTCCTCCGCGCCGACGGACCGCCCATCCGCGGGGCGGTCGTGCATCGTGGCGTCCGTGATCCGCACGAGCAGGTCGCCGGTGTGCTCGACGCGCTGGTCACCGCCTTCCGGTGTGCACCGCCGCGGGAGGCGATCGTCGCGGCCGAGAGCGCGGTCGTCCAGCACCGCATCACCGTCGACGACCTCGTCGCTGCGTTTCCGGGCCAACGCGACCGGCGCATCCGGGCGTCGATCTCGCGCATCCGCGCCACCGGTCAGTCGCTGCCCGAGACGCTCGCCCGGCTCGCCCTCGAGGACGCCGGTCTGACCATGCGCCCTCAAGTCTTCATCGAGGGGGTCGGCCATGTCGACGGAATGGTCGACGGGCTGGTCTGCGAGATCGACGGCCGTGCCTTCCACTCCGGTCCGGTCGAGTTCGAGGAGGACCGCCGTCGCTGGAACGCTTTGATGGAGCTCGGTATCCCGACCGTGCGGATCCCGGCACGGTGGGTGCTCGCCGACCCCGACGCGGCAGTGGTGACCGTGCGCCGTGTGCTTGCGAGGCGTGGCGGATGACGAGCCGTGGACGACACTGGAGCGATGATGATCCGCCACGCCGAGCCCGAGGACCTCCCGTCGGTCGGGACACTCCTGCGCGGCGGCTCGCTCGACTCCGTCGAGAAGGCCCTGACCGATCCCGACCGGGTGGTGCTGGTGGCCACGTCGGCCGATGGCGAGGTCGTCGGCTGGGCCAAGACGCACCGGTGGTGCGATGACGACCCGCCCGCCCCCGCGGGGCACTATCTCGGCGGCGTCACCGTGGCGGAGGACTGGCGCCGGCGCGGCATCGGCACCGCCCTCACCCTCCGCCGCATGGCGTGGGTCCGCGAGCGCGCGAACGTCGCCTGGTGCGTGGTCAACGCCCGCAACACCGCCTCCCTCGCCCTGCACCGGGCCCTCGGCTTCGTCGAGGCAGCCCGCGGCCCGCGCTTCCACACGACGACCTTCGACGGCGGCCTCGGCATCCTGCTGCGCGCGGGCGACGCCGATCGCTACGCTGACGCGGTGACCACGTCCCGCGCAGCCGACCAGCCGAGTGCCGCCCGGCCGAGCCCGACCGGACCGAGCCGCCCGGAAGTCGGTACCGGCCCGTGAACGGGACCCTGGCCTGGTTCGTCGGCCGCTGGTCGATGGAGCGCCGGCTCGACGACCGCCGCGCGGGCCGCGCCTACACGGTGACCGGCACGGCGCTGTTCCGCACGACGGACGTCGACGGCGTCCTCGCCTACGAGGAGACCGGCGAGCTCGCCGGTGACGGCCAGCCGCCCGCTCCCGTGCAGCGGCAGCTGACCTGGCACGACGAGGGCGGAGCGCGGGTGCTGCTCCGGTTCGCCGACGGCCGCGAGTACCTCCACCTCGACCTGAGCGACGGCCACGCGGACGGCGTCCACCCGTGCGCCCCGGACACCTACCTGAGCACGCTGACCGTCGAGGACGACGACGCGTGGTCCGAGACGTGGGACGTCACCGGGCCCGCGAAGGACTACACCGCGCTCACCCGCTATCGACGCCTGGCGTGATCGAGGGCACTTTGACTGCCCGCGTCTTCAGTAAGGTTGCCTAATAAGCTGCCTGGCGATCCGTTGCGAGGTGGAGACGTCTGACAGGTTCGGAAGGAGCGCGATGGCAACGACAGACAGCCAGCTGCGCGGCGACGGCAACACCAAGCTGAAGCGACACGTCGGCCCGATCGGCCTGCTGTTCGCGGGGATCGGTTCCATCATCGGGTCGGGCTGGCTGTTCGGGGCGTTCAACGCCTCGGTCATCGCCGGGCCGTCGGCGATCTTCTCCTGGCTCGTGGCCGGCTTGATGATCATGCTCATCGGCCTGTGCTACGCCGAGATCGGCCCCATGTTCCCCATCTCCGGCGGCGTCGTGCGCTACCCGCACCTGGTGTGGGGCTCGTTCACCAGCTACTCGCTCGGGTTCATCACGTGGATCTCCTCGGCGGCCGTGCCGGCGATCGAGGTCGAGGGCGCCCTGACGTACGCCACGAAGTACGCGCCGTTCACCACCCCGCACGTCGTCAACGGCACGACGGTGCACACCCTCACCGGTCTGGGCCTCGTGCTGGCCGTGATCCTGATGGCGATCTTCGTGGCCATCAACTACTACGGCGTGCGGCTGTTCACCCAGATCAACAACGTGCTCGTGTGGTGGAAGCTCGCCGTCATCATCCTGGTGATCGCCGTCTTCCTGATCACCGCCCTCGGCACGACGACGATGGGTTCGCCGGCCAACTTCACCTCGCACGGCTTCGCCCCGAACGGCCCGGCCGCGGTGTTCACCGCCATCTCGACGGCGGGCATCACGTTCTCCTACCTCGGCTTCCGGCAGGGTGTGGAGCTGGCGGGGGAGACGGACAACCCCAAGCGCAACATCCCGCTGGCCATCATCGGCTCGGTCGGCATCACCGCCATCATCTACGCGCTGCTCCAGGTCGCCTTCACCGTGGCCGTGCCGGGCGGCCTGCTGGACCGCTCCGGCAGCTGGGCCAAGCTGACCTTCAACGACGACTTCGGCCCGCTGGCCGCCCTGTCGAGCCTCGCGGGGCTGACCTGGCTCGCGATCCTGCTGTATGCCGACGCCGTGATCTCCCCGGCCGACACCGGCCTGGTGTACACGACCATCGCCTCGCGCGTCTCCTACGCGATGGGCCGCAACGGCAACTCGCCGCGCTGGCTCGCGACGAACAACAAGCAGGGCGTGCCGTACTGGTCGCTCGTCGTCACCTTCGTCGTCGGGCTGATCCTGTTCCTGCCGTTCCCGAGCTGGCAGCAGCTGGTCGGTTTCATCACGAGCGCCACCGTCATCTCGTTCGGCTCCGGCCCGCTGGTCGCGGCCGCACTGCGGCGCTCGATGCCCGAGCGCGAGCGGCCCTTCCGCCTGCCGTTCGGCGACACCATCCCGCTGCTCGGCTTCTACAGCGCCAACATGATCGTCTACTGGGGTGGCTGGTCGACCAACGCCAAGCTCTTCATCACCATCCTGCTCGGCTACATCCTGCTGGTGATCTTCCAGTTGGTCGGGGACCGCCGCCGGAAGCCCCCGCTGGAGTTCGTCGCGGGCGCCGTCTGGGTCGTCCCGTGGTTCATCCTCATGGCCCTGATCAGCTGGCTGTTCGACCCGGAGACGCACCCGGCCATGTTCGGGTGGGTGTTCCTCATCAACGCCGTCGTCAGCGTCGGCATCTTCTACCTGGCTCTGCACACTCGGCTGGCCACGGACAAGGTGCTGCACTACATCGCGGACGCCGAGCACGAGTCCGAGGACGAGGACGCGCTCGCGGGCGGTCACGTCGGCTGACGCGGTGGGGCCCAGCGAGGCGGGGCGGCACCCGCTAGACTGGGCCCACCAGCATCGACCCGGCCATCACCGGCGAGCTTCCGGAAGAACGGCCCGCAGCACCAGCGCGCGAGCCCAGTAGAACCGGACGGGTGCGCCCGTCATCGCGACACACGAGAGGCCGGAGGCCCGGGAGACCGGAGCACCCGGCAAGTGAGGTGGTACCGCGCTCGCGGACCGGCAGCAGCCGGTACGGGCGTCCTCGCACGAGAGAGCAAGACCCGTGCGAGCGCAGATGAGGATGTCACCCGTGTACCCCAAGGCCTCCGTCCGCGGCGAGACCGCCGGCGCGAATGCGACCGCGTCCGCCAGCCCGAGCTTCCCCGCGATCGAGGAACTCGTCCTGTCCTACTGGGACCAGGACGGCACCTTCGCCGCCTCGATCGAGAACCGGCCCGCCGGGCAGGACGGCGAGAACGAGTTCGTCTTCTACGACGGCCCGCCGTTCGCCAACGGTCTGCCGCACTACGGCCACCTGCTCACCGGCTACGTCAAGGATCTGGTCGGCCGCTACCAGACCCAGCGCGGCAAGCGCGTGGAGCGCCGCTTCGGCTGGGACACCCACGGCCTGCCCGCCGAGCTCGAGGCGATGAAGCAGCTCGGCATGACGGACAAGGCCGAGATCGAGGCCATGGGCATCGACAGGTTCAACGACGCCTGCCGCGCCTCCGTGCTCAAGTACACGCACGAGTGGCAGGACTACGTCACCCGGCAGGCCCGCTGGGTCGACTTCGACCACGACTACAAGACGCTCAACGTCGAGTACATGGAGTCCGTGCTCTGGGCGTTCAAGTCCCTGCACGAGAAGGGCCTGACCTACTCGGGCTTCCGCGTGCTGCCCTACTGCTGGCACGACGAGACCCCGCTGTCCAACCACGAGTTGCGCATGGACGACGACGTCTACAAGATGCGGCAGGACCCGTCCGTGACGGTCACGTTCCCCGTCGTCCCGTCCGGCCACGCGCTCGACGAGGCGCTCGCCGACGTGCGGCTGCTCGCCTGGACGACGACGCCGTGGACGCTGCCGACCAACTTCTCCGTGGCCGTCGGCCCGGACATCCGGTACGCCGTCGTCGCCTCCCCGGACGGAACGAAGAGCCTGCTGGCCGAGTCCCTCGTCGGCGCCTACGCGAAGGACCTCGGGTTCGCCGACGCCGACGCCGCGACCGCCGCGATCGGGTCGACCTACGAGGGCACCGAGCTCGGCGGCCTGCACTATGCGCCGCTGTGGCACTACTACACGGACGTCGAGACCTGGGGCACGCAGCACGCGTGGCAGGTCCTGGTCGAGGACTACGTGACGACGACGGACGGCACCGGGCTCGTCCACCAGGCGTCCGCCTACGGCGAGGAGGACCAGCGCTCCAGTGAGGAGGCCGGCATCCCGGTGATCCTCTCCGTCGACGAGGGCGCGAAGTTCCTGCCGATGTTCGCGGACCCCCGGTACGCGGAGAACGGCACCGAGGCGCCCCTCGCCGGCATCGCCGGCCTGCAGGTCTTCGAGGCCAACCGGACCATCATCCGCAACCTGGCCGCCTCGGGCCGACTGGTCCGTGAGGCCAGCTACGAGCACTCCTACCCCCACTGCTGGCGGTGCCGGAACCCGCTGATCTACAAGGCCGTCTCCTCCTGGTTCGTCGAGGTGACGAAGATCAAGGACCGGATGGTCGAGCTGAACCAGCAGATCACCTGGATCCCGGAGAACGTCAAGGACGGCCAGTTCGGGAAGTGGCTGGCCAACGCCCGCGACTGGTCGATCTCCCGCAACCGGTACTGGGGTAGCCCCATCCCCGTGTGGCAGTCGACCGACCCGGCGTACCCGCGCACCGACGTCTACGGCTCGCTCGCCGAGCTGGAGGCCGACTTCGGCACCCTGCCGCGCAACCACGCCGGCGAGGTGGACCTGCACCGTCCGTTCATCGACGAGCTGACCCGCCCGAACCCGGACGACCCGCGCAGCCCCGACGAGGGGCAGTCGGTGATGCGTCGCGTCGAGGACGTGCTCGACGTGTGGTTCGACTCCGGGTCGATGCCGTACGCCCAGGTGCACTACCCGTTCGAGAACCAGGACTGGTTCGACCACCACAACCCGGCGGACTTCATCGTCGAGTACATCGGGCAGACCCGCGGCTGGTTCTACACGCTGCACATCCTCGCCACGGGCCTGTTCGACCGGCCGACGTTCCGCAACGTCATCAGCCACGGCATCGTCCTCGGCTCGGACGGGCAGAAGATGTCCAAGTCGCTGCGCAACTACCCGGACGTCTCCGAGGTGCTCGACCGCGACGGCTCCGACGCGATGCGCTGGTTCCTCATGTCCTCGCCGATCCTGCGCGGTGGCAACCTCGTCGTCACCGAGCAGGGCATCCGGGACGGCGTGCGCGCCGTGCTGCTTCCGCTGTGGAACGCGTGGCACTTCTTCGCGCTGTACGCGAACGCGGCGAGCGGGAGCGAGCAGGGCACTGGAGCCGGCTACGAGGCGCAGCGGCGCACCGAGGCCACCGACGTGCTGGACCGCTACGTGCTGGCCACCACCGGCACGCTGGTCCGCGACGTCACCACCGCGCTGGACGCCTACGAGGTCTCCGACGCGTGCGACGCGCTGCGCGACTACCTGGACGTCCTCACCAACTGGTACATCCGCCGGTCCCGGGAGCGGTTCTTCGACGAGGACACCGCCGCGTTCGACGTGCTGTACACGTGCCTGGAGACCGTCACCCGGGTCGCCGCGCCGCTGCTCCCGCTGATCGGCGAGGAGATCTGGCGCGGCCTGACCGGCGGCCGGTCCGTGCACCTGACGGACTGGCCCGACGCCGCGGAGTTCCCCGCCGACGACGCGCTGCTCGTCGCGATGGACGCGACCCGCCGGATCTGCTCGACGGGCTCGAGCCTGCGCAAGGCCGCCAACCTACGCGTGCGGCTGCCGCTGGCCGGGATGACCGTCGTGACCCCGCACGCCGAGGCGCTCGCGGGCACCTACGCGCGGATCATCGCCGACGAGCTGAACCTCAAGGACGTCCGGCTCGTCGACGCCGCGACCGCCGACGCGGCGCAGTTCGGCGTCAGCCAGCAGCTCTCCGTCAACGCCCGCGCCGCCGGTCCGCGGCTCGGCAAGGGTGTGCAGGCCGTGATCAAGGCGGCCAAGTCCGGCGACTGGAGCGTCAGCGACGGGGCCGACGGCGAGCAGACCGTCGTCGCCGGCGGCGTCGAGCTGCAGCCGGGCGAGTTCACGCTGCAGACCGTGGTGGCCGAGGGTGGCGGGGCCGACGGCCAGAACACCGTCGCGGTGGCCGTGCTCCCCGGCGGCGGCTTCGTCGTCCTCGACACGGCCCTGACCCCCGGACTGGAGGCCGAGGGCGTCGCCCGCGACACCATCCGCACCATCCAGCAGGCCCGCCGTGACGCGGACCTGCACATCAGCGACCGGATCCGCACCCGCGTCACCGGTCCCGCTGCGCTGCTCGCGGCCCTCCGGGACAACGAGGAGCTGGTCACGGGAGAGACCCTGACGACGGCGCTCGACCTGGTCGAGGGCCCGGACACCGATGTCACGGTCGAGAAGACCGCCGTCGAGAACGAGGGGGCGCAGCGGTGAGCGGGCACGACGACCGGAACCACCGACACGACGACCACGGCCACGGGCACGATCACGACGACGACCTGACGCCCGAGGAGCGGGACGCCGGTCAGATGCGGGACCTGCTCGGAATCGAGGACGCCGACGTCGTCGGCGACCCGTTCGCCGTCGACGACTCGGACACCGGGTCGGCGCTGCCGGGTGATCAGGACACGACGACGCCGGACGAGTACTCCGTGGCCAGCGTCTACGCCGAACTGCTCGCCCGCGCGCCGGAGAACAAGATGGAGCCACGGCTGGCCCCGCTGCGGCGCGCCGTCGAGATCCTCGGCGACCCGCACCGCGCGGCCCCCGTCATCCACGTCACCGGCACCAACGGCAAGACGTCGACGGCGCGGATGATCGAGTCCGTCCTGCTCGCGCACGACCTGCGCACGGGCCGCTACACGAGCCCGCACCTGACCTCGGTCACCGAGCGGATCAGCATCGACGGGGCGCCGGTGTCCGACGCCGTGTTCGTGCGGGTGTGGGACGAGATCCGGCCCTACCTCGAGATCGTCGACCGGGAGCTGACCGACGCCGGCCAGCCCCGGCTGACCTACTTCGAGTGCGTGACGATCCTGGCGTTCGCCGTGTTCGCCGACGCCCCGGTCGACGTCGTCGTGCTCGAGGTCGGCATCGGTGGCACGTGGGATGCGACCAACGTCGCCGACGGCACCGTCAGCGTCATCACGCCGATCTCGCTGGACCACACCGACATGCTGGGCGACACCATCGAGGAGATCGCCGAGAACAAGGCCGGCATCATCAAGCGCGGCGGCTTCCTCGTCTCGGCTGCGCAGCCGGTCGAGGCCGCCGAGGTGCTGCTGGAGAAGTCCCAGGAGGTCGCCGCCCAGTACCGGTTCGAGGGCATCGAGTTCGGCGTCGAGTCGCGGAACATCGCGGTGGGCGGCCAGCAGCTGACCGTCAACGGGCTCGCCGGCCGGTACGACGACCTCGTGCTGCCGCTGCACGGCGCGCACCAGGCGGAGAACGCCGCGGTCGCGATCGCCGCCGTCGAGGCGTTCCTCGGTGCGGGGGAGAAGGAGCTGAACGTCGAGCTCGTGCGTGAAGGCTTCGCCGCCGTCCGGTCACCCGGCCGCCTCGAGACGGTCCGCACGGACCCGCCCGTCGTCGTCGACGCCGCCCACAACCCGGCCGGCATCGCCGTGACCGTCACCGCGCTGCGGGAGGCGTTCGTGTTCTCCCGCGCGGTCGTCGTGCTCGGCGTCCTGGCCGAGAAGGACGCCGAGGGCATCCTCGAGGCGCTGCGCGAGGCGTTCGCGGACATGCCCGTCACCCTCGTCGTCACCCGCTCCTCCTCGCCGCGGGCGATCGAGCCGACCGAGCTGGCCGAGATGGCGCAGATCTGGTTCGCCGAGGAGTCGGTGCTGGTCGAGGAGTCCCTCGACAACGCCCTCGCCACCGGCATCCAGCTCGCCGACGACCCGCAGCAGTTCGACGGGCTCGTCCTCGTCACCGGATCCATCACGCTGATCGCCGAGGCCCGCATCCTGCTGGGCGCCCAGGAGACCCGATGACCGTCCCCGATCCCGCCGCGGGCGGCCACGCCCCGAACGAGCAGCCCCTGAAGAAGCAGGAGCCGAAGATGGCACGCTCGACCAAGGTGATGTTCGCCTCCGTGGTGCTCGTCACCGAGGCGTTCATCGTGTTCTTCGCGACCCTCGTCGGCTTCGGGCTGCTGCAGGACCTGCCCAAGCCGGCCGTGCTCGGCGTCGGCATCGTGCTCGCGGTCCTCCTGCTGGCCACCTGCGCCGTGCTGACCCGCCCGTGGGGCTACGCCGCCGGCTGGGTGCTGCAACTGCTCGTGCTGGCCACCGGGTTCTTCGTGCCGACGATGTTCGTCGTCGGCGCCCTGTGCGTCGCGGCCTGGTGGTACGGGCTGCGCGCGGGCGGCCGCGTCGACCGGGAGAACCGCCAGCGCGCCCTCGAGCAGGAGCAGTGGGACCGGGAGCACCCGCTGCCGGAGTGAGCCCCGAGCATCCCCGGAGTGAGTGGTCCGGTGCGCCCGATAGGGTGATCAGCGGACTTCCGTCACCCCTGATTGCAAGGAGCACCCCACCGTGAGCACCGAACGCACCCTCGTCCTCGTCAAGCCCGACGGCGTCTCCCGCGGCCTGACCGGCGCGATCCTCGCCCGCATCGAGGCCAAGGGCTACGTGCTCGCCGACCTCAAGCTCGTCCACGCGAACCGGGAGATGCTTGAGCAGCACTACGAGGAGCACGTCGGCAAGCCGTTCTACGAGCCGCTGGTCGAGTTCATGCTCTCGGGCCCCATCGTCGCGGCGACGTTCGAGGGGCAGGGCGTCATCGCCGGCTTCCGCTCCCTCGCCGGGGCCACCGATCCGACGACGGCTGCGCCGGGCACCATCCGCGGCGATTTCGGCCGCGACTGGGGCCTGAAGGTGCAGCAGAACCTCGTGCACGGCTCGGACTCGCCGGAGTCCGCCGAGCGCGAGCTCGGCATCTGGTTCGCCTGAGCGCGACTGCTTCGACTGAGCTCGTGCTCGCGCGGCGTCCACGCCGCGGACATGGCGAAGGCCCCGGACATCGCGTCCGGGGCCTTCGTCGTGTCTGAGCGAACGAGATCGTCAGTGGATGAACATGCCGGCGAAGCGCAGGAAGATCGAGACGACGACGCCGATCGCGAGCAGCACAGCGACGGGCCACGCGGCGTCCTGGGCGATGGCGACCACCCGCGGCGAGGCAGGGATGACGCCGTGCGTGAGGTTGCGCACCGTGGTGTGCACGAGCAGGACGATCATCACGGCCCACACGATCATGCAGTAGATGCACAGCGCGCCGATCACGTAGACGGCCTGCGACCACAGCCACACGCAGAAGATGAAGCCGAGCGCGATGCCGGCGTTGACGGCCAGCCAGTACCAGCGGGCGAACCGCGCACCGGAGAGCAGCGACGCCCCGACGGTGATGATGATGCCGAACGCGACGATGCCGATGAACGGATTCGGGAACCCGAACAGGTGCGCCTGCGCCGACTTCATCACGGTGCCGCACGAGATGAGCGGGTTGATGTCGCAGCTGGTGATGTGGTTCGGGTCCTTCAGCAGGGCCAGCTCGTCGAGCACGAGCTCGCCGGCCGCGAGGAAGCCGATGATGCCGCCGATCACGTACAGCCACCCCAGGCGCGCCCGCCGGTAGAGCCCGGGCATCGTCCGGTCGTCCTCGGCGAGGGCGACGCCGGCGGCGTGGGCGCCGTCGCGCTCGTCGGCAGCGTGCCGGGTGCGGGAGTCTGACTTCACGTGAGGGATCCTGACTGCTCGGTGACGGCCGTGCACCGCGGGCGTCGTCCGTGGACGGTCCTGGCGATGCGGTGCCGATTCTAGCGAAGGAGGATGGGCGACTCGCGTGAGCGTCGGGCCGTTCCGGAGCGCAGTGTGAGAGAATGACCGGGATCGGCTCGCGGTCCACAACGGCGGGCTGGTCCGGCAACAGTCGGTGTGGAGGCCGACGCGGGTGTCCCGGACACCGGTGTCGACGTCGCCATGACGCGACCGACCCGACGGCGAGGCGAGCGGTACCCGCCCTTCGCTGCTCGGAGCACACGCGCCGCCACCCGAGCGTTGACGGCCTGAGCGTGCGGCAACGCCCCTTTTCGCGGCGCGACCGCCCAGGTGAACAACTCAAGTTTCCGGCCGCCGGGGAACCGCCCGGTGAGGCCGGTCAAGTCGCCGCGAGGCGCCGGTTGTGGACGGGGCATCGCGGGTGGAGTACAGCTGAATATGACTATGGACAACGCTGGTTCCGTCACGGAACCGGAGCAGACGCCGGCATCGACCAACGCCGTGACCGGCGAGACCACGGGCGACACCGCCCCTGAGAGCACCACCGCCGCCGAGAGCGCGGCGACGCCGCAGACCGGCACCGCCGCGGAGACCACGTCGAGCACCACCGATACGCCGGCCGACGCGAACAACGACGGAGCGAACACCGACGGCGAGAGCGCCGCCGCCGAGCCGGCCGCGCGACCCACGCGCCGCCGCAGCCGTCGTGGCACCGCCGCTACGGAGCAGGCCGACGCCGAGACCACTGCGGAAACCGCCAGCCCCGCCGACACCTCGGTCGACGCTCCCGTGGCCCCCACCGCCGAGGACCGCGCGGAAGCGGCCAGCGCGGCGGCCACCGAGACGAGCGACACGGTCGCGACGACGGACACCACGGACACCGACGCCGCCCAGAAGCCCGCCACACGCACGCGCGCCACCCGCAGCCGGTCGACCGGCACCCGGAGCCGGAAGAAGGCCGCCGCGACGGAGCCGGCCGAGGACGCCGCGACCGACACCGCCGCTGATTCTGCGCCCGAGACCGCCGCGACCGATTCCTCCGCCGCCGCGTCCGCTCCGCAGGAGCCGGCCGGCGGCGAGACCGCCGAGGATCGCGCCGAGGCCGCCACCGCAGCGGCGGACGACACCACGGCGGAGACGGCAACCACGGCCACCACCGCGGAGACCGCCACGACCCCCGACGAGGATGAGGAGACGGAGGGAGCGGCCCCGGCCGTCGCGCCGTCGCCCATGTCGCTGCTCTTCCAGGCCCCCGACCTCGACCAGCTCCAGGAGCAGGTCCGCGCGCGTCGCGCTCAGGCGGCCGAGGCCGCCGAGGCCGACGAGGACGAGGACGACACCGACGAGGAGTCCGGCGAGGGCCGCGGCCGCAGCAGCCGCCGCGGCGGGCGCCGAGGCCGTGGCCGTGGCCGCGGCACCGTCGGTTCCGACGCCGCCGACACCGAGGGCGAGGACGCCGACGAGGCGACCGGCGAGTCCGGTCGGTCGGGCGGCAGCGACGAGAAGGACGCCGACAGCGGCGAGGTGACCTCCCGCCGTCGCCGTCGCCGTCGCCGCGGCGACTCCGACCTCGAACTGGCCGGCGGCGAGGACGACGACCCGCCCAACACGGTCACCCGCGTGCGCGCGCCGCGCTCGCGCAGCGAAGCACCGTCCAACAAGGTGACCTCCGTCAAGGGGTCCACCCGGCTCGAGGCCAAGCGCCAGCGCCGCCGCGACTCCCGCGAGTCCGGCCGCCGTCGCCACGGCATCACCGAGGCCGAGTTCCTCGCACGTCGCGAGTCCGTCGACCGGCAGATGATCGTCCGGCAGGTCGAGGAGCGCATCCAGATCGGCGTCCTCGAGGACGGCGTCCTGGCCGAGCACTTCGTCTCCAAGACGCAGCAGGACTCGCTGATCGGCAACGTCTACCTCGGCAAGGTGCAGAACGTGCTGCCCTCGATGGAGGCGGCCTTCGTCGACATCGGGCGCGGCCGCAACGCCGTGCTGTACGCCGGTGAGGTCAACTGGAACGCGCCGGGCCTGGAGGGGACCCCCCGCCGCATCGAGGTCGCGCTGAAGTCCGGCGACTCCGTGCTCGTGCAGGTCACCAAGGACCCGATCGGCCACAAGGGCGCCCGGCTGACCAGCCAGATCTCGCTGCCCGGCCGCTTCCTGGTGTACGTGCCCGGTGGCTCGATGACGGGCATCTCCCGGAAGCTGCCGGACAACGAGCGCGCGCGCCTGAAGAAGATCCTCAAGGACCGGCTGCCCGAGGGCGCCGGCGTCATCGTGCGCACCGCCGCCGAGGGCGCCTCCGAGGAGGAGCTGACCAACGACATCAACCGGCTGCGGGCGCAGTGGGAGGGCATCCAGGCGACCGCCGAGGCGCCCAAGACCCTGGCCCCGCAGATGCTCTACGCGGAGCCGGACCTGACCATCAAGGTCGTCCGCGACGTCTTCAACGAGGACTTCTCCAAGCTCATCGTCTCCGGCGAGCACGCGTGGGACACCATCGAGGCCTACGTCACCTACGTCGCCCCGGACCTGCTCTCCCGGCTGGAGAAGTGGGAGAAGGACGAGGACCTCTTCACCGCGTCCCGGATCGACGAGCAGATCGCCAAGGCGCTGGACCGCAAGGTGTTCCTGCCCTCGGGCGGTTCGCTCGTCATCGACCGCACCGAGGCGATGACCGTCGTCGACGTCAACACCGGCCGGTTCACCGGCTCGGGCGGCAACCTCGAGGAGACGGTCACCAAGAACAACCTCGAGGCGGCCGAGGAGATCGTGCGGCAGCTGCGGCTGCGCGACATCGGCGGCATCATCGTCATCGACTTCATCGACATGGTGCTCGAGGCCAACCGGGACCTCGTGCTGCGCCGCCTCGTCGAGTGCCTGGGCCGTGACCGGACCAAGCACCAGGTGGCGGAGGTGACCTCCCTCGGCCTCGTGCAGATGACCCGCAAGCGGATGGGCACCGGGCTGCTCGAGGTCTTCTCCGAGACCTGCGAGGCGTGCGCCGGCCGCGGCATCATCACCCACGGCGAGCCCGTCGAGCACCGCCGGCACACCGGCAGCGGCAACGGCTCGAACACCAACAACGGCAACGGTGGCGGGAGCAATGGCTCCCGGCAGGAGTCGCGGCCGGCGAAGAACGAGAAGAAGCGCGGCCGTCGTTCCTCCGACACCGCCCCGGAGCAGCAGCCCGCCCCTCCCGCCGCCGAGCCGGACGCCGAGGCGGCCGAGCGGGCGGCGAAGGCGCGGGCCGCGATGGGCAACATCGCCAAGGCGCTGCACCCGACCGCCGAGGAGGCGCAGCTGGCCGGAACCGCGCGTGCGCACGAGCAGCCCGACGCGGACCAGGCGGCGGCGCTGGCTGCCGACGCGGCGACCGAGTCGGCCGGCGAGTCCGGTACCGGGCCGCAGGACGGGTCGGGCGAGCACGGCGAGGGCGAGACACGGCCGAGCCGGCGCGAACGCCGTCGCCGTGGTCGCGGGCGCCGTAAGAAGTCGGCGGAGGGCGCCGAGGCCGGGTCCACCGGCGGCCAGTCCGGCGAGCAGGGCGACGACGACATCGAACTGACGATCAACGGCGAGCGGGTCACCGTCCCGCACGGGCACCAGCCGCAGCGCGCCGGCGGGGACCTGACGCTCGAGTCCCTCACCCGGGCGTTCGACCAGGTCGGCGGGCAGCGCTCCGACGACGCTGTGGCGGCGGCCGTGCAGAACGCCCTGCGGGCGGCGGACGAGGCCGACGACGAGGCGCCCGAGAACGAGGACGACGAGACGGCGGAGACCACCACGGTCGAGACCGGCACGCCCGCGACGTCGTCGGAGACCCCCGCAGCGGAGCGTCCCGTCGATGCGGCTCCGGCCGCGCCTGCGAGCCCCGCGCCGTCGACCCCCACGGTCGAGGACGCGGCGTTCCCCGCCGAGACGCCCAGTGGCGCGCCGGCCGCGCCGGCCGCACGTCCGCGGCGGCGTTCGCGTCGCGCGGCGAGCAGCGGCGTCGGCGACGCGTCGAGCATCACCGTCGTGGACACCGCGGCATCCGCGGCGGAGCCGTCGACGGCCGTCTTCTCCTCCGGTGCGGCGGCCCGCCCCTCCGGTCAGGTGTCGGCCGCGTCGCCCACCGTGCTCGGCGTCGGCGTCTCGGCCGCGGACATCGCCCGTCCCGGCCGGAGCGGCGACCAGCAGGACGGCGCAGCCAGCACCGGGACCAGCGCCGAGGAGGCCGGCAGCGTCGAGTGATGCGGCGCTGATACGCTGCCACGAGTGACACGGGGTGCCCGCACCGGGCTGAGAGAACACCCGTCGAACCTGATCTAGTTAGCACTAGCGAAGGGATGTCGCCGTGAACGACGTCGATCCGTCCTCCCGTGGACTGCCCACGGACCTGTCCGAGCGGGCCGCCCGCTTGCTGCACGCGGTGCGGCAGGAGCAGCCGCTGATCCAGTGCCTGACCAACAGCGTGGTCACGAACTTCACGGCCAACGTGCTGCTCGCGGCCGGCGCGGCCCCGGCGATGACCGACATCAGCGGGGAGGCCGGGCCCTTCGCCCGGATCGCCTCCGGGCTGCTCGTCAACCTCGGCACGCCCACGCCCGAACAGCGGCTCGCCATGCGCGAAGCGGCGGCCGCACGCCGGGCGGTCGGCGGACGCTGGGTGCTGGACCCGGTGGCCATCGGCGCCCTGCCCGTCCGCACCGCCCTCGCCGCGGATCTGCTCGAGTTCGACCCCACCGTCATCCGCGGCAACGCCTCCGAGGTGCGCGCGCTGGCGGGGCAGAGCAGCGGCGGCCGCGGCGTCGACAGCACGGACGCCACCACCGATGCCGTGCCCGCGGCGATGGACCTGGCGGAGCGCACGCGCGGCGCGGTCGCCGTCTCCGGCGCGGTCGACGAGATCGTCGGTGCCGGCCTGGATGGTGCCGGCCTGAACGGTGGCGGGTCGGATGCTGGAGCTGATGCCGCGCCCGAGCACTACCGGAACCACCACGACGCCGCGCTGCTGACCAGGGTCACCGGTGGCGGTTGCGCCCTCGGCGCCGTCATGGCGGCCTTCCTCGCCGTCGGTCCCGACGAGAGCCCCGCGGTCTGCGCCGCGCTGGCCACCGGCTACTACACGCTCGCCGCCCGTCAGGCCACCGAGATCAGCGCCGGGCCCGGGTCCTTCGCCGTCGCCCTCCTGGACCGCCTCGCCGCGATCAGCCCCGACGAGTTCGCCACCGACACCGGCATCAGCGCGGTCCGCACCGGGAGCGACGCCGCCGGCTCCAGCCGGAGCGCCCGGTGACGCCCGGCGCCACCCCCGCTCCCTTCGACCCGACTGCGCTGACGCTCTACCTCGTCACCGACACGGCGTTGTCCGCCGGCCCGAGCGGCTCGCGCAGCGTGCTCGACGTCGTCACCGCGGCCGTGGACGGCGGCGTCACCTGCGTGCAGCTGCGCGAGAAGGACGCCTCCGCCCGCGACTTCCTCGCGCTCGTCACCGCCGTCGCCGCACGGGTGGGCGAGCGGGTGCCCGTGCTCGTCAACGACCGCGTCGACGTCTACCTCGCCGCCCGCGACACCGGTGCGGTCGTCGCCGGCGTCCACGTGGGCCAGGACGACCTGCCCGCCACCGCGGTGCGCGCGCTCATCGGACCCGACGCCATCCTCGGCCTGAGCGCCTCCACCACCGACGAGTTCCACGCCGTCGCCGCCCTGCCGTCCGGAACCGTCGACTACCTCGGCGTCGGGGCGGTGCACGCCACCCCCACCAAGCCGGACGCTCCTGAACCGCTCGGCGTCGACGGCTTCGCCCGCGCCGCCGCGACGGCCCGTTCGACGTCCGGGCTGCCCGTCGTCGCAATCGGTGGCGTCACCGTGGCCGACGCTGCACCCCTCCGGGCGGCCGGCGCCGCCGGCATCGCCGTCGTCTCGGCGATCTGCGCCGCCGAGGACCCCGCGGCGGCGGCCCGGACCCTGCGTACCGCCCTCGAGAACAGTGCTGATACCACCCCCTCCCCGGAAGGATCCCGATGACCGTCCGCATCCTCAGCATCGCTGGTACCGACCCCACGGGCGGAGCCGGCATCCAGGCCGACCTGAAGTCCGTCGCCGCGCTCGGCGGCTACGGCATGGCCGCCGTCACCTGCCTCGTCGCCCAGAACACCCACGGCGTGCGCAGCATCCACACCCCGCCTGTCGCGTTCCTGCGCGAGCAGCTCGACGCGGTCTCCGACGACGTGGCCATCGACGCCGTCAAGATCGGGATGCTCGGCACCGCGGAGGTCGCCGCCACCGTGCACGCGTGGCTCACCGACCAGCGCGCTGCCGGCCGTCGGTTCCCGGTCGTCCTCGACCCGGTGATGGTCGCCAGCAGCGGCGACCGCCTGCTGGACCAGGACGCCGAGGACGCCGTGCGCGCGCTCGCCGTCGCCCACGCGGACCTGCTCACCCCGAACCTGGCCGAGCTGGCCGTCCTCGACGGAACAGCTGCCGTGCCGGGCGGCCCGCTCGACAGCGCCGAGGACGGCGACCCCGTCGAGGGCTGGGACCGCGCGCTCGCCGCCGGCCGCCGCGTCGCCGCCCACACGGACAGCGTCGTGCTGGTCAAGGGCGGCCACCTGCCGGGGGAGCGGACCCCCGACGCGCTCGTCGCACCCGACGGCGCGCTGCTCGCCGAGATCGCCGCGCCCCGCGTCGCCACCCGGAACACGCACGGCACGGGCTGCTCCCTCTCGTCCGCGATGGCGACCCTGTACGCGCGCACCGGTGCGTGGCCGGCGTCGCTCGCCGCCGCCAAGCGCTGGCTGACCGGTGCACTGGCCGCGTCGGACGGGCTCGACGTCGGCTCCGGTACCGGCCCCGTCCACCACGGGCACCACCTCGACGCGGCGGTCGACGCGTGGCTCGCCGAGGCCGGCGCCTCGGACGGAGGCGCATCCCCAGAAGCAGGACGATTCACCGACCGGCTCTGGGAGCGCTCCACCGACATTCGCCGTCAGATCGACGAGCTCGAGTTCATCGTCCGGCTCGCCGACGGCACCCTGCCGGAGCCGCGGTTCCGTGCCTACCTCGCGCAGGACGCCGCCTACCTGCAGGCCTACAGCCGGGCCCTCTCGGCGCTGGCCGCGTCGTCCGCGCCGGCGCACGTGCGCACCTTCTTCGCGCGCGGGGCGATCACTGCCGCGACCGAGGAGACCGTGCTGCACCGGCAGTGGCTCGGCGACGACGACGGGCAGGACCTGCAGATCGGCCCGGTCACCTCCCAGTACGTCGACTTCCTCCTCGCCCACACCGGCCGCGAGCCCTGGCAGGTCGGCGTGGCCGCGGTGCTGCCGTGCTACTGGCTGTACGCCGAGATCGCCGCGACCCTGTCCCGCGGGCTGGAGGCGCACCGGGCGGCATCGCCGGAACAGTCCTCGACGGCGTCGAACGGCGACCACCCGTACGGGACGTGGCTCGCGGCCTACGACGACCCCGGCTTCCAGGACGCGGCCGCGGCCTGCCGGGCCCTCGTCGACGAGGCGGCCCAGACCGCGGACGAGGCGACCCGCCGGGCCATGACGACGGCGTTCCTGCGGGCGTGCGAACTGGAACGGGACTTCTTCGCCGCCGAGCTGCCGACGTCGGACGCGGTCAGCCCGCGAGGCTGACGGCCACGTCCACCCGGTCGTCGTAGAAGCACACGAGGTCGCGCACCGGCTCGCCGTCGTGCAGCGGATCCGGGTAGGTCCACGCCGCGTCCGCGACCGTGCGGCCGTCGACGGTGGCCGACCAGTACGACGCGACGCCCTTGTACGCGCACACGGTGTGGGTGTCGTTCGGCGTCAGCAGGTCCATCCGCACGTCCTCCCGCGGCAGGTAGTACCGCGGCGGGAGCCCGGTCTCGACCAGGACGACCGGCCGGGTGCTGTCGGCGAGCACCTGCCCGTCGACGGTGACGACGACGTGGCGGCCACCGGTGAGGCTGTCGATCCGGTGGTAGGGGTCGTGCGGGTGCCCGATGACGGTCTGCTCCTCCTCGCGCCATTCGTCGAAGGCCTTCCAGTCCAGCAGCACCCAGTCCGCGAGGTCGGGGTCGTCCGGGGTGAAGCCGGCCCCGACCAGCGGGCCGCCGGGCGTGGGGATCGTCCAGGCGGTTCCGGGCGTCGTGTGCCGGGCGAAGGCGTCGTGGGGCGTGAGGAACGGCGGCGGGTCGGCCAACGGTGTCACGAGCACGGGATCGACGGGCGCGGGATGGATCGCGTCCCGCCGCACCGCGTAGAAGCCCACGACGCGGCGCGGTTCGGAGACCAGCCGCACGTCGGTCGCGTCGACCACGGCCTCCCCGTGCGAGAAGGCCCGCACGCGCTTGGGCACCGCGGCCCAGCGCAGGTCGGGAAGGGTGGAACGCAGGAGCTCATCGGTGGACGTCGCCATGGGTCGATCGTCCTCCTCGCCCGCAGGCGCCGCCAGAGGCTGCCGATCGGCCCGAGACCTCAGCGCAGGATCGGGATCTGCAGCGGGTAGACGTACAGCTGCCCGCGGTTGGCCCGGATGGCGCCGGAGATGTGGAAGATGATCGCGAGCACGAACGCGGCGATCCAGAGCAGGATGGCCACGGGAATCAGGATGATCGTGGCGAAGCAGATCCAGGCCACGAGGTTGGCCAGCCAGATCGTGACGGTGAAGTTGAAGGCCCCCGCCGCGGTGCGCCGCACGAACGGGCTGCCCTGGCGGTAGATGAACCAGATGACGAGCGGACCGACGAAGCCGAGCCAGCCCACGCTGATGAACATCGCCACCAGGGGGATGACATGCGTGACGACGGCCATGGTGCGGTCCTGCTGCGGGGCACCCCAGCCCTGCAGGCCCGGGCGTCCCGGGCCGCCCTGCTGGTCGTAGCCGTAGCCCGGTTGGTAGCCGCCCTGCTGGGACAAGTACGGGCCGCGCCCCGGCGGGTACTGGCCCGGCGGGTACTGGCCCTGCGGGCCGGGACCGGTCCGGCCGTACGGCGGTCGCGGCCCCTCGGGAGGCGTGGACGGTGGCGGGGGCACGCTGCTCATGTCCCCAGTATCACGGCTGCGAGAGTCCGGGGCGAGGGGTGCGCCGTCGCGCCCGTGCCGGGCCGGCTGACCTGCGACGTTGCAGGAACCGGCAGTGCGCTTCAGTCGGTCGATCGCGACCGTTACGGTCACGTCACCGGGAAGACTCCCGGTTTCGGGCGAACATGAGGGGAGCAATGTCATGAGCAAGAATTCACGAGGACGTCGGCTGGGGCTGAGGGTGGGGGCCACCGCGTCGATCGCCGCGCTGTTGATGGGCCTGGGCGTCGGAGCCGCGGCGGCCGACGTGTCGGTGGGCCAGTACGTCAGCAACAGCGGCCTGAGCTGTGGGGCCAACGAGCGCATCACCGGCGGGCTGGTGATGTACGGGGTGGTGCCGACGAAGCAGCACGCCTTCATCTACCGCAACTGCGGGTCGACGACGGTGCACCGCAAGGCCGACGTGCGGTTCGACTGGGACGGCCACTGCCTGTCGATCGCCGCGGGCCGGAGCAAGGTCCTGCACGTCGTGCAGGCGCTGCCGTCGCGGGACGTGTACCGGGGTGCGAAGTCCTGCTGAGCTGAGCACGAGTCCGGCGCAGCGTCGCGCCGGGTGGCGAGGGGGTGGCGACACGGTCGCCGCCCCCTCGCGTGCATTTGCTCCTGTTGCTGCCGGTGACGTATCCTGAGTAGTCGGTGCCGGGCCCGTAGTCGGTGCACCGCGATCTCGTGCGATGAGTCATGACGCCGGGTCGCGATCCGCTCGCCCCACCGCACACCGGTCGACCCCAGCAGGGGAAGGGCCGCGAGACTTTTTGTCCGAGACTGTCGAGAGAAGTGAGTTCCACGTGGTGTACGCGATTGTCCGTGCTGGCGGGCGCCAGGAGAAGGTTTCGGTTGGCGACCTCGTCACCCTCGATCGCCTGTCCGGCGCCGAGGGCAGCACGATCGAGCTGACCGCGCTCCTTCTCGTCGACGGCGAGAAGGTGACCTCCGCCGCTCAGGAGCTGGCCAAGGTCAAGGTCACCGCCGAGGTTCTCGGTAACCTCCGCGGCCCGAAGATCTCCATCCAGAAGTTCAAGAACAAGACCGGCTACAAGAAGCGTCAGGGCTTCCGTGCGGACCTCACGCGCGTGAAGATCACCTCGATCGCCTGAGTCCCCGGCCCGTTCCGCACCGATCCCTGAAGGCAGGCACTAGCAATGGCACACAAGAAGGGCGCAAGCTCCACTCGCAACGGTCGTGACTCGAACGCCCAGTACCTGGGTGTCAAGCGGTTCGGCGGCCAGACCGTCAACGCCGGCGAGATCCTCGTCCGCCAGCGCGGCACCCACTTCCACCCGGGCCTGAACGTCGGCCGCGGCAAGGACGACACCCTGTTCGCCCTCTCCGCCGGTTCCGTCGCGTTCGGCACCCGCCGCGGTCGCCGCGTCGTGGACATCGTCGCCGCCGAGGTCGCCGCGGTCTGATCCCCGCGCACCATCACGTTCTTCACGTCAGGGCAGGCCGCTCGCGGCCTGCCCTGACGCGTTTCCGGACACCACCAGCATCACCAGAGGAAGGAGCGCATCCATGGCCAGTTTCGTCGACCGCGTCGTCCTGCACGTCTCCGGCGGCAACGGCGGCCACGGCTGCGTCTCCATCCACCGGGAGAAGTTCAAGCCGCTCGGCGGCCCCGACGGCGGCAACGGCGGTGACGGCGGCGACGTCGTCCTGCGCGTCGACGCCCAGACGACGACGCTGCTCGGTTACCACCGCGCGCCCCATCAGCACGCCGGCAACGGCGGCCCCGGCAAGGGCGACCACCGCGACGGCACCGCCGGCGAGAGCCTGATCCTCACCGTGCCCGACGGCACCGTCGTCAAGTCGGCCGACGGCGAGGTCCTCGCCGACCTCGTGGGCGACGGCACCGAGTTCGTCGCCGCGTCCGGGGGCCAGGGCGGCCTCGGCAACGCGGCACTGTCCTCCCCGAAGCGCAAGGCGCCCGGTTTCGCGCTGCTCGGCCTAGAGGGCCAGGCTCGCGACCTCGTGCTCGAGGTCAAGTCGATCGCCGACATCGCCTTCGTCGGCTTCCCCTCGGCCGGCAAGTCCAGCCTCATCGCGGCGCTGTCCGCCGCGCGGCCGAAGATCGCCGACTACCCGTTCACCACCCTGATCCCGAACCTCGGCGTCGTGCAGGCGGGGGAGACCCGCTACACCGTCGCCGACGTGCCCGGGCTCATTCCCGGCGCCAGCGAGGGCAAGGGCCTCGGCCTGGAGTTCCTCCGCCACGTCGAGCGGTGCGCCGCCCTCGTGCACGTCCTCGACTGCGCGACGCTCGAGCCGGGACGCGACCCGATCAGCGACCTCGAGGCGATCGAGGCCGAGCTCGACGCCTACGCCGTGGACGCCAGCTTCGCCGGTCCCGGCGGCGACGTCGTCCCGCTGAACGAGCGGCCCCGCCTCGTCGCCCTGAACAAGATCGACGTCCCCGAGGCTCGCGAGCTCGCCGACTTCATCCGGCCCGACCTCGAGGCCCGCGGCTACCGCGTCTTCGAGATCTCCACCGCCAGCCACGAGGGCCTGCGCGAGCTGTCCTTCGCGATGGCCCAGATCGTCGACGCCGCCCGCACCGATCGTGCCGAGTCGCCCGCCGCCCCGCGCGTCGTGCTGCGGCCGCGGCCCGTCGACCGCGGCGGACGCGGAGGCCGGGGCGAGTACGCGATCACCCAGGAGGAGCGCAGCCTCAAGCCGCTGTTCCGGATCCGCGGCGTCAAGCCCGAGCGGTGGGTCGCCCAGACCGACTTCGCCAACGAGGAGGCCATCGGCTACCTCGCGGACCGCCTGGCCAAGCTCGGCGTCGAGGACGGTCTGTTCAAGTCCGGCGCCAAGCCGGGGGACACCGTCGTCATCGGCGGCGAGGACGGCGTCGTGTTCGACTGGGAGCCGACGATGATCGCCGGCGCCGAGCTGCTCGCCGGCCCCCGCGGCACCGACCTGCGCCTGCTCGAGGCGGAATCCCGGCCCACCCGCAGCCAGAAGCGGCAGGATTTCCACGACCGGATGGACGCCAAGCAGGCCGCCCGCGACGAGCTCGAGGCCGAGCGCCGTGCGGGGCTGTGGACGAGCGACCGCCGGACGAGCGACGATGCTTCCGACGTCGGCGTCCCTACGCCCGCCGCCTCCGAATCCGGCGACCCGGACGACTGAGCCGAACCCTCACCCGGACCACCCCGCACCACCAGCACCGCGCCGGCCCGACGCGAACGCGGACCGGCATCGACCACCGTTCCCCACCCTGAAGGAGCCATGAGCGTCAGCCTGCGTCGCAGCCCGATCACCTCCCGTGCCCAGGTGCCCACCGCCGGCCGCATCGTCGTCAAGGTCGGATCCTCGTCGTTGACGTCCATCGGCGGCGGCATCGACGAGGACGCCCTCACGCGCCTCTCCTACGTCCTGGCCGCCGCGAAGCTGACCGGGCAGGAGATCATCCTGGTCTCCTCCGGCGCGATCGCCGCGGGCCTCGCCCCGCTCGGCCTGACCCGCCGTCCCAAGGACCTGGCCAGCCAGCAGGCCGCCGCCGGCGTCGGCCAGGGCCTGCTGATGGCCCGCTACACCCGCGCCTTCGGCGAGCACGGCATCGTCACCGGCCAGGTGCTGCTCACCGCGGACGACCTGATCCGCCGCACCCAGTACCAGAACGCGCACCGGTCCCTGACCCGGCTGCTCTCGCTCGGGGTGCTACCGATCGTCAACGAGAACGACGCCGTCGCGACCCACGAGATCCGGTTCGGCGACAACGACCGGCTCGCCTCCCTCGTCGCCCACCTCGCGCACGCGGACCTGATGATCCTGCTCTCCGACGTCGACGCGCTGTACGACGGGCCGCCATCCCAGGGCGCCGAGCGGATCCCCGAGGTGTACGGTCCGGCGGACCTGGAGGCCCTGACCATCGGCAGCACCGGCCGTGCCGGGGTCGGCACCGGGGGCATGGCCACCAAGGTGCAGGCCGCGTCCATGGCCGCCGCCAACGGCATTCCCGCCATGGTCACCTCGACCGACTATGCCGCCGCCGCGCTCGGGGGCGATCCGGTCGGCACCTGGTTCCACCCCACCGGCAACCGGCACCCGATCCGGCTGATGTGGCTGGCGCACCTGGCCACCATCCGCGGCCGGCTCGTGCTCGACGACGGCGCCGTCAAGGCCGTCCGCGACCGGCGGCGATCGTTGCTGCCCGCCGGCATCGTCGACGTCAAGGGCACGTTCGCCTCGGGCGATCCGGTGGAGCTGACGGACCGCAGCGGCGAGGTGATCGCCCGCGGCCTGGTCAACTACGACTCCGAGGAACTGCCCCAGATGCTCGGCCGCACGACGTTCGACCTGGGCGAGGACCTCGGCCAGGACTACGAGCGGGAGGTCGTGCACGTCAACGACCTCGTCCTCGCCTGAGCCGCACACCCCGCCCCCTCCCGCTGACTGGTCGATCGATGTCGGTTCTCGCGTTCTCCGGCCGCGAGAACCGACGACACGTGACCAGTCAACGAGGGGCCGCGCTCGTGATTGCATAGCGGCATGAGCGAACTGCGGAACATCACCGGCCCGATCGCCTTCCACGCCGAGGGGCCCGTCTGGTCGCCGACCTGGGGTGGCCTGCGCTGGGTCGACATGTTCGCCGGTGACCTGCTGACGCTGGACCATCACGACGGCGACGTCCGCCGGCGGCACGTAGGCGATCTCGCCGCGTTCGTGCGGCCCCGCGCCGCCGGGGGCTTCGTCGTCGGGCTGCGGAACCGGCTCGCGCTCACCGACAGCGACGACGGCGAGCTGCGCCTGCTGCCCCCGCTGTGGGAGGACCCGGAGCTGCGGTTCAACGAGTGCGGCGTCTCCCCGGCCGGCACCCTGTACGCGGGCAGCATCCACCTGCAGCAGCAGGAGGGCGCAGCGACCCTCTACCGGTTCGGCGCCGACGGCTCGATCGACGTCACCGACCCGTCCGTGACGGTCTCCAACGGCCTCGGATTCGCGCCCCATGGCGCCCTGGCCTACTACGCGGACACGCCCACCGGCCGGATCGACGTCTTCGACAACGTGGAGGACCGGTTGGTGAACCGGCGGCCGTTCGTGGCGATCGACGCTGGCAGCGGGCCCGGCTCCGGTCGGCCCGACGGGCTGTGCGTGGACGCCGAGGGCGCGGTGTGGGTCGCGCTGTACGGCGGGGGACAGGTGCACCGCTACGACGCCGAGGGCGCCCTCACCCACCGGATCGAGCTGCCCGTCAGCAAGCCCACCGCCTGCACGCTGGGTGGCGACGACCTGCGCACGCTCTACATCACCACCACGCGGGAGGACCTGTCCGACGGCGCCGAGCCGGACGCCGGCAGCGTCTACGCGACGCGGGTCGGCATCCCCGGCCTGCCGGTGGAGCCGGTCGCGCACTGACGGGCGCGCTGACACGGAGCGACTTCTTCGTCGTGATGCTTGTCGGCGGGTGGCACGGGCCCTAGTCTGGCGTCCACGGTTGCCCGAAAGGCAACACACGATGCTCAGAGGAAACCGCGGACGAGGGGGCCCGGGGGAGTCGCGGGCATCCCGTCCGTCGAAGGAGCGCCATGACCGCCCACTCCACCCCCGCCACCGGCGCGGGCGTCCCCTTGATCGAGGCCAAGTCGATCGACTGGGTGCCCGAGAACGAACGCCACGGCAAGCTGTGGCACCAGGCCCCGCTCTGGTTCCTCGGCAACTTCCAGTACTTCTCCATCCCCATCGGCTTCATCGGCCCGTCGCTGGGCCTGTCCCTGGGGTGGACGGTGCTCGCCAGCATCCTCGGCATCGGCGTCGGCACCATCTTCATGGCCTTCCACGCCTCGCAGGGCCCGACCATGGGATTGCCGCAGTTGATCCAGTCGCGCGCCCAGTTCGGCTACCGCGGCGTCATCGTGCCGCTGCTGGCCACCCTCTTCACCTACCTCGCGTTCAACGTCGCGGACACCATCCTGCTCGGCGAGGGCCTGTCCAGCTCGTTCGGCTGGAACGCGACGCTGATCGCGGTCGTGGCCACCGTGGGAGCCGCCGCCCTGGCGATCTTCGGGCACGACTGGCTGCACAAGGCCTTCCGCATCCTGCTCTACGTCTCGCTGCCGATCATGATCGTGCTGACCATCGGCGTCATCGCCGGCGGCGCCCACGGCTCGTGGGACCCGGCGCAGTACGGGTTCACCTGGGTGGCGTTCATGGCGCAGTTCGCCGCGTGCGCCGCCTACAACATCACCTACGCCCCGTACGTCTCCGACTACTCGCGCTACCTGCCGACGACGACGCCGGCCCGGAAGGTGATCGCGGCGGTGTTCTTCGGGGCCTCGTCCTCGGCGATCTGGCTGATCGTGCTCGGCGCCTGGCTGGCCATCGCGCTCGGGGCCACCGACGGGCTGGCCGGCCTGCAGCAGGCGGGCAACACGATCATCCCGCACCTGGGCGACGCCGCCGCCCTGCTGTCGGCGCTCGCCCTGGCCGCGACCATGGGGATGAACGCCTACGGCGGTGCGCTGACCGTGCTGACCACCGTCGACTCCGTCCGGCCGATCAAGCCGAAGACCACCGCGCGGGTGATCACCATCCTCGTCCTCGCCGTCGTCTGGTACGCGGTGGCCGCCACGGTCAGCACCGATGCCGTCGCGACGGTCTTCTCCGCCCTGACCCTGATGCTCTACGTGCTGGTGCCGTGGACGGCGACCAACCTCGTCGACTACTTCATCGTGCGCCGGGGCCACTACGCGATCGCCGACCTGTTCACTCCCACCGGCATCTACGGGGCGTGGGGCTGGCGCGGGCTGACCGCGTTCGGCGTCGGCCTGCTGGCCGAGATCCCGTTCATGGTGCTGCCGACGATCGGTGACTGGAGCTACACCGGTCCGATGGCCGAGCTGCTCGGCGGCGTGGACATCGCCTGGCTCGTCGGCCTCGTGGTCACCTCGGTCGTCTACCTGCTGGCCAGCCGCTCGCTCGACCGCGGGGACGAGGCGGCGCACGCCGCGGCCGACCCGGCCGCGCCCGTCACCGACCCGGCCTGAGGCGGAGTCGATGACCACGGACCCGGCCCTCACCTCGCCTGCCATCACCGTCCGGCCGGGTGCTGAGACCGGGGTCAGCGTCGCCCTCGAGGACGTCCACGTGGCGGCGCCCGGTCCCGGCCAGGTCCGGGTCGGCATCCGGGCCACCGGCGTCTGCCACTCGGACCTGCACGTCGTCAACGGTGACTGGCCGACGGATCAGCCGCTCGTGCTCGGCCATGAGGGCGCCGGCGTCGTCGAGGAGACCGGCCCGGGCGTCACGGGCGTGCGGACCGGCGACCACGTCGTCCTCTCGTGGTTCGCGCCGTGCCGGGCGTGCGCCAATTGCGCGGCCGGGCGCGCCTGGCTGTGCACCGGGACGACGGCGCTGGCCAACACCCTGCCGGACGGGACGACGCCGTTCACGGACGCGTCCGGCGGCGAGCTCTGGCCCTATCTCGGGCTCGGCACCTTCGGGTCCCACGTCGTCGTGCCGGAGACGGCGGTCGTGGTGGTGGACGAGGAGCTGCCGTTCACCGTCGGGGCGCTGCTCGGGTGCTCGGTGACCACCGGGGTGGGCGCGGTGCTGAACACCGCCCGGGTGCCGGCCGGCGCGTCCGCCGTCGTCGTCGGCTGCGGCGGGGTGGGCCTGTCCATCGTGATGGGGCTGCGGCTCGCCGGAGCGCACCCGATCATCGCCGTCGATCTGTCCGGCGAGAAGCGGGCGACGGCGCAGGAGCTGGGCGCCGACGTCGTGCTCGACCCGCGGGAGACCGACACCGGCGCCTGGCTGCGGGAGCGGTTCGGCGGGGTGGACTACGCGTTCGAGGCGATCGGGAACGCCCACGTCATCGAGACGCTGCCCGGCATGCTCGCGCCCGGGGGAGCGGCGGTGCTGGTCGGGATGCCGCGGATGGGCGCGCGGTCCTCGATCGACCCCTATGAGCTGGCCGACCAGGGCAAGAGCATCCTCGGCTGCAACTACGGGTCGAGCGTCGCGCGGGTGGACGTGCCGCGGCTCGCGCGGCTGCATCTGGCGGGGCGGCTGCCGCTGGAGCGGCTGATCGACCGGGTGCGCCCCCTCGCGGAGGGTCCGCAGGCCCTCGACGAGCTGGCCGCGGGCACCGGACTGCGGTCGATCCTGACGCCCTGAGGGTACGTCGACGTGGGCCGGCGCGCTCGTAGCCGACTCACTCTGCATCAGAACATCAGCAAATTGGGAAACGTTTCTCCAGAGTGAACACCACCATCCGAGGACTCCGGCATAATTCTCCCGCGTGGACTCATTTAGAGTGGTTCGGTGTGGAGAACGGGCGTTGTCGATCTTCGTGGACGAAGGCACCACCCGTGGCACGTCGATAACCCTCGCGAAAGCGTTTGTCCGTAGGTAAGCCAGCTGCTCGTCGTGTGCGGTTACCAGCCCATGCTGATGGTGCCCCAGCCCGCAGGTCGAGTCGCCCAAGAATACGAAAGCATGGTCGCCTCTGGGGAAGCAGGTCGATCATGACTCAAGGTTGTTTCATTTTCGAAGGTTGAAAATCGTTACCAGCACCGCGACGGTCAGACCCCCGGTGATCGCTATGCCCAGTTTAATGCCAATATCTGACAGTGTCGTCCGCCACTTCGGTATGCCTGCCGAAGCGCGATCCGGATCTCGCTTGAAGAGGGTCGCGCCGAGGAAGCGAGTGAAACGAGTTACGGGACGATCCCGAATCACCACGTCTGCTAAAACCGACGTATTCCAAGCGCCAATCACTAAGACTGCTAGTCCGTACGTCAAAGACAGCATGGCCGCAGTTGTAGGCCCGGTTATAGGTGCGCTCGTCGTGGTGGCAGTTGGTGAGGTGGATGGCAACGAAATTAAGCCGCTCAACGGCAAGATCGCGAGTAATCCGATGCCGACAATCAGAGAACCTGCCATAAATAGGATGACAAGCGCAGTGCAAGTGCCTACGACGACTTGCCCAGTCCAATGCGTTGCAATCCGCACTCTGTGTCTTGCCTTCTTGAACGTGCGATCGAGTTCTTTGCTCAGCCGACCTCCAAATCGATTACTCAGACTCTGATCGCGCTCGGGCGACCCCCATCCGACTGGTACCTCGCCATCGTAGAGAAGGTATCCGGCGAGGAATCTCCGGATGGGGTGAAATGTTAGCGAGGATCCGTCAGGATACTCGAAATGGAACTTGAGATCTCGAATTTCGCGAGGATTCGGAATCATTTCGATGACTCGCGGGTCGTCGTAAGAATTGAATGACCCATTGAAGAGAACAAGCTCGATCTTGATCGCCGCCGTCTGTGCCATTGGGACCACTAAGGAAACGAGCTCGGACACCTCCATCTTGAATGGCGGCAACGTTTCTCTAGTGCGTGGAGGGGCAAGCTCGATTATCTGTTCGCTTGCAAACTGGTCGGCTGAATCCTCGTCGTGCCCTTCCAGCGGTGCCACAATTTGCCTCCCGACGTGAACGCCAGCATCGCTCTTACGGTCCGCGGTGGCTACAGGTCTTCAGGAGTGCAGCGTCCGGAGGTCGACAAGGGCCTTGGCGGGTACAGGAAGACTAACGCCATGGAGCTACCGGGCTGGCACGTGCGTGAGTCGTGGTGTCCCGATGTACAGATTCTGACGACTCGTCTGGATCGGTTCAATTGCCCGTATCGGCTGAACCAGTACCGTCTGACGGTCGCCCCGACGGGACACCCGTCGACGTGTGACGCCACCCACGTCGGCGGCTGCCCCCGCTCGATAGACTGGGCGGATGACGACGCTCACCCAGCACACCGGCACGCCCACTTCCGGGACCGGGGACAGCGACGCCCCGACCACGGCCGCAAGCCAGACAAACGAGAAGCCCGCCGAGAACGAGAATGCCGGCGCCCAGGTCGATGACGCCACCGCGGCCGCCGTCGACGCGGTCGCCGACGCCGCCAAGACCGCCTCCCGTGCCCTCGCCCGCGCCAACCGGGCCACCAAGGACGCCGCGCTGCGCGCCATCGGCGCCGCCCTGATCGCGAACCAGGACCGCATCCTCGCCGCCAACGAACGGGACCTCGCCGACGCCGACGCCAACGGCGTCAGCACCAGCCTGCAGGACCGGCTGCGCCTGACCCCGGAGCGGCTCGCCGGCCTCGCCGAGGCGCTCGAGAACCTCGCCTCCCTGCCGGACCCGGTCGGCTCCGTCGTGCGCGGCCAGACCCTGCCCAACGGGCTGCGGCTGCGGCAGGTGCACGTGCCCCTCGGCGTCGTCGGCGCCATCTACGAGGCCCGCCCCAACGTCACCGTCGACATCGCCGGGCTCGCGCTGAAGGCCGGCAACGCCGTCATCCTGCGCGGCGGCACCGCGGCCGCGCACTCCAACGCCGCCCTCGTCGAGCTGATCGGCGAGGCGCTGACGGCGCAGGGGCTGCCCGCCACCGCCGTGCAGACCATCGACGAGTACGGCCGCGCCGGCGCCAACGCGCTGATGCGCGCCCGCGGCAAGGTCGACGTGCTCATCCCGCGCGGTGGCCGCTCCCTGATCCAGACCGTCGTGCGCAACGCGCAGGTGCCCGTCATCGAGACCGGCGAGGGCAACGTGCACATCTTCGTGGACGCCTCCGCCAGCCCCGAGATGGTCACGCCGATCGTCGTCAACGCCAAGACGCAGCGGCCCAGCACCTGCAACACCGTCGAGACGCTGCTCGTGCACCCCGGCTACACCGGCCTCGAGGCGACGCTGCGGGCCCTCGCCGAGGCGGGCGTCCGGCTGCACGTGGACGAGCGGGTCGCCGCCGCGCTGCCCGCCGACGTGCCCAGCCAGCCGGCCACCGAGGAGGACTGGGCCACCGAGTACATCGACCTGGACCTCGCGGTCGCGACCGTCGACACCCTGGACGAGGCCATCGAGCACATCGAGACGTACACGACCCGGCACACCGAGGCGATCCTGACGAACGACCTGGCCAACGCCGAGCGGTTCGTCGCCGAGGTCGACGCCGCGGCGGTGCTGGTCAACGCCTCCACCCGGTTCACCGACGGCGGCGAGTTCGGCCTCGGCGCGGAGGTGGGCATCTCGACGCAGAAGATGCACGCCCGCGGGCCCATGGGCCTGACCGAGCTGACGACCACCAAGTGGATCGTGACGGGCGACGGGCACGTGCGCCCGTGACGATGTGCCCTCCCGCAGGGGAAAATCGGGCGTTCGCGCCGTCCGCAGCATGAACGCCTCCTCCGGATCCAGCAGCACGGCGGCCGGCCACCTTCGTGGCCGGCCGCCGGCGTGGTTGCTGGTCGTCGGGATCCTCGCCGTCGCCGCCAACCTGCGGCCCATCTTCACCGCGCTCGGCCCGCTGATCGACCAGGTCGGCGCGGAGACCGGGATGGGGCCGTCCGCGCTCGGCCTGCTCGCGGCGATGCCGCTGCTCGCGTTCGCCGTCGTCTCGCCGGTCGCCGCGGCGCTCGGCAACCGCATCGGCGCCGCCCGCACCGTGCTCGGCGCCCTGATCCTGCTGCTCGTCGGCGCGGGCATCCGGTCGCTGCCCACGGATGACGCCGGCGTGTTCGGCTCGGCGGGGCTGTGGGTCGGGTCGTTCCTCATCGGCGCCGCCATCGCCGTCGGCAACGTGCTGCTGCCCTCGATCGTCAAACGGGAGTTCCCGCGGCACGTGCCGATCCTGACCGGCGCGTACTCGTCGGTGCTCGGCGCCATCGCGTCGGTCGGCGCCGGGCTCGCCGTCCCGCTGTCCCACCTGCGCCTGCCCGGTGGCGAGGAGGCGGGCTGGCGGCTCGGGCTCGGGGCATGGGCGCTCGTCGTCGTCCCGGCGTTACTGCTGTGGCTGCCGCACCTGCGCACGCGCACGGCGGCGGTCGACGTCGGCGGCGGTGACACCGCTGACGGTGTTCGGCCGGGGGCCGACGTCGCTTCCGACGACCGCGCGCCGCGGCCCAGCGTCTGGCGCTCGCCCCTGGCCTGGCAGGTGACGGCGTTCATGGGTCTGCAGTCGGTCAACTTCTACGTCATCGTCACCTGGCTGCCGACCATCGAGCGGTCCTGGGGACACGGCGCCGCCGAGTCCGGCTGGGACCTCTTCGCCTATCAGCTCGTCGGCGTCGCCTCCAGCTTCCTCGTCCCCCTGCTGCTGCGCGGCCGGGACCAGCGGTTCGCCTGCGTGCTCGCCCCGGTGCTCACCGGTGGGGGCCTGCTCGGCCTGCTGCTCGCGCCCGACCTGGCCATCCTCTGGGCGCTCCTCGCCGGGTTCGGTGGTGGCGCGTCCCTCGTCATCGCCCTGAGCCTGATCGGCCTGCGGGCCCGCGACCACCGCGACGCCTCGTCGCTCTCGGGCATGGCCCAGTCCCTCGGGTATCTGCTCGCCGCGGTCGGGCCGCCCGTCTTCGGCGCACTGTTCACCGCGACCGGTGCCTGGGTGGTCCCGCTCGTGGGGCTCGTCGTCGTCAACGTCGTCCAGGTGGTCGTGGGGCTGGCGGTGGGCCGGGACCGGGTCGTCGGCCAGGAGACGGGTGGGCGGGGCCGGGACGGGCACGACGACGCCGACGGGCCGCTCGCCGCCCGGCCCACGTCCACGACGTAGGATTGGGACAGTCCCAGACCAGGGCGGCGTGACCTCGACGAGGCCCCCGCGCTGGACGCACTGAAAGAAACGCCGACCCGAAACAGGGGAGAAGATGCTCACATCGATGGCCGCCGCCGTCCTGTCCGCCGCCGAGGAAGCCCCCGCCCCGACGATCGCCCCCGCGCCCGTCGTCATGCTGGTGATCTTCGGGGTGTTCCTGGTGCTGCTCTTCATCACCGTCTCCTTCACCAACGTCGGCATGCGCCACGACGCCCACGACGAGCACGTGGACCCGCAGCGGACCCTGCCGGCCGAGCACCACCGGGAGCAGCGCCATTAACTCCCCGGTTCCCTCGCCGGGCCACGTCTCCCTTCCCGGGCACCGCGCCCGGGTGGGGGTCATGGGCGGCACGTTCGACCCGATCCACCACGGCCACCTCGTGGCCGCGTCCGAGGTGGCGTCGGTGTTCGGGCTGGACGAGGTGGTGTTCGTCCCCACCGGCCAGCCGTGGCAGAAGTCCAAGCAGGAGGTCTCTCCCGCCGAGCACCGCTACCTCATGACGGTCATCGCGACGGCGTCGAACCCGCGCTTCAGCGTCTCGCGCGTGGACGTGGACCGGCCCGGCCTGACCTACACGATCGACACCCTGCGCGAGCTGCACGCCCTGCGCCCGGACGCGGACCTGTTCTTCATCACCGGCGCGGACGCCATGGAGCAGATCATGTCGTGGAAGGACGTCGACGAGCTGTGGTCCCTGGCGCACTTCGTCGGCGTCACCCGGCCCGGCCACGAACTGCGCAACATGGGCCGCGACGACGTGTCCCTCATGGAGATCCCCGCCATGGCGATCTCCTCGACCGACTGCCGGAAGCGCGTCCGCGAAGGCCACCCCGTCTGGTACCTCGTGCCCGACGGCGTCGTCCAGTACATCGCCAAGTACGGGCTGTACACCCCCGAGGCCGCCGCGGCGGAGTCCGGTGTGGGCCGGCTGCGGATCGACGGCGCCGCTCCGGCCGCCGGCGCGAATCAGAACATCCTGGTACCCCATGACTGAGCATCCCCAGAACCCCACCCAGTACGCGACCCGCCGGGAACGGCGCGCGGCCGAGCGCGCCGCCGAGGAGGCGGCCGCCCGCACGGCAGCACCTGACGCCACCGCGGCCGACGCTGTCCCAGCCGACGAGGTCGACGACGACGGCGTGGCCTTCGGTGCCGGCGCCGCGCTGACCCGCGAGGAGTACGAGGCGCGGATGGCCGAGCTCGCCGCCGAGGCGGACGAGCACGCCGTGAGCCTGTCCCGGCACGGGGCGCGGGCGGATCACCCGAGTGCACCCGTCGAGCACGAGGGCGCCGAGCACGCCGGGCCCGAACACGTCGACCCGCAGGTCCGCGCCGAACAGGAAGCCATGGCCGCGCGTGCGGCCTCGCTCAACGCGGCGCAGCGGGGGACGGCCGCCGGCCCGGCGGTCACCGACGCGCCCGTGACCGCGGACTTCGTCGACCCGCCGCAGCCGGACCAGCCGCACAACCTCGGCGCGGTCACCCCGCTGCGGTACCAGAGCGACCCGGCCTTCGACTTCCCGGTCATCGCCCCGCCGACCACCTCGATGCTGTTCCTGACCGTCGACCCGGAGACCGGGAGGGCGCAGCCGCTGCATCCGGTACCGGTCGAGGGCACGCAGGTGGGCGACGAGTCGGCGTCTGCTAGTACTGATGGCGGTGCTGCCGGCACTGCTGCTTCCGGAACCACGCCGCCCGACGCTGCCGCGCCTGCGTCGGCCGACTCCGCATCCAGCAACACCATGTCGGCCGACACCGCCTCGACCGACGCTGCTGCTCCTGCGGCTGCCTCAACCGGTCCGGCCACCGGCTGGGTGCCGACGGCCGACCTGCTGGACGCGAACGCCCCCGCATCGGACACGACCGGTGCCGGGTTGCACTCGGCTCCTCCCGTTCCCGTCGGCGCGTCCGACGCCGCGGGCCTGGACCCGCTCGACTCCCGCACCGCCCGCCAGGGCCGCCGCTCGTGGGTGGGCGCCCTGATCGGCGGCATCGTCGTGGTGGCCGCGCTCGCCGTCCTCGCCGTGGTGTTCTTCGTCCACTGAGTCTTCCTCCACCCGTTCTTTCTTCACTCGTTTCCTTCAAGGAGTTCCGTGACCGCAACCGATCTCTCCGTCTCGCTCGTGCGGGCCGCCGCGCGGGCCGCCGCCGACAAGCAGGCGCACGACGTCGTCGCGCTCGACGTCAGCGAGCGGCTCGCCATCACCGACGCGTTCCTCATCGCGTCGGCGTCCAGCGAGCGGCAGGTCAATGCCATCGTGGACGCGATCGAGGAGGCCCTGGCCGAACTGGGGGAGAAGCCCGTGCGACGCGAGGGCCGGTCCGAGGGCCGGTGGGTGCTGCTGGACTACGCGCAGGTGATCGTGCACGTGCAGCACCAGGAGGACCGGGTGTTCTACGCGCTGGAGCGGCTGTGGAACGACAGCCCGGTCATCGACATCACGGCCGAGCTGAACGCGCACGCGAGCGTGCCGGCTGGACAGGAGCGCGCTGGTTCGCCCGACCGTCCTCTTGTCGACCCGGCCGAGCTGGGTCTGCCCTCCTCGGATTCCGCTGACCCGGGCTCCGCCGCCGGTACGTCCGGCGACGACGAGACCCGGGCGTGAGCTCGGTCGGACAGCAGGGCGCCGCCGGCCATCATGCCGCGAATGGTCGCCGCGTCATCGTGTGGCGGCACGGGCAGACGCCCTGGAACGCGGCCGGCCGGTTCCAGGGGCAGACCGATATTGATCTCGACGAGGTCGGGGAGGCGCAGGCGGAATCGTCGGCGCGACTGTTGGCGGCGCTGAACCCGGACAAGATCGTGGCGTCGGACCTGACGCGGGCCCGGAAGACCGGGGAGGCGCTCGGTCGGCTCACCGGTCTGCCCGTGTCGCTCGATGAGCGGCTGCGGGAGACCAACGCGGGACGCTGGCAGGGGCTGACGTTCGCGGAGATCAACGAGCAGTTCCCGGAGGAATCGGCGGCGTGGTCGACCGGTGACGTTGACGTGGCGCCCGGGGGAGGGGAGAGCCGGCTCGACGTCGCCGCGCGGGTGTGCTCGGCGATCGAGGAGCACCTGGCCACCCTGCCCGACGACGGCCTGCTGGTCCTCGCGACCCACGGCGGCGCGGCGCGCGTGGCGATCACGTCGATGCTGGGACTGCCGCATGGGTCGTGGTCGGTGCTGTCCGGCCTGGCCAACTGCAACTGGTCGATGCTCGAGGAGATGGGGGCCGACAAGGCCGCCCGCGGGCTGCGCTGGCGGCTCGCGGAGCACAACGCCGGGAGCCTCCCGGAGCCGGTGGTGGTCGAGGAGGGCTGATTTGGTTCTCCCGACGTTCATTGGATAGACTCGTCTGGTTGCCGCGGCACGGATAACGGTCTCGACCGGTGCTGTGTACGGCGACGATGGGGCTGTGGCGCAGCTGGTAGCGCACCTGCATGGCATGCAGGGGGTCAGGGGTTCGAGTCCCCTCAGCTCCACCAAATGAAATTGCGAATGTAACATCAGCCTTACTCGGTGCGAGTAGGGCTGATGTTACATTTTCACTAACGAAATAGAACCTTCGAGAAGCGCGGCGCGCGCTTCAGAAAAGGCTCGATTGCTGGATGGCTTTCGAGGTTAACTAACGGTTTAGGTGTCGTTGGTGGAATTTGCCTGGTCTCACCGAAGAGAACAATTCATTGACTGACGCAAGCTACCGCGGGGTTGAAGCGGGCTCGATTCAAGTTGAATGATGATGTAGAGATTGATTCCTACATCGAGTCGCCGGTGATTGGCACAAAGGCTCTCAAGACCGGAGAGCTGCCATAAATTCGGGTTCTCGTCGATGGCGTGGATTGGGCCCGCGCCGGCCGCCCGTCGCTCGCTCAGGATGTCAGCGGCCACCGGCGCGCAAACTCGTGGATGACGACCACGATGCGGGAAAGTTGGGGAATTGGACACTGCAAACCGCCCCCCTGCGATCATCTGCGATGTCGACGGAACCTTGTGCGACGTTCGGAGTATCCGCCACCACGTCGAGCGTCCGGAAGGTACTCGGCGCTTCCGCGCAGACTTCGCGCTCTTTCACTCATCCTCAGAGGACTGCCCGGCGTTTCCGGACGTGCTGCAACTGATCACTGAACTTGAACGTAACGGTTACGCGATCGTTGTCGTCACAGCGCGGGAGGCACGCTGGAGCGAACTTACCGAACGCTGGCTTGACCGTCATGGGGTCCGACGAACTGAGCTGATCACCCGCCGCACCCTCGACTACCGCCCCGACGCGCTGATCAAGGCGGAGATATGCACGGAGATCCAGAATCGCTATTCTCCTCGTCTTGCAATCGATGACCGAGCCGACACATTGGCAGTCTGGGCGGACGCGTCGATTCCGACCGTCAAAATCAACGAGGCAGGCCTCCCGTCACAGGTGAGATGGCACGGCGTAGTGACCGACAATCGCCTCAGCGCGCTTGTCGAACGAGTGTCTTCAACCACAGGAACCGCTGCTTGGCAGGACTGATAGGCGGCTGGCGTGTCGCGCAAATACGGTCGCTGCAGTCGCTGTATCGTCGGATCGACCACCACAACAGGGGAGAGATACTTGTCGCTGCCAGCACCGGAACCCGTAGAGGCGCCACAAGCTCGGTCCCATGTCGGCCTCCCACCCTTCCTACGCTGGGCAGGCGGGAAGCGTTGGCTCGTCTCGTACCTCGCGGAGCTGACAGCCCCTGTGAAGATTGGCAATTATCACGAGCCGTTTGCAGGGGGCGCCGCTGTCTTCTTCGGAATCGACTTCGGGAGCCAGTCATACCTGTCTGATTTAAATGCCGACCTCATCGAGACATATGCGGCCGTCCATGACTCCCCTGATAAAGTTTGGGAGCGACTGAGGCAATACCGTAACACCGAAAAAGACTACTATGCGGCCCGGGCAGCAAAGCCGCGCACACCTGTGAACCGCGCAGCACGATTCATCTTTTTGAACCATACGTCATTCAACGGACTCTACCGCGTCAACCTCAGAGGCGAGTACAATGTCCCGTTCGGATACAAAACGTCCGACAATCGACCGGGTCTGGCGCAGCTCCGGTCGGCTAGCGTCCGCCTCAACTCAGCAACGCTCGCTGTTGGCGATTTTGTTAACGCGCTTCGCAACATTCGAGAGGGCGATCTCGTGTTTCTCGATCCTCCTTATACCGTGGCTCACAACAACAACGGCTTCGTGAAGTACAATGACCAACTCTTCCTTTTCTCTGACCAGCAGCGCCTAAGCGGAATGATCGATCAATTGCGAGATCGCGGCGCGTACTACGTCATGACGAACGCGGCACACGCATCGATTTCGGAGCTATTCGATAAGGGAGACAGGCGCGTGGAGACTAGCCGCAAGAATAACGTTGGCGGCAGGGCCGCTGCCCGGGGTCGCGCTACCGAGTACCTCTTCACGAATCTGCCGATCGGATGACGCTTCCGCCACTGGGTGAATTGATCCGAGACAACCTTCTCCCCTTCAGAAGCGTACCGGCGGAAACCCGCCGCAGGTTGTCCCCTGACTTGTTCGAGACCGTACCTCCAATTCGGATTCCTGAAATGGAAGAGAACGGATGGGTGCTCGATAGGCGAAACAAGCGCTCAGTTCGCATGCGAAAGCCTAAGCCGCACGACGTCGCGTTTGAGGACCGTGTCTGGGCGGCCTTCGCCAAGCTTGGTTTCACTTCGCTGAATAGAGACCGCCGCCTCACGCTGAAATATGGCTTAGGCGACAACGAGTGCCAACAAATCGACGTGTTCGCCGCTGACGACGACGTCGTCCTGGTCGTTGAGTGCAAATCCAGCGCAGAGACCAAGACCGGACAGTTCAAGAAAGAGATTGAAGCGATCCAAGGCCAGCGTGCGGGGAGTCTTCGAACGTTCAAGGCTGAGTACCCAAGACACAAGGTCAAATACATCCTGGCGACGAACAACTACGGCGTAACAAAGTTGACAGCCGACCGTATCGCCTCGGCGGACATCGTCCACATGAACGAGGAGACAATAGATTATTATCTCGGCCTGGCCGATCATCTAGGTGAGGCGGCGCGATTCCAGCTCCTGGGGAACCTATTCGCTGGCCAGAAAATCCCGAATCTCGATCGCGAAGTTGTGGCGATCGAGGCGTCGATGGGTGGCCACAAATACTACTCGTTCTCGATCGAACCGGACCGTCTGCTCAAGATCGGCTTCATCCTGCACCGCAGCAAGGCGAACTCCAGCCTCATGCCGACATACCAGCGGCTCATCAAGAAGACACGGCTCAAGAACGTCGCTCAGTTCGTCGAGTCGGGCGGATACTTTCCTAACTCCCTCATTCTGAGCCTCGAAGGGGGGAATAGAGGCCTCCAGTTCGACCCGTTCCCGAAGCGATCGGGACAGACCCGCGCGGGTATTTTGCACCTCCCCCAGACATTCCGTGCCGCTTACGTCATCGACGGACAGCACCGGCTTTACGGCTATTCGGCCAGTGCCCGCGCAGCGACCGACCTCATACCGGTCGTCGCATTCGTGTCGCTAGGTCGCTCTGACCAGATGAAGCTGTTCATGCAGATCAACGAGAACCAGCAGGCTGTACCGAAAAATCTTCGGAACACTCTGAATGCGGACCTGTTGTACGCTTCCGACGATCTGCGCGAGCAGGCAAAGGCGCTTAGGTTGGTCCTGGCGCAGAGGCTGGGCGAGGACAAAGTCTCACCGCTGTATGGACGCGTTCAGGTTGGGGAGGACTCGAAAACCCCTCTCCGTTGCCTCACAATCGACGCTGTGGCGCGGGGTTTGGACCGCGGCGGGTTCATCGGAACCTTCACCAAGACTGAGGTCAAGGAGATCGGCACATTTTACCGTGGCTCGAATGACGCAACGGGCGATGCACTGTTCGAGTACATAACGCAGGGCATCGACTACGTACGACGGCATCTCGACGTCCAGTACAAGCTAGGCAGCTCCGAGGGCGGCTTCGTCTTCATCAATAATGGCATCGAGTCGATCATCCGGATCCTAGGAGATGTCGTGCTCCACCTAGCGACGCAGGACACTGACTACGACCCCAGAAAACGGGACCCGCAGACGCTTTATGACGACGCAGTCCCTTACTTGGACTCGATGGTGGAATACCTCGGAGGCCTTGGACCGACTGAAGGGCTTGAGTATCGACAGCTCTACGGCTCAGGTGCTGGCACGAAATACTGGCGACGTCTTCAGCAGGCCATCAATGAAGCGCGTCCCGAATTTGATCCACCCGGGCTCGCCGGCTATGTGCGAGACGAGCAGAAGCAGTTCAACGACGAGTCTCGCGACATGATCGACGCGCTTGAGGCGTATATGAAGGATGACGTTCGGAAGCGTCTCGAGGACAAGTACGGTGCGGAGTGGTTCAAGCTCGGCGTACCCCGCAATATTCGTGTCGAGGCCGGCAAACTCATGGTCGAGCGAAATGCGGACCGCTCCTCAGGGCAAGAGATCGAAGAGTGGGACTGCCTCTATATCGTCAACTATCGCGATGTCATGACCCAGTCTCAGGAACTTTGGCGTGGGGTGTTCGAGAAGCGGTACACACCTCCTGGCGACGAGCAGCGGCCTGGCGGCTGGAAAGCGCGTAGCAGTTGGATCGTGAGGGTGAGCGACCTCCGCAACGACGTTGCACATCAGCGGACCGTATCGGTCGACGATCATGACTTCTTGGTGACTCTTCACACGTGGCTCGTTAGGGGACAGACCGACAACGACTTGTAAAGGAGACGTCGGTTAGTCCGCGTCACAGAACGTGGTGCTGCTCCTGTGCGTGCTAGTCGTTCGACTCCAGTCGCTGAACGGCTTGTCGATGGCGTTCGACGAAGGTCGGGCGCCAGCTCCCGAGCGAGAAGGGAATCGGTTCATCGTGCGGCAGCGATAGGCCGGCTTCGAGCATGGGCTGCTTGAGCACGTTGAACACCTCGGAGTGGCACACGATGATGCCTTCCGGATCGAGATCTTGCGTCCGTGCGACACAGTTCCCGACATTGGCGCGGCGCTCGGCGTCATCGGTGGGGTTGACAGGGTGGGGGACGAGGTCGATGAGGCAGTGGTCGAAGTGCAGGTGAGTGTTGACGACGAGGTCGATGCCGGCCACGTGAAATCCGTCCTGCGTATCCAGGGGCGTGAGGTGCGGATCCGTGTCGGCGACCGCCGGATGCAGCTCCGTCAGACCGGTGTCGCGACCCCGGCCATAACCTGAACTGAGCCCAGGCTCTTTCCTGGCGCCGAGGGCGAAGGGCCCAAGGGAGATAACAATTGGCGAGATTGGGTCAAGCGTGCAGAGCGAGTTGCATCGGATAAGGCGATTATGCCGATACCATGCGTCTATGGATTCGACATATGTCGCACCGATCGCGTCGATTCTGGCGGGCGTCTTAGTCGCGTTGGTTACGAGTTCACTATCGTCACGTCGAGACATGGTTACGGCCCGTCGCATGTCAGAGGAGTCGCACAACGATCGAGTCCGCTTGGCCGCGGCTCTACTGGTGGAAGCTGCCACAAGGGTCGGTGAGGGAGTACCCGACGCTCACGCCGAGGTGCGACAGAGGTATTACCAATTGGTGTTGGTGAGCAGAACTGGTGACGTTCAGTCATCAGCTCGGGACCTGGTCAGATGGTCGTGGAACATCGAACAACAGACTCTTGGGAAGCCGCGGTTGCGGCCACAAATGAAAGTCGGTATTGCGCCCGCAAAGGAGATCAGACAACCCATTAGACAATTGATCATCGCCGTCAGACAAGAGACGCAAGTTCAAGGAGAGTTGGTCGAAGACCTGAATGATGACTGAATCGATAGTGTGCGCACGCGTGCCGCCAACAGCGGCCCGATTGCGGCAGCTGCCGGAGCGGGCGGCCATTCACGCGCACTGGACGGCGGCCCCCGAAACCACGTAGGTGTCAAGGCTCGCTGTGTATCGATGAAGCCAGGACCTTGTCGGCTCCCACGCCCCGGCAGCTTCTCGGCGTAGACCGAAACTCGTCGTGGTGGGCCTGCAGGTGCCAGGGCTTCTCGGCGACGACGTCTGGGCCCTTGGTCGAGCCGTTCTCTCCCGCCGCGCCGGAGAAGTTGAGCTGCCCGCCGCCGACAGAACCGCAGGTCAGCGGCTCACGCGAAGCTGCGGCATCACACCACGACGTTGATGCGCATGCCGGCGCACAGGTCGATCAACCAGTCCAGGTCCGCTCCCACGCCGAGGATGCGGGCATAGTCCACGGCGACCTCCAGGTCGTCCGAGCCCACGCGGTCACCGAACAGGACGTACGCCTTCGCGCTGTTGCACTGGCGGGACGTCCAGCAGATCCCGTCCAGGCTCCCGTCGTCGTCCCGGTAGGCGTGGGCGGCTCGGGCCCAGGCCACGGTGTCGGGATAGTGGGCGGACGAGGTGTCGGTCAGTTGCCCCGCGGTCACGTTCAGGCGGCGCAGCCCGAGGCCGTGGAATGCAGCGAGCCGCAGGTCGCGTCCGGTGACCAGGGCCGCGGCGGCCAGGTCCCGGTAGTCCTCGGGGTAGACGTCGCCGCCGTCGACGGGGATGTCGTGCAGCACGGTCTCGGCGACGGCGGCCTCCTCGGTGCCGCCGGCGTAGAGCACCGGGACCGGCGGGTCGCCGAAGAAGGCGAAGCGGGTCGGGGCGCCGAATCCCGGATTGAAGGTTGCCGCGGTGCGGTCGGCTCCTGTGCTGAAGACCCGGATCAGGCGCGAGCCGGCGGTCAGGACATCGATGCGCGGCTCGAACGGGTCGGGCGGTGCCGGGACACCGCCAGCACCGGTCACCAACGGACGCCGAAACGACGCTCCAGCGCCTGACCCACCCGGTCGACCGCGTCGGTGTCCGCGAGCAGATCGACCGGCCGCTGCGCGTCCAGGGCCTCGGCGGGCGCCACCAGCCACAGGGCGAAGGTCTCGTCGGTCACGTCGAGCGAGCGCGCCCTACCGAGCAGGCGAGTGACCGAGGACCGTGGGCGCCCGTCGTCGTCGAACTGGAAGCCGGGAAAGAGGTTCCGTCGGCCGCGACGGACGGCGAGCAGGGAGTTCCGCGCGCTCGAGACCCGGGTTCGCGCAGCGCGGTCGTTACGCGAACCCATGCGCCGTCCCGCCTGCGCAGCGGTCAGGAGACCGAACTCGTCCTCGAGATGACGCCAGCGGTTCTCGGTGTGCTGCGCCGACCTGGCGAGCTGGGGCGACGCCGGGACCTGCACGGCGTGCGCTGCCGCACCGAGGGCCTCGATCGCCGCGACGGTGCGCTGCGTGGCCGCGAGCAGAACCTCGGTGGTGGTGCCGTCGACGGAGGCGGCCGGAACGGACATCTCACACCTCTCGCAGGATCCAAGGGATCATCGCTGACGCTTCTTATCGTAGTCAACGACTATCAGATGCGTCAGGTGGTTGCTGATGAATCTCCGTCAGCCGACAGCCGGCCGGGACCGGGGCGGTGCAGCGGGCGCGTCGCGCATGGCCGGACGACGTCGTCGTCCCGAACGGACCACTCGTCTGCGACGACCAGGACCGTGCGCGCCGTACTCACTCTCCCCACCCCGGGCCGGACCCTGACCCGCGACGACACCGTCGAGGCGCTCCGCAGCACCTCGTGGTTGCCCCACCAGGGGCCGGAGACCGAGGCCTGGCGCCGGGAACAGGTCGAGCGCCTCAAGGGCAACCTGCCGGACGCCGTCCAGCAGCAACTGGCCCTCGGCGAGAGCATCTTCATCCAGGTCGACTCCGTGGAGGGCCTCGTCAGCCTCGAGCGGGAAGAGGTCGTGCTCATCCGCCTCTTCGGGACGACGGAGAGCATCGAGGCGATCAAGGACGCAGTGAACAAGGTGGCCGGAACGCTGCCGCGGGCGTTCATGCACGCCTTCGGGGAGACGACGACGGAGCTCCGCCTCGACGACGAGGTGGTGATCCGGCAGGCCGGGGACGACCGCACCCTGGCCAAGGGCGTCATCGCTACACCCAACACGCTGCGGTTCGGGCGCTACGTGGTCACCGAGCGGCCGCGGGAGCGCAGCCTCCTCGTCTGGCTGGTGGTGCTCGCCGTCCTCATCGCCGTGGTCTCGGTGTCGCCCGTGGTCCTGGGGTGGACCGGCGTGGCCTGGAGCGAGGTCAAGGGCTACGGTGGGCGCATCGCGTCGGCCCTCGTGATGGCGATCCTGACGACCGTCATCAACCTCGTCTTCGAGTACCGCGACTGGCGCAACGACCGGACCGAGGTCCAGTGGCTCTTCGGGTGACCGGTGACCGCCGGCGGCGCCGAGGCGCATCGCCCGGCCCGTGAGCCACGACGACGAAGGAGTCATTCGATGGACATCACCGCTGCGATCACCCGGGCCAAGGGCGAGCCGTTCGAGGTCACCACCCTGCAGCTGGACGACCTCCGGCCGACCGAGGTGCGCGTCAAGATCGTCGCGACCGGCGTGTGCCACACCGACGCGATCATCCGCGACCAGGTCTACCCGACCCCGCTGCCGGCCGTGCTCGGCCACGAGGGCGCCGGCGTCGTCGAGGAGGTCGGCTCCGCGGTCCGGTCGGTGAAGCCCGGCGACAAGGTGGTGCTCGGCTACAACTCCTGTGGCGTCTGCCCCCAGTGCCTGACGGGCCGTTCGTCCTACTGCGCGGAGATGTTCGAGCGCAACTTCGGGGGCACCCGGCCCGACGGTTCCACGGCGCTGCGCGACGGCGACACCGCGGTTTCCTCGCACTTCTTCGGCCAGTCCTCGTTCGCGACCCACGTCAACGCGGCCGAGCGCTCCGTCGTCAAGGTCGACGACGACGCTCCGCTGGAACTGCTGGGGCCGCTCGGCTGCGGGCTGATGACCGGGGCCGGCGCGATCATGAACTCGATGGCCGTCCGCGCGGGGGAGTCGGTAGCGATCTTCGGCACGGGAGCGGTCGGGTCGGCGGCGGCGATGGCGGCGGCGGCCATCGGCGCGACGACGATCGTCGCCATCGACCTCGTCGACTCCCGGCTGGAGGCGGCCCGCGACTTCGGTGCCACCCACACGATCAATTCCGGCTCCGAGGACCTGGGCGCCCGGGTGCAGGAGATCACCGGGGGAGAGGGCTTCCGGGTCGCCCTGGACACCACGGGCATCACCGCGGTCACCCGTCAGGCCGCCGACTCGGTCGGCATCAACGGGCGCGTGGGACTGGTCGGCGCCCCGGCGCCGGGCGACGAGGTGACGTTCGAGGTCGGCTCCTCGCTGATGAAGGGCTGGTCGTTCCGCACCATCATCGAGGGCGACGCCGTGCCGCAGCAGTTCATCCCGACGCTGGTGCACCTGTGGCGGCAGGGGAAGTTCCCGATCGAGAAGCTGACGCAGACGTACCCGCTGGATCAGATCAATCAGGCGTTCGAGGACTCGAAGAGCGGGAGGACGATCAAGCCGATCATCACGTTCTGACGCGCCAGCCGGTTCAACTCTCAGCGGCCGGCCGCCATGGTTCGTGCGCGTGCGCGAGCCACACCAGCTCCGGCTCGAGGCCACGGATCAGCCGCTGCCCCTCCGTGCTCGGCTCGTCGAGCTCGGCGTGGAACACCGCCGTGTCCCCGGCGATGACGACGGGCCGCCCGCCGGTCTCCACCACGATCACCTGCGACCCCGGCGTATGGCCCGGCGTCGGGACGAGCCGGGTACCGGGCAGCAGCTCGACTTCGCCATCCACCGGCACATACTGCACGCCCCGCGCGTCGACCCACTCGCGGATCGTGTAGTCGTCCTGGCTGCGTGCGTCGTCCAGCTCCCGTCGCTGCACGTGGATCGGCGTGCCGGCGAAGAGGTGGTTGCCGCCGCAGTGGTCGAAGTGCAGGTGGGTGTTGACGACGACGTCGATGCCGGCCACGTCGAATCCGTCCTGCGTGTCCAGGGGATTCAGGTAGGGGTCCATGTCGGCGACCAGCGGGTGCAGCGCCGTCAGGCCGGTGTCGACGAGCACGCGCCCGTCGGGATGGTCGATGACGTGCACGTAGATCGGCATCCGCTCGTCCTCCCCGACGAACAGGTCGCCCACGAGGATCGGCGTGATGGTCGGCACGGCGTCGTCGGATAGGTTCTGATCGGCTTCCATGCCTGTTGTTGTACCGCGTGCACCGCACCGGCGGAACGGTCGGGGCTGCGTCGTGCGGCCAGTTCTTGACCGCGGATCTGCGCTTGACGTCGCCGGTACGTCGTCGTTACTTTACTCACATGGAAATTTCCATTAGCGGAAATAACAAGCGTGGCGGCCTCGCGCTGACCTTCGCGGCCCTGGCCGACCCGACGCGCCTCGCCCTGGTCGATCGGCTCCGCGGCGGAGACGCGACCGTCTCGGAGCTGGCCGCGGGGTTCGCACTCGGCACCCCGGCGATCTCGAAGCACCTCAGCGTGCTCGAACGTGCCGGCCTCATCTCACGTCGTCGCGAGGCGCAGCGCCGGCACTGCCACCTCGAGACCGGCGCCTTCGAACGCGTGGAGGCCTGGGCTCATCGCCACACGCGCCACTGGTCCGCCAGCCTCGACCGGCTCGATGACTACCTCGACGAGATGCCGGAGGAGGACCGATGACGGCGACCACGGTGACGCGGCTGCCGAAGGCCCTCGTCCTCACCCGACATCTCGCGGCGCCTCGGGAGCAGGTCTTCCGGGCCCTGTCCCGAGCCGAGCATCTCCGACGCTGGTGGGGGCCGCCGTCGTGTCCTGTCGTCGAATGCACCGTGGACTTCCGGCCCGGGGGAATCTGGCACTACCGGCTGCGCAGCAGTGATGGTCGGGAGCACTGGATGCGAGCGGTGTACCGGGACATCGTGCCTCCGGAGCGGATCTCCTGGGTCGAGCACTCCTCCGACGAGCACGGTGCGGTGACCACGGCGCTCGCCGCCACCTTCGCCACCCTCACCCTGGCGACCGCCGGGGGCAGCACCCTGCTCACGGCGGAGCTCCGATACGACTCCACGTCGGACCGCGACGCCGCCATCGCCCGGGGCGTCGAACGAGGCTTCAGCGCGGCCCTCGACGAACTGCACACGCTGCTCGGCCCCACACCGGCCACGGACACCACCACCGCGGTCCGCGACGGATCGCCGAGCCAGGGAGGCATCGATGTCCCAGACCATCTCCGCTGACGGCACCGTCATCGACCACGAGACCACCGGGTCCGGCCCGTCCGTCGTGCTCATCGACGGCGCGATGTGCTTCCGCGAGTCCGGTCCGATGCGGCCGCTGGCCGAGCAGTTGCGGGACCGGCTGACCGTGCACCTCTACGACCGTCGCGGACGCGGGCGAAGCTCGAACACCGTGCCGTACGCGGTCGACCGGGAGGTCGAGGACCTCGCCGCCCTGATCACCGCGACCGGCGGTCCGGCCGCCCTCGTCGGCATCTCGTCCGAGGGAGCGCTGGCCCTCGCCGCGGCCGCCGCCCTGGGCCCCGAGCAGGTCAGCCGTGTCGCCGTGTTCGAGCCCCCGTTCATGCCCGAACAGGCGCGGTCCGGGGCGGCGTCGTACACCGCCGAGCTCACCGCCGCGCTGGCAGCGGACCGGCCCGATGAGGCGGTGGCCGCCTTCCTGCGCCGGGTGGGGATGCCGCCGGAGGCCGTGGCGGGCATGCGCGGTTCGCCGGCCTGGGCGGGCATGGAGGCTCTGGCTCCCACCCTCGCCTACGACGACGCCGTGATGGGGGACAGCTCGGTGCCGGCGCGGTGGGCAGAGATCCCGGTGCCGGTGCTGGCAATCGCGGGCGGCGCGAGCCCCGCCTTCCTGCGCTTCGGCGCCGAGGAGGTGGCCCGCACGGTGCCGAACGGCACGTTCTCCGTCGTCAAGGATCAGGGCCACGACGCGGGCCCGGATGCGCTGGCGGCGCTCCTCGTCCCCTTCCTCGCGAGCTGACTGCCTCCGACAACGCAGCGAGCCCCGACACCGGTGTGGTGTCAGGGCTCGCTCGCGTCTCAGGCGGTCAGGAGGCCGTCGGCTCCCACGAGCCCGGCAGCTCCTCCGCGTACACCCGGAACTCGTCGTGGTGGGTGTGCAGGTGCCACAGCTTCTCGGCGACCGCGGCCGGGCTCTTGGTCGAGCCCTCCTCGCCCATCGCGCCCGGGATGATGATCTGCCCGACGCCGATGTTCTCGTCCTTCAGCGTCTCGTGCAGCATGGCGGCGAACGCCGTCTCACCCGCGAACGCGATCGACGTGCCCGCGACGCCGGAGCTCGGCTTCGCGCCGGACCCGCCGTTGACGAACAGGATCGAGCCCGTCCCCAGGGTGCGCATGCCCTGCAGCACCTGATGCGCCGCGGCGACCGGGCCGTAGATCGAGAACTCGACGGCGCCCTTGAGGTCCTCGACCGTGGTCTCCAGCACCGGGCGCAGGAACTCCTTCTGCGGCAGCGGGCTGTACTGCAGCACCTCGATCAGGCCCAGCTCCTGCGTGGCCTGGTCCAGGGCGGCGATCAGCGACTGCGGGTCCCGCACGTTCGCGGTGTACCCGCGGGCGGTGATGCCCTCACCCTGCAGCTGGCCGGCCAGCGCGTCGACCCGCTCCTGGTTGCGCGCGATCAGCGCGACGTCGAACCCTTGCGATCCGAACTTCCGGGCGACGGCGGCGCCGAGTCCCTTGCCTGCTCCGACGATGGCGATGGTGCTCATGTGTCTCCTTCGGTTGGTTGATCGTGCTGGGAGATCTGGTGGACGGCGACGATGGGCAGGTCCTGCTCGCGGCCGAACCGCTCCCACGCCGCCGACGTCTGCTCCGCGAACCGCGTGGTCAGGTCATCGCGGGTGGAACCGACGAGCTCGGCGAGCCGGGCCGCGAAGTGCGGCTCGATCGCGGCGACGGCGACGTGCCCGTCGGCCGTCGCGTACAGCCCGTACTGGTCCAGGCCGCCACCGAGCGGGCTACCGGGACCGGTGAGTCCGTGCCGGACGGCGGCGGCCGCGTCGTGCGCCGCCTCGGCGAGGAGGACGCGCTGGTGGGCCGGGGCACCCGCCTCCCGCACCCGCAGCGCGAGGAGCGTCGCGGACACCGCTCGTTCGGCGCCGAGCAGGTCGGCGACGGGAGCCAGCGGCATCGCCGGCTCCGGCTGTTCCTTCCCGACCGTGCCGGCCGAAGCCAGCAGCCCGGCCTCGGCCTGGAAAGTCAAGTCGTGACCGGGCCGGCCGTCGTCGTGTCCCACGATCTCGACGTGCGCGACTCCGGCCCGCGCGGCCAGCTCCGGCAGTCCGAGCCGCACGGCCGCGTCCGGGCGCATCGCCGTCACGAGCACGTCGGCTCCGGAGAGCAGCTCCTCCAAGCGAGCGAGCTCCCGCTTCAGGTCGAGCGGCACCACCGTGACGTCCCGGTGCAGCTCGGCGTACCAGTCCGGCGCGGCCCCTCGCAGCGGGTCCCCGGACGGCGGCTCGACCTTCGTCACCGCTGCCCCGAGCGCTGCCAGCCGCGCGACGGCCAACGGCCCGGGCAGGTTGATCGCGAGCGAGACGACGGTGACGCCGTCGAGCAGACGAGCTTGCTGGGAGGTGGGCCTCACCGCCGACGCGACGCCGGCTGCAACTCCCGGTCGCCGTAGCTGTTGTCGTCCGGGTTGAGCGTGACGCCCGGCGCGACGATCTCGTCGATGCGATCGAGCACGTCGTCCGTCAGCGTGATCTCCGCCGCGGGCAGGTAGGACTCCAGCTGCTCCATCGTGCGCGGCCCGACGATCGCCGACGTCACGCCCGGGTGGTTGATGACGAACGCGATGGACAGCTCGATCAGGCTCATGCCCGCGCTCTCGGCCAGCTGCGCGAGCTCCTCGACGACGTCGAGCTTGCGCTGGTTCGCGGGCGCACTCATGTCGAACCGGGCACTCGGCCGACGGCTCGACGCCGGGCTGCTGGGGGAATCCTTCCGGTACCGGCCGGACAACCAGCCGCCGGAGAGCGGGCTGTAGGTCAGGGTGCCCATGCCGTACCGCTGGGTGGTGGGCAGCACGTCCTCCTCGATGCCCCGGACCAGGATCGAGTACGGCGGCTGCTCGGTGACGAACCGCTCGAGGTGGCGCTCCCGAGCCGCCCACTGCGCCTCCACGATCTGCGACCCGGAGTAGGACGAGGAGCCGAGGTAGCGGACCTTGCCCTGCCGCACGAGGTCGGTCAGCGCGCCGAGGGTCTCCTCGACGTCGATGTCGGCACTCGGCCGGTGCACCTGGTAGAGGTCGAGGTGATCGGTCTTGAGCCGGCGCAGGGAGTTCTCCACCTCGCGCATGATCCAGCGGCGCGAGCCGCCCCGGTGGTTGACGTCGTCGTCCATCGGCATGAAGAACTTGGTGGCGAGCACGACGTCGTCGCGCCGACCCTGCAGCGCCTCGCCCACGATCTCCTCCGAGACGCCGGCCGAGTAGACGTCGGCGGTGTCCACGAAGTTGATCCCGGCGTCGAGGGCACGGTGGATGATGCGGGTGGCGTCGGCGCGGTCGTCGTTGCCCCACGGGCCGAACATCATGGCGCCGAGGCAGAGTGGGCTGACCTGGACGCCGGTGCGTCCGAGTGGTCGGAGGTCCATGGGTCTCCTTGCGTTTCGAGTCTCTCGGGGCGGTGCCGCTCAGAAGAAGGTCGGGGTGCGCATCTCGTAGTGCTCCTCGAGCGCGCTGACCTCGTCGTCGGTCAGCTCCAGGTCCAGGGACGCGACGGCGTCCTCGAGGTGGTGCTGCTTGGTGGCCCCGACGATCGGCGCGGTGACGACGGGGTTGTGCAGCACCCACGCGAGGGCGACCTGCGCCATGGAGACGTCGCGGTTCTTCGCGATGGTCTCGACGGCGTTCACCACCTGCTCGTCGCCGTCGCGCCACAGGGGCCGGCCGAACATGTCGGTCTGCCGGTCCTCGTCGGAACGCTTGGTGCCCTGCTGGCCCCACGGCCGCGCCACCTTGCCCTGCGCGAGCGGCGACCACGGGATGCAGCCGACGCCCTGGTCCTCGAGCAGGCCGAACATCTCCCGCTCCTCCTCGCGCATCAGCAGGTTGTACTGGTCCTGCATGGAGACGAACGGCGTCCAACCGCCCTCGAACGCGGCGGACTGCAGCTTCGCGAACTGCCACGCCCACATCGAGGAGGCGCCGAGGTAGCGCACCTTGCCGGCCTTGACGACGTCGTGCAGCGCCTCCATCGTCTCCTCGACGGGCGTGTTCGGGTCGAACCGGTGGATCTGGTAGAGATCCACGTAGTCGGTGCCGAGGCGCTTCAGAGAGGCGTCGATCTGCTCCATGACGGCCTTGCGGGAGAGGCCCTGGCCGCCGGGGCCGTCGTGCATGGGGGAGAACAGCTTGGTCGCGAGGACCACCTGCTCGCGGGAGGTGTACTTCTCGATGGCGCGGCCGACGATCTCCTCGGACGAACCGTGCCCGTAGATGTTGGCGGTGTCCCAGAAGGTGATGCCCGCCTCGACGGCCTGCCGGAAGATCGGCTCGGCGGCGTCGTCGCCCAGCGACCAATCCAGCTGCGAGCCCGGCGTGCCGAAGCTCATGCAGCCGAGCACGATGCGGCTGACCTTCAGTCCCGACGATCCCAGTCGTGTGTACTCCATGGCGGTGTCCTTCCGCGTCGATGTCCTGTATCGCCGTCGACGCTACGCCGGGACGGCGATGAGAGGGAGGCACTGTCAGTACATGGCTGAGCGGGAATAAGGGGTAGGGCGGCGCCGATCAACCGGCGGTGGTCTCAGCCATGCATCTTCGCCGCTCCGTGCCGATCCATCCATATCGCGATGTCAAGGACGCGCAGCAGTGACAGGTCATTCTTCCCGCACGCCAGACGGATCTTGGTGAGATGGTCTACCAGACGGTTCCCGTCGGGGCCGTGAAATTCGTTCCACCAGGTCGTCCATTGATGACGGTCGCCTTTCAATCCGGCGGCCTCTTCCATGACCGAGTCGAAGATGGGAATCAAGTGTGGCCGCTTTCGCGCCATGATCTTGCTGGCCCTGGTTGGGCCGATGCCCCAGCTGTCGCCCCCACTGCGCAGCAGATCCCAGAGGGCCTGCGCGGGATTGCCTTGAGCACACATGAGCGACTTGAACTTGCCCTTGGTCAACCTTTCGAACTGCAGATCGACCGGAAGCGCTCTGAGAAGCACGGCCACCTCGTCCTTCCGCGTCTCGATCAGAGCGAGAGCGGCATCCCCTGAGATGTCCACAGCCAGGAACGAGACCGCCACGAGATCCTCCGCGGTGATCCGGTTCGGCTCGTAGCGGTCACCGCCTCCCGCGAAGGACTCGAAGTGTGAGCCCGTGAACCACGGTCCGCCGCTGGTGGTCCTCCTGAAGTAGGACTGGACGTGATCGACTGCCCTATCGAAGCCGATGTCGAACATTGTTTGAGCCAGCATCGAGACCGCTCCCTATTGAGGTTGCTTGTGACGCCGCGTCGGGCATCGTCGCACGTCAAGCTACCAGCTGACGACTCGTTCCAATTCGAATGTGGGAAATGATCATCGCCCAATGACAGCGAAGTCGACGAGGGGGCTTGCGGTGGGATCGCCGAGGCCGCTGGCCTCATCATCGAGCAGATTGACGCCGCTCTCGCCGGTCGGCCGATAGTCGGCTGCCTTCTGTCACCGGAGGACGCTACGGTCGGATCATGCCCGATCTTCCGGACGACGACGTCGACTTCCTCGCCGACGATCCCCACCGCGCGCTCGAAGCGGTCCGGGACGCCTCCAATCACACGATCGGCCCGTACAGCCAGGCCTTGGCGATCGGTGCCATGAACTTGATGAGCAAGGCCGTCGCGGCAGACGGTGCCGAGCGGGAGCGACTCGTCGACCGGGCACTCGCCCTGCCCTTCGACGAACACGATCAGACCTACCCGGCCGCGATGGCTGCACACATGCAACTGTTCATGGCCGTCACCGATCGTCTGGAGGAGTCTGACGACGACGAGAACGACGAGTGCTGGCTCGACGGCGCGACTGCCGTGCTGCGGTACAGCAGCGCCGAGAGCAGGGCGGAGATGCACCACGTGCTGGAGGCCATCGACCATGACTACGAGCTGGACCGGCCCACGCGGATCCGCGTGAGGTTGATGCTCGAGAATTCGTCCCGCTCGTTGGACCCCGGGTGGGTCGAGATCACCGCGTGCCCGCGGGATGAACTGCGCGAACGCGTTCTCGCTGTCCTCGCTGCCGCCAACGACTACGAGGAGGCCTACTTGGAAGCGCGCTCCTCGTACGACGGGGTGTGAGCTAGCGGCCGGGTGTCCAGCCGGACTGCGCCAGCCACGCCGGAAGGTCGAGGAGTTCCGGGTCGAGGGTGCGCACTTGGTCGATGTCGGCCTTGTACGCGGGCGTCTCGACGAACCAACGGAACATCGCCGTCATGTCCTCGTTCGGGAGCGCCCCCAGCGGGAGCGACTCGAAGCGGGCGGGTAGCCCGGCGTGCTCACCGACGGCTCTCGCGATCTCGCTGCCCGTACGGGAGTCGCCGGCGATCTCGATGCTGCCGCCCTCGACGTCGGTCCCGCCGAGCAGGACGACGGCGGCGACGCGACCGATGTCGCGCACGGCCACCATCTGCAGCGGTACGCCGTCCGGCAGGGCCATGCGCACGACCACCTCGCCGTCCTCGACGCTGACGCCGAAGCCCGCGAGGTTCTCCATGAAGTACACGGGCCGGACGATGGTCGCGTGCAGGCCGAGGGATTCGATGCGCTCCTCGACACGGCGCTTGCTCTCGAAGTGGGGGATGCCGGTGTTCCGCTCGGCGCCGCCGACGGAGCTGAACACGAGGTGCGGCAGCCGGGCGCGGGCGGCGGCGTCGGCGATCGCGATGCCGGACGTCACCTCGCCCTGGATGCCGTCAGGCCCGGCCATGGTGGTCATCGCGTACGCGGCGGAGACGCCGTCGAACAGGGCGTCCAGCGACGCGGGGTCGGTGACGTCGCCCTGACTGAGCTCGACGCCGCGTTCGGCGAGGGCATGCGCCTTCTTGGCCTGCGGGTCGCGGACGAGGGCGCGGACGTTCGCGCCGCGCTCCAGCAGGGCGTCGACCACCGACCCGCCCTGCTGGCCGGTGGCGCCGACGACGGCGATCGGGGAATCGGTTCCGGGGGTGGGCGTCATGGCCTACTCCTTCAGGCTGAGGGACGAGCGTGCCGCAGGAGACAACGCCGGCGGGCGGCCGGTCATGCCCGGCAGCTCGTCAATAGATGCTCGCTGGAGCCATTTCCCGTACCGGATCGAACAGCTAATGACGAGCTGGCGAAATGGCGCCCTCGTACATCACGAACGGCCAAGCGATGCCCGGCACCCGGCCGGTCACGTCGTAGCGGTCCACCGAGACGGTGGTAAAGCCGGTGCGCGCCGCCGCCGCGAGCGGGTCCCGCGCCAGGTGGCAGTTGCGGTCCAGTGCCGCCGTCACGGGCGTGGCCGCCCGCTGCAGCACCCGTAGCCCGCTTCCGGCCGGGGCCGCGACGTGTTCCAGGAACACCAGCCGTCCGCCCGGCCGGAGGACTCGCCGCGCCTCGTTCAGCGCGCGGTCGAGGTCGTCGACGCTGCACAACGCCACCACCGCGAGCACGACGTCGATGCTGCCGTCCGCCACCGGCAGGGCCTCGGCCCGAGCCGCCAGCGGGGCCCGGAAGCCGCGGGCGGCAGCCTTCTCGGCCAGCCGGCGCCGCGCCCGCGACGACGGTTCGATGCCGATCCAGTCGGCCGAGCCCGGCAGATCCGCCAGGTCGCGGCCCTCGCCGGCGCCGACCTCCACCACCGTGCCGGACAGCCCACCGAGCATCGCCCGCCGCACCTGCCGCAGCCGTTCGTAGCCGACACGCGTCGTCATGACCTCCAGTCCGCCCCGCAACACGGCCGAACTCAAGGGGCAGGGGCCACGGACCACTCTGGTCAACCCCCGGCTGCCGGGGCACAATCACCGCATGGTCGACGTCGGCGCCGAGATGAGCAATCCCCGCTCCGGGGAACGGTTCGTGTGGCGGGCCACCCACGACTCGACCGGCGGCGAGTACTGCGAGTTCGACCTGCACCTCGACTCCGGCGCAAAGGTCGCGCTCGCCCACCGCCATCCGTTTCAGGAGGAGCGATTCACCGTGGTCAGCGGTGCTCTCGACCTGACCAACGGACGGGAACGCAGCACCGTGACCGCCGGGCAGGCCGTCGCCATCCCGCCGAACACGCCGCACCGGTGGGGCAATGCCGGAACGGAAGCGTCCCATGTCCGGGTGCGGCTCACCCCCGCCCTGGAAATCGAGGACTACTTCGCCGCCTTCTGCGCGGTCGCCACGGCGGGCCGTGCGGTGCGCTCCGGACTCCCGCGCAACCCGTTCCAGTTCGCGGTGATGGCGCACGCCCATCGGGCGGAGTTCACCCTGCCGTCCGAGGCGCTGCAGCGCGTGTTCGGGCCCGTCGTCGGCGTGCTGGCCCCGATCGGATCGCGGCTGGGTTACCGCAGCGACGGCCTGGGTCGCTGACGACGGCGCTACAGACGACGCCGCCGTGCGGGGCAACGCCTCCGATGTCCCGGGCACCGACGAGCCGGCCGGCTACGCCTACCGCGACGCCACGAGCGCGGAGTACGTCGTCGGGTACGGCCGCACCGGCTTCTGAGGACGGCCGGCTTCTGAGGTCGGGTTCCGCCGTCGCAGCGGTGCGATCACCACACCGAGTGTGACCAGAGTGACGGACGTTGCCGGAATCGAGTCACGTCCGTCACAACCGTCACACTCGGTGTAGCCGTTGCTCCGCGGCCGGTCGACCCGGCCCGAGTCCGCCGCGCGGCACGGGCGATGAAACTCCGCGTCGGTGGACGGCGACATCCTTTGCGTGCCCGGCCGCGGCTCTGGTACATCTGGCGGGGTAACCATCCGGAGCGGCCGAGAGACCTGGCTCGTCGACGCCGCAGCAACCCCCCGACTCGGGCACGGTGCTACTGCCAGGACCGATGGAGAGGTGGCCTTGCCATGTCCGTGAACACCGACCACATCCGCGTGACCCACACCGGGTCGCTGCCTCGCACCCCCGAGCTGCTCGCCGCCAACGCGGCCCGGCAGGCGAACGGGATCACCGACGAGTTCCGCGAACTGCTCGAGGCGTCCGTCGTCGACATCGTCGCCCGGCAGAAGAAGCTCGGCATCGACATCCCCAACGACGGAGAGTACGGCCACGAGATGAGCAACGACGTCGACTACGGCGCCTGGTGGAACTACTCGTTCTCCCGGCTCGGCGGTCTGGAGGCGGGCCGCGGCGGTGACCGCTGGGCCGACCCGGAGGTGCACCGGTCCAGCCCCGGCAACATCGTCCTGACGTCCTTCCCGGACCGCCGCGACTGGTCCCGCTTCCGCGAGGCCTACACCGATCCGAACGGCGGGGTCCTGACCGGCCGCAAGCCCGTGATCCAGCCCAAGGTCGTCGCCCCGCTGACCTACACCGGCCACGACCTGGTCCGCTCCGACGTCACCAACCTCAGGACCGCCCTGACGAAGGCCGGCGTCGAGGACGGCTTCCTCGCCTCCCTCTCGCCGGGTTCGTGCGCGCGCATCGGCAACGACTACTACAAGACGCCCGAGGAACTCGTCTGGGCATCCGCCGAGGCCATGCGGGAGGAGTACCTCGCGATCGTCGAGGCGGGGTTGACCGTCCAGCTGGACGACCCGTCGCTGGCCGAGAGCTGGGACCAGATCAACCCCGAGCCCACGGTCGAGGACTACCTCGACTTCCTCAAGGTGCGGATCGAGGCCACCAACTGGGCGCTGCGCGGCATCCCGCAGGAGAAGGTCCGCCTGCACGTGTGCTGGGGCTCGTGGCACGGCCCGCACACCACCGACATCCCGTTCAAGGACATCGTCGACACGGTGCTGCAGATCAACGCCGGTGCCTACTCGTTCGAGGCCGGCAACGTCCGGCACGAGCACGAGTGGCGGGTGTGGCAGGACACGGAGCTGCCGGAGGGCAAGTCGATCATCCCGGGCGTCGTCTCGCACGCGACCAACGTGATCGAACACCCCGAGCTGGTCGCCGACCGGATCGAGCGCTTCGCCTCGCTGGTGGGCCGCGAACGCGTCATCGCGTCGACGGACTGCGGGCTGGGCGGCCGCGTGCACCCGCAGATCGCCGTCGCCAAGCTCGAGGCCCTCGGCCAGGGGGCCGCGCTGGCCACCAAGCGGCTGTGGAAGACGGCGGACGTGCTCGCCTGATCTCGCGATTCACCGCGGCAGGCCCGGATCCCGTGCGACGGGGTCCGGGCCTGCCGGCGTTCCGGGCCGGCGAGGCACCCCGGCAGGATTCACCCGGCAGGATGGAGTGCATGACGGGAGCGGCGTGGACGGAACGGCACCAGGTGGCCCTGTACCTGGGGTCGATCGCCGTCGGCGCCGCCGCAGGGCTGCTGGTCCCGGGCGTCGCCGGGCCGGCCGAGTCGTTGACCATGCCGGTGCTGGCACTGCTGCTGTACGCCACGTTCCTGGCCGTGCCCGTCGCGCGGATCGGCCGGGCGCTGGCCGACCGTCGCTTCCTGGTCACCGTGCTGGCCGTGAACTTCCTCGCCGTCCCCGTCGTCGCGCTCGCGCTCTCCGCGCCGCTCGTCGGCCGGCCGGCCCTGCTGCTCGGCGTCCTCGTCGTCCTGCTGGCGCCCTGCATCGACTACGTCGTCGTTTTCACCGGACTGGCCGGTGGGGCCGCTGACCGGCTCGTCGCGGTGACTCCGGTGCTGATGCTCGTCCAGCTGCTGGTGGTGCCGGCCGTGCTGGCGCTCGCCGTCGGCCCCGGCGTCCTCGGCAGGCTGGACGTCGGCCCATTCGTCACCGCGTTCGGCGTCCTCATCGTGCTGCCCCTGGCCGCGGCGTGGCTGACGCAGGCCGCACGGGAGCGGAACGTCCGCGCGGCCACCACACTCCTCGACGGCGGGGCGGTCGCGATGGTGCCGCTGATGATGGCGACGCTCGCGGTCGTCGTCGCCTCCCAGATCACGCGCGTGGTGAGTCGGCCGGCGACGGTGCTGCTCGCCGTGCCGGTCTTCGTGCTGTTCGGCGTCGTCATGGTGGCGGTGGGCATGCTCGCCGGCCGGATCGCCCGGCTCGACGTCGGCGGCCGGCGCGCCCTCGTCCTCACCGGTGTCACCCGCAACTCCCTCGTCGTCCTGCCGGTCACCCTCGGGCTTCCCGGGGACCTGGCGGTGGTGCCGGGCGTGGTGGTGACGCAGACGCTCGTCGAACTCGTCGTCCTGGTGATCCTGGTGCGACTGGTACCGCGGCTGATTCCAGGCCGGCAGGGGGAGCGGCGGTTCACGGCGGGTCACGCGCCGGGCGACGACGCGGCGGGCATGACAGGCTGACCGCATGGCGACGCACGATCGGTACCTCGTGGCCCGGGTGTACGACGCCGGCGACGACGCCGGTCACCGGATCCTCATCGACCGGCTCTGGCCGCGTGGACTGACGAAGGAAGCGGTGGGCGTCGAGGTGTGGCTGAAGGACGTCGCTCCGTCGAACGAGCTGCGCAAGTGGTACGGACACGACCCCGACAAGTACGCCGAGTTCACCGACCGCTACCACGCCGAACTGGCGGGGGAGAAGCAGCGGGAGGCCCTGCGGACGCTGCGGGAGCTGAGCGGCACGGTCACCCTGCTGACCTCGGCCAAGGAGGTCGAGCTGAGCCACGCCACCGTCCTCGCCGAGCTGCTGAACGGCGCCGGCGGGACCGCCTGATCGTCGGTCGTGCTGTCGCCGCTTTCTGCAACCGGCCGCTCACACCGCGGCGAGGCAGCCGCGCACGGCGAGCTCGACGGTCGGGCGCAGCGGGGCGTCCCGGTCCACCGTCAGCCGGTTCAGGATGAGGCCGGCGCTGAAGGCCATGAACGCCCGGGTCGCGGCGTCCGGGTGCGGCGCACCGAGACCCGTCAGCAGCTCCCGTGTCCACGCCTCGAAGCGCACGCGCTGAGCGCGCAGGGGTGCCTGCACGTCCCGGTGAGCGCCGAGCTCGAGGAAGAGGGCGTACCGGGTCCGGGTGCGGTCGGCATTCGGCCCGGTCAGGTCCTCGAGGACGCCGCTGAAGGCGTCGACCACCTCGTCCAGCGTGCCCGGCGACGTCATCGACGCCGCCAGCAGAGCCCGCTCCTGTTCGGCGATCCAGTCGGTGACGCCGGCGACGAGGGCCGCGCGGGTGCGGAAGTGATTCGACGTCGACCCCCGCGGCAGGCCGGCCTCGGCGTCGACGCGCGCGTGAGTGAGAGCGCGGATGCCCTGGGTGCCGACGAGGCGGACGGCGGCGGCGAGGGCGCGTTCGCGGGTGGTCACCGGTTCACGGTAGCACCGGTCTACTACGTTCGTAGTGACAGGTCACTACGAACGTAGTACTGTTCGGCGCATGGCACTCGTGGTGCTCGCGGCCTGGGTCGTTCAGGCGGCTGCGGGCGTGATCCTGCTGATGCGATGGCTCCGCAGGTCGGAGGCGCTCCGCAGGTCGGAGGGGCTCCGCCGGCCGTCCGGCCGACCGGCGTCGGCCGTCCTCACCCACGTCGGTCTCTCGGTCGCCGGTCTCGCGCTGTGGATCGCCTTCCTCGCGAGCGGCAGCGTGCTTCCCGCGTGGCTCGCCTTCGCCGCCATCACCGTCGGCAACGGCCTCGGTGACTCCCTGCTCATCGCACGAGGGCGGCGGCTGACCGGCGAACGGCGCGGCTTCCGGGCCGACTACGGTGCGGCGATCGTCGCCGTCTTCCGGGGCCGGATGCCCCGGGTGGTCACCTTCCACGCGCTGTTCGCCGGCGTCGTCTGGTTCGCGTGCCTCGGCGTGTGCGTCGGGGCGACGGTCGCGGCGTGACGGCCGTCGGGCGCCGGGTCAGTCCGCCGCGCCGTCCGCGGAGGCGCCGTCGTCGTCGGCCAGCGTGATCGCGGCGTTGACCAGGGCGAGGTGGCTCAGCGCCTGCGGCAGGTTCCCCCAGAAGTCACCGGTCGCGGGGTCGACCATCTCCGCCATGATCCCGACGTCGTTGGGCAGCACCCGGATCAGCTCGTCCATCAGGGCGCGGGCCCCGTCGCGGTCCCCGGTCAGGTGCAGCGCGGACACGAGCCAGAAGGAGCACGCGGTGAAGGCGTGCTCCTCGCGGGCCATCCCGGAGTAGCGGTACAGGTACGGACCGTCGGCCAGCTCATCCCGCAGGGCGCGGATGGTCGAGCGCATCCGCTCGCCCCGGTCGAATCCGCTGATCGCGTGCAGCAGGATCGACGCGTCCAGTTCGCCGGAGCCGGGGTACCAGGTGTAGGCCTGCCGCTCCTCGTCCCACCCGTGGTCCTCGACCCACGCGCGGATCTTCTCGGCCTCGGCCTCCCACCGGCGCGCGTCGCCCGGGATCTGCCCGACCTTCGCCAGCCGCACGGCACCGGTCAGCGCCTCCCACGCCCCGAGCTTGGACGTCACGTAGTGCCGGTTCTCGGGGAGTTCCCACATGCCGGCGTCGGGCTCGCGCCACCGGTCGCAGGCCAGGTCCGCGATCGCGGCGAGCGTGCGGCCCGTCTCGGTGTCCAGCACGTGCCCGTGGTCCACGTACAGCCGCACGATCGTGAACAGGTCGCCGAAGATGCCCAGCTGCAGCTGGTCCGCAGCGGCGTTGCCCCGCACCACCGGCCCGATGCCGCGCCAGCCGGGTGCGTCCGTGGGGTGCTCGTGAGCGGGCGGCACCGAGCCGTCGAGCGCGTAGAAGATCTGCGGCTGCGGGCCGTGCTCGCGCACCCGGCGCAGCATCCAGCTCATGGCCGCGTGCGTCTCCTCGCGCAGCCCGAAACGGAACAGCGCCTTGAGGCCGTAGGCCGTGTCCCGCACCCACGCGAAGCGGTAGTCCCAGTTCTTCGCCACGGTCGTCGACTCGGGCAGCGACATCGTCGCCGCGGCCGTCATCGCCCCGGTGGGGGCGTAGAGCAGCATCTTGAGCACGAGCGCGCTGCGGTGCACCTGCTCCTGCCACGGCCCGTCCCAGCAGAACTGCTCGCTCCACGAGCGCCACATCGTCACGGTGCGGTCGATCCCGGCGTCCAGCTGGTCCGGCAGCTGCAGGAACAGCGGCTCCTTCTCGGTCGCGACGAGCCCGACGACGTGCCGCGACCCCGGAGTGGCCGTGAAGGTGATCCGCAGGCTCACGTCCTCGACGCTGACGTCCGTGCCGTCCCCGGCGCGGACGCCCAGCGTCAGCCCGTCCAGGCGCATGACCAGACCGTGGACGGTGTCGTCGAGCCAGGGCGACGCCGTGCGCAGAGCGGTGCCGGGCGTGACGACGGCACGCATCGGCACCGTGCCGGCAAGCCCCTCGATCCGCCGCGCGAGCTCGACCCACGGCAACCGGCCGGCGATGCCCTCGTTGAGGGAGTCGGTGACGCGGACGCTGCCCGTGGCCGTCGTGAACGTCGTGGCCAGGACGTTGGTGGGGCCGACGTACTCGCGGGTGACGGTGAAGTCGTCCACGGGGCACACGCTGTAGTAGCCGCCGAGGTCCGCGTCGAGCAGGGCGGAGAACGCAGGGACGCCGTCCAGCCCGGGCAGCGGCAGCCAGTCGATCCGCCCGTCGAGGGCGACCAGCGCCACCGTCCGGCCGTCGCCGATCGCGGCGTAGGAGCGCAGGTCCGCGTAGCCGTCGTCGTCGCGCTCGGGCACGAGCTGGTCGCGGGTTCCGCGGTCCGTCGGCATGGGCACCTCTCGTCCGGGCAGGCCCGGCGGGTCCACTCTCCCCGCGAGTCTAGGGCGACGATTGGCTCCACACCGCCGAGATCAGCTGTGCGAACAGGATTGTCAACAATCTGCTCAACAATGTACGGTGGCGTGAGTCCGATGTGAGGAGGACCACGTGTCAGATGCGACACCCCGGCGCCACGGCGATCAGACGGCCATCCCCTGCTGGTTCATGCGGGGCGGCACGTCCCGCGGCCCGTTCTTCCGCGCCACCGATCTGCCCGCGGCCGAGCGCGAGCGCGACGCCGTCCTGCTCGCCGTGATGGGCTCGCCCCACCCGCTGCAGGTCGACGGCGTCGGTGGCGGCCACCCGCTGACCAGCAAGGTCGGCATCGTCGGTTTGAGCGAGCAGCCGGACATCGACCTCGAGTTCCGGTTCGCCCAGCTGCAGCCGGACAGCGACCGGGTCGACACCCGCGCCAACTGCGGCAACATGCTCGCCGCGGTGGTGCCCTTCGCCATCGAGTCCGGTCTCATCACTGCGGACGGCGACACGACGACCGCGCGGGTGCTCACCCTGAACACCGGGATGGCCGCCGACATCACCGTCCGCACCTCGCTGGCCGAGGACGGCTACCGGTACGTCGACTACGGCGGCGACGCGCGGATCGACGGCGCGCCCGGCACCGCTGCCCCCGTGACCATCGCCTTCCTCGACACCGCCGGCTCGGTCGCCTCGGCCCTGCTGCCGACCGGACGGGTCCGCGACACCGTCGAGGCCGACGGGGTGGGCGAGGTCCAGGTGACCCTCATCGACAACGGCCAGCCCCTCGTTGTCATCGCCGCCGCCGACCTCGGCCGGACCGGCCGCGAGACCCCCGAGCAGCTCAACGCCGACGAGGATCTGAAGGGCAAGCTCGAGTCGCTGCGGATGGTCTGCGGAGAGGCCATGGGCCTCGGCGACGTGACCCAGAAGAACTACCCGAAGATGACACTCGTCGCTCCGCCGGCCGAGGGCGGGTCAATCACCACCCGCAGCTTCATCCCGCACGTGTGCCACGAGTCGATCGGCGTGCTGGCTGCCGTGACCGTGGCCACGGCGTGCGTGCTGCCCGGCTCGGTCGCGGCGGACGTCGCGGAGCTGGGCGGCACCGGGCCGGACGGCGCCTTCGACGGCGAGGCCGGTGGCGACATCACCGTCGCCGTCGAGCACCCCTCGGGCGAGTTCAGCGTGGACCTGTCGGTCGAGGCCGGCGACCCGCCCATCGTCACCCGGTCGGCGCTGCTACGAACCGCGCGCCTGATCATGGCCGGCACCGCCTTCGTCCCCGGGAACCTGCTCGAGCACGAGGCCGGCATCACCACGACGCAGACGACGGAGGCCCACGCGTGATCATCGACATCCACGGCCACTACACGACGGCCCCGCCGGCGCTCGCCGCGTGGCGCGACGAGCAGATCGCCGCCGTCGACGGCGGCGGCCCCCACCCCGACCCGGCGGACCTGCACATCTCCGACGACGAGATCCGGGAGAGCATCGAGGCCAACCAGCTGCGCCTGATGGACGAGCGCGGCATCGACGTCACCGTGTTCTCCCCGCGCGCCTCCTTCATGGCCCACCACATCGGGGACCTGGCGGTCTCGCAGCAGTGGGCCACGATCTGCAACGACCTGTGCGCCCGCGTCGCCGCGCTCTACCCGGACCGGTTCGTCCCGGCGGCCATGCTGCCGCAGTCCCCGGGTGCGGACCCGGCCACGAGCATCCCCGAACTGGTGCGGTGCGTCGAGGAACTCGGCGCCGTCGCCGTCAACCTCAACCCGGACCCGTCCGGCGGCCACTGGACATCGCCCCCGCTGACCGACCGCTCCTGGTACCCGCTCTACGAGAAGCTCGTCGAGTACGACGTCCCGGCCATGGTGCACGTGAGCACGAGCGTCAACCCCGCCTTCCACACGACCGGCGCCCACTACCTGAACGCGGACACCACCGCGATCATGCAACTGATCCAGGGCGACCTATTCGCCGACTTCCCCGACCTCAAACTCGTCATCCCGCACGGCGGAGGGGCCACGCCGTACCACTGGGGCCGCTTCCGCGGCCTCGCGATGGCGTTGAAGAAGCCGCCGCTCGAGGAGCACCTGCTGCGCAACGTGTACGTCGACACATGCGTCTACCACCAGCCCGGCATCGACCTGCTGCTGTCCGTGCTGCCGCCCGAGAACGTCCTCTTCGCCTCCGAGATGATCGGCGCCGTCCGGGACATCGACCCGCAGACCGGCCACTACTTCGACGACACCCGCCGCTACCTCGAGGCCGCCGACATCGACGCGGCCACCCGCACGGAGATCTTCTCCGGCAACGCCCGGCGGGTCTACCCGCGGCTCGGCGCCCGGCTCACCGCCGCCGGCCGCTGAACCGCTCCACGAACACGCAAGCGACAACCAGCAACGAAAGGCAGATCACCGTGCAGGAACTCGGTGTCGTCCACCGCACCATCACTCGCGCCGACCGCGCCGACGTCGAGGCGCTCTCCGCCTTCGGCGTCAGCACCGTCCACGAGGCGATGGGGCGGCTCGGGCTGATGCGCCCGTACATCCGGCCGATCCACCCGGACGCGCGGCTGTGCGGTACCGCGGTCACCGTGCTGCTGCAGCCCGGCGACAACTGGATGCTGCACGTCGCGGCGGAGCAGCTGCAGCCCGGTGACGTCCTCGTCGCGGCCTGCACCACCGAGTGCGAGGACGGCTTCTTCGGCGAACTGCTCGCCACGAGCGTGCGGGCCCACGGCTGCGCCGGCCTCGTGATCGACGGCGGCTGCCGGGACGTCGCCGAGCTGAACGCGATGGGCTTCCCCGTCTTCAGTCGCGCGATCAACTCCAAGGGCACCATCAAGGCCACCCTCGGCTCGGTCAACGTCCCCGTGGTGTGCGCCAACGCCCTGGTGGAGCCCGGCGACGTGGTCGTCGCCGACGTCGACGGCGTCGTCGTGGTCCCGGCCGCCCGCGCCGGCGAGGTGGCCGCCGCGGCCCGCAAGCGCGAGGACAACGAGGCCGCCAAGCGCGAGCGCTTCGCCGCCGGCGAGCTCGGCCTCGACATGTACGGCATGCGCGAGCCGCTGGCCGCGGCCGGGCTGCGCTACCTCGACTGAAGCACCACCATCACCCCCCCCCTGACCGTTCACGGAGGATCATGACGACGACGTTCACTCCCACCCCCGGCTGGCTGGACTGGGACCACCACCCCAGCGTCCCCCGCTTCACCCTCCCGCCCGGCACCGTCGACGCGCACTGTCACGTGTTCGGTCCGGGGGAGCAGTTCCCCTTCGCGCCCGAGCGCAAGTACACCCCGTGCGACGCGAGCAAGGACGACCTGTTCGCGCTGCGTGACCGGCTCGGCGTCACCCGCAACGTCCTGGTGCAGGCCACCTGCCACGGCGCGGACAACAGCGCGATGCTCGACGCCGTCGCCGCCGCGGACGGCCGCGCCCGCGGCGTCGCGACTGTCCGACCCGACGTCACCGACGCCGAGCTGCGCCGCCTGGACGCCGCAGGGGTGCGCGGCGTGCGGTTCAACTTCCTCCGCCGCCTCGTCGACGCCTCCCCGAAGGACGCGCTCGCCGGTCTCGCCCGCCGCGTCGCGCCGCTGGGCTGGCACGTCGTCCTCTATTTCGAGGCCGCGGACCTGCCGGACCTCGAGTCCTTCTTCTCCACGCTGCCCACCCCGATCGTCATCGACCACATGGGCCGGCCCGACGTCACCCAGGAGCCCACCGGGCCCGAGTTCAGCCGATTCCTGCGCTTCGTCGACCAGAACGACGTGTGGGTCAAGGTCAGCTGCCCCGAACGACTCACCGTCAGCGGCCCGCCCGCTCGCGACGGGGAGCAGGCGGCCTACCGGGACGTCGTGCCGTTCGCGCGCCGGGCGGTCGAGGAGTTCGGTGACGTCGTGCTCTGGGGTACCGACTGGCCGCACCCCAACCTCACCGATCACATGCCCGACGACGGGCTGCTCGTCGACCACATCCCGCACATCGCCGTGACCGAGGAGGCGCAGCACCGCCTGCTCGTCGACAACCCGATGCGCCTCTACTGGCCCGAGGAGCGTGCCTGACCGGCACCACCTTCTCCGACCGCCCGTCCGTTCGTTTCGTTCGCTCGTCCACCCCAGACCCCGCAGACTCTCGAGGAGTTCCATGGCTGCGACCAACGCCGCCAACCGGCTCGACCGGTTGCCCATCTCCCGGTTCCACCGCATCACGCTCATCGCTGTGTCCTTCGCCTACTTCTACGAGTTCGCGGACACCAACACCTTCGCCACCACGGCACCCCGGCTCGTCAAGCTGTGGGGCGTGACCGTCAACCAGATCGCCTACGTCACCTCCCTGTCCTTCGTCGGCATGTTCATCGGCGCGGTCGTGGTCGGGTGGCTCGCCGACCGGTGGGGGCGACGGCGCACCCTGATGGTCACGACGGTGTGGTTCGGCGTCTTCTCCCTCGCCTCCGTCGTCTCGTGGGACATCGTCTCCCTCGGCGTGATGCGCGTGCTGACGTCCGCCGGCCTGTCCGCGATGACGGTGGTCGCGGTCATCTACATCAACGAGATCTACCCGTCGGCCAAGCGGGGTCGCTACCAGGCCTGGGCCATCGTCATCGGCATCTGCGGCACCCCCGTGACCAACCTGATCGCCGCCCTCGTCGTCCCGATCAACGGCTGGTCGTGGCGCCTGGTCTACCTGTGGGGTGCGCTCGGGCTGCTCATCCTGCTGTTCGCCCGCCACCTCGTGGAGTCGCCGCGCTGGTTCGAGAGCCACGGCCGGTACGACGAGGCCGAGGCCGCCCTGCAGGAGATCGAGGGCCGCGTGGCCGCCCAGACCGGTCCGCTGCCCGAGCCCGCGCCGCCGATCGAGGAGCGCCCGCAGCCGCGGATGCCGTGGCGCTCGCTGCTGCAGAAGCGCTACCTCATCCCGACGATCGTGCTCTGCGTGCTGTGGGTGACGCAGACGATCGGCTTCTTCGGGTACTCCTCGTGGGCGCCGACCCTGCTCGCGCAGGAGGGCATCAGCGTCGAGAAGTCCATCTTCTACGTGGCCCTGTCGACGATCGGCGCGCCGCTCGGCTCCCTCGTGGCGGCCTTGCTGACCGACCGTTTCGAGCGCAAGTGGCTGCTCGTCGTCTTCGGCGTCGGGATCGCCGCCGCCGGGCTCATGTACGGGCTGACCTTCTCGCCGCTGTTCATCGTCGTCTTCGGCTTCCTGGTCAACATGTTCGAGCGCACGTACACCGCCCTGGCCTACGCGTACTCGCCGGAGCTCTACGACATCCGCGCCCGGTCCCTGGGCACGAGCGTCTCCTACGGGATCGGCCGGCTCTCCAACGCCATCGGGCCGCTGATCATCGCCCTGCTCTACACCAACCAGGGGTACCAGAGCGTGTTCATCTTCATCGCCGCGACCTGGATCGTCGGGGCCCTGACGGTCGCGATCCTCGGGCCGCGGACCCGCGGCACCGTGAACGCGCCGGATCCGGAGACCGCGCCGGTGCACTGACGGCGGTATGGATGGCGCATGCGCGAGGGGATCGGGCGCTGCCCGGTCCCCTCACAGCGTCCTGATCACCCGCGCGGGATTGCCGACCGCCACCGAGTTGGGTGGGACGTCGCGGGTGACGACGGCACCGGCCCCCACGACGCTGTTGCGCCCGATGGTGACGCCGGGGCACACGATCACCCCGCCGCCGAGCCACACGTTGTCCTCGAGGGTGATGGGTCTCGCGGCCTCGAGCTTGTCGCGGCGCGGCTGCGGCTCGAGCGGGTGCGTGGGCGTGAGCAGCTGGACGTGCGGGCCGAGCTGGCAGTCCTCCCCGATGGTGATGGGCGCGACGTCGAGCGCCGTGAGCCCGTAGTTGATGAACGTGCGGGCGCCGACGGAGATGAAGGACCCGTAGTCGACGTACAGCGGAGGCTTGAGGTGGGCGTCCTCGCCGAGGTGCTTCAGCAGCCGTTCCAGGAGGGGCCGAGCGGCGTCCAGGTCCTCCCAGTAGGCGGTGGCGTAGTCGGCGGCCAGCTTCATCCCGCGGCGGGCCTCGGCGGCGCTCTCCGGGTCGTCCGAGATGTACAGCTCGCCGGCCAGCATGCGCTCCCGGTTGGTGCGGGGGTCGCCCGCGAAGTAGTCGACCATGGGGTCAGCCTACGGATCGGCCCACGGGTAGTGGCGGTAGGTTGAAGGCTCCCGACCAGGAGGTTCCACCCGTGTCCATCCTGTCCCGTCCGGCCGTGGCGTCCACCGCCGGCCGGCTCCTGCAGGCCACCACCGTCCTCGCCCATCGCCGCACCGCCGCCCGAGCCCACGCCCGGCTGCCCGAGTTCGGCCGTCGCATGCAGGAGCTGATGATCCCGACGTCGGTCGGGCCGGCCCGCACGACGGTGTACCGCAACCCCGACGTCATCGGTACGGGCACCGAACCGGTGCACGTCAACGTGCACGGCGGGGGATTCATCTTCGCCGAGACGGAGATCGACGACCCGCTGTGCCGCGCGCTCGCGGTGCAGACCGAGTCCGTCATCCTCAACGTCGACTACGTCGTCGCGCCGAAGCACCGGTTCCCGGTGGCGGCGCACCAGGTGGACGAGGTGGTGCGGTGGGTCGCCGCGCACGGCGCGGAGAACGGCTGGGACGGCTCGAAGCTGACCGTGGGCGGCGACAGCGCGGGCGGCAGCCTGAGTGCCGCGGCCGCGCGTCTGGCGTTCGAGCGCGGGGGAGACCCGGTCATCGCCCTGCAGGTGCTGCACTACCCGGCGGTCGACCTGGCCATGGACCCGCGGCAGAAGCACTCGCCGCTGGAGAAGCCGCTGCTGCGGCCGTGGCTGCGCGAGATCTTCGACATCTCCTATGTGGGTCCGGACACCGACCGCACGGACCGCCTGCTCTCCCCGGCCAACGCGGCGGACACGGTGGACCTGACGGGTATCGCGCCGGCGCTGATCATCGCCGCGGAGAACGACGTCCTGCGGGACGAGGCGAAGCGGTACGCAGATCGGCTGGCCGCCGTCGGCGCCCTCGTCGAGTACCGGGAGGTGGCCGGCAAGGACCACGGGTACGACGCGTTCGACGACGACGCCGCGCGGACGACCTACGCGTTCATCGCCGAGCACATCCGCCGCGCGATGGGGACGGCGTAGAGCCGGGGATCAGCCGCCGAGCAAAGGCAGATCGAGGTCGAAGGCCAGGACGACGGCTCGAGCCAGCACGGCTTCCTGATCGCCGGTGAGGTAGCCGATCGTGTGCCCCAACAGGTGCGTTGGCACGGTGAGGGTGTTGTCGATCGCGATCACGCCGTCGTGGTCGAGGCCGTTCACCGGGCCCACCGGGACCTCGCTCGAAAGGCCCTTGACGGTGGACGTGATGGGCGCGACGGTCACCTTGGTCATGGCCGCACGGGCTGCTTCTCGGGTCAGAACGACGACGGGCCGAGTCTTGTCCAGACGAGCCAGACAGATTTCCCGCATCGGTCAGTCGTCGAGATCGACGGCGCCGACCGACCACGCGACGAGCGGGTCCAGGTCGTCCATCGCCCCGTCCTTCGAGAGGACCGTGGCGTCGTGCTCGGCGAGCCGCCGACGCATCTCGCGCTCGACGGCGGAGCTGACGAGCGCGGCTCGGCTCGGCGCTTCCCCGGCGGCGACGGTGCGGTCCAGGAAGGCGACGAGTTCGTCCGGCAGGCGCACGGCGATCTGGGTGCTCATACGGCAACGTTACCTCTGTCATCCCGATATGGGATGCACATCAAGCACGCCGTGACCACCGTGCCGTCACGGCTCCTCCAGGCGGCTGACGTCCCGGCGACTCTTGCGCAGGCCGATGACGTTGCTCACGATCAACATCGCCATCGAGACCAGGCCCAGCCAGCGACTCGGCTTCGTCGGGTCCTCGACCAAGAGCATGATCCAGACCACCGCCAGAGCCGCCGCCACCCCGAGCACGGTCCACCGAACGACCAGCCCTGTTCGTGGCGCCTGGGTCGTCATGGCGTGATCCCTTCGCGTTGATCGTTCTGCTGGTCCCGCTGGTCCAGCTGGTCGAGGAGGTCGGCCGTGCGTCGACGGTTCCGCAGGGTGACGTGAAGGCTGACGACCATCCCGAGTACCACGACGCCGACCACCACCCACCCGAGCAGGGTGAGAACGGGATCCCCGGCGGTCGACCTGGTGGCGAACCACGCGGCCACGCCGAGGCAGAGGGCGACGAGGATGACGACGTTCAGCCGACTTCCCTGCAGTGTCTTCTCGAGCTCGTCACGGAAGCCAGGGAGCGGCTGCTCAGGAACCTGCCGGGCCCGCCACGCTTGATGCAGCTGACGCACGAGCCGACGGCGATTCTCGCCGGCTCGTCGAGCCTTCCGCCGGGCTCGCACCAGGAGCGCAACCATCGCAACTCCGTACAGGAGACCCCCGAGGCAGGTGGTCAGCACGAGGTCGCCGGTCGAACCGGCTCGGGGCGCGAGCATCAAGCCCATGCCCACCGTCATCAACAGGGCCCAGCCCGCACCGAGGCCGAGCGCGAGGACCGCCAGACCAACGGGCCCCAGCCGATCGACCGGATTGATGCTCTCGGGATTGCGGGCGTACGCGGCCCAGCGCTGCGACCGGCTCATGCCGTCGCCGCCTCGCGGATCCGTTCGCGCTCGGACCACTGGATCAGTAGAGCGTCCGCCACGCGCCGTGCCCGGAGTTCGATCGTCAGCCGGACCATGCCCAGCATCACCAGGAGAACGGCGACGACCCAGGCCAGGATCTCGAACGTCAGATCGGTCGCGGTGACCGCCCGGTACACCGACCAGCCGGTGACGGCGACGGTCGCGACGGGGACGGCGACCGCTCCGAACAAGGCGCCCTTGAATCGTGCCGTGAGCGGCCAGATCAACCCGTCCGCATCGGCCGGCAGTGTCCCTGAGCGCAGGGCGCGCCGGAGCCGCTGATCCAGCGCCAGCTGCCGACCGCCGTCGCGCCGGCACACCGGCCGGCGGCGCAGGGTGAACCAGATCGCCGTCGCGCCGTACACCGATCCGCGAAGCCAGGAGGCGGCGCGGCCGACCAGCTCCCCGTCGAGGCGGCCCGCGGAGAACGCGAGGAACACCGCGTGGACCGCCATGGCCGCGACGGTGACCGCGACTCCGGTCACCGCGAGGCCGAGTGGCCCCAGCCGATCCCACCAGTACGGACTGTCCGGTATCCGCTCATACCGCCCCTGCTGCCCCATGCAGCCCCCACGTCTCTCGTGGCCCCCGCGCTCAGCGTAGGGCAGCGCGGTCGCGCGAGGAAGAGGCGTCGGTGCAGGTCACGCGCGCATCGCGCGTGCCACCACCACCCACGACGCGGCCGCCCAGGCCTGCGGGTGGCAGGACGCGGGGTAGGGCTGCGGCGGCCACACGTCGTCGGCCGCTTCACCGGAGAACAGCTCCGGCAGCTGGAAGTCGAACCCTTCCGCGGCGTGCAGCAGCCCCTCGGCCAGCCGTCGCGCCGGCGCCGAGTGGCCCTGCCGGAGCATGCCGTCGAGGATCATCGCGGTGTCGTGCGTCCACACCGACCCCACGTGGTACCGCAGCGGCCAGTACGCGCCGTTGGCCGTCGACATGGTGCGGATCCCGTACCCGGAGAACATCGACGGCCCCATCAGGCGCTCGACGACGAGGCTCTCCTGCGCCCGGTCGAGCAGTCCCGTGCCGATCAGGTGCCCCATGTTGGACGCGACGCCGTCCACCGGTCGCTTCTGTCCGTCGAGGGCGAGCGCCGGATAGGGGCCGTCCGCGTCCCGCACCCAGAACGTGTCGGCGAACCGTTCCCGCAGCGCGTCGGCCCACCGCTCCCACTGCTCCGGGTCGGCCAACGCGGGATCGAGCCCGAGGTCCGCCGCCACGGCTTCGGCCAGGTCGCCGTGCCGGCGCAGGAGCCGCGCGGCCTCGCACGCGGCCTGGTGGGCGTAGCCCTGCACCTCGCACAGGGCGATCGCGCCGGTGGCGATGGTGCCGTCGGCGAAGCGGATCGAGTCCCCGGAGTCCTTCCACCCCTGGTTGGCCAGCCCGTGCCCCGAGGTGTCGAAGTACTCGAGGAAACCGTCGCCGTCCGCGTCCGACTCGTCCCGCAACCAGCGCAGCGCCTGCAGCAGGGCCGGCGTCAGCTCCCGCGCGGTCGTGGTCTCGCCCGCCGCGTCCAGCTCGGCGACGAGCGTGATCCACAGGCAGGTGGCGTCGATCGTGCCGTAGTAGAGGGGCGGCAGGACGGACCGGTCGTCGGCGAGGTCCGCCGCCGTGCGCCGCACCTCGTGGGGGATCCTGCCCGGCTGCTCGCCGGTCTCCGGGTCGGTCCGCGTGCCCTGCAGCCGAGCGAGCGCGCGCACGGTGCCGACCGCCAGCTCCCGGTCGACGGGCAGCATCAGCCGGGCGGCGATGAGCGAGTCCCGGCCGAAGAGGGTGAAGAACCAGGGGGCGCCGGCGGCGAGGAAGGGGTGCTCGGGCGCAGCTGCGAGGCTCATCCGCAGGCCGGCGAGGTCGGCGCTGGCGCGGCGCACGAGGCGGCCCAGGGCGGTTCCCGTGTCGACGACGGGGTGCGCGGGGGCCGGTGACGGCGCGGGCCCGACCACGGCCTGGTCGTCGTGCAGCTCGAGCCGCCAGGAAACGCTGTGCTCGCCGTTCGCGGGGACGACGACGTCCCACGTCAGGGCGATGCCGCGGACGTCGCCGTCGGTCACCGGTGCCAGGTGGGCGTCTTGTGCGACGACGCGCGCGGTGGTGGCGTCGTCCCGCCAGTGCCACGTGCTCGACTCGACGCGCGGCGAGTGCGGGGTGGTCGCGTGACCGGCCTTGATCAGGTCCATCCGCGAGGAGTCCGCCCAGAGGACGGCGGTGATGCGCAGCGGCAGGGCACGGTCCAGCGCCGAGCGGACGAGGACGGCCTCCCCGGCACCGGACCCGTCGGTGGTGCGGGTGCGGCGGACGGTGACGGCGGGGTCCGCGGTGGGGCCGGGCACGCGCAGCACGTGGTCGAAGCCCGCGGTGCCGCCGCCGGGCGTGACGGCTCCGAGGAACTCGAGTCGCGGGCCGAGCGCGGTGTCGCCGTCCGCCACCTGCACGGTCAGGTCGACGGCGTGGATCACCCGGTCGTCCCCGCAGTAGATGCCGTCCACGCCGCGGGGGGCGGCCCCGGCGCCGGGGTGGACCGTCCCGACGGAGCCGTCGCGCGCGGACCACACCTGGATCGGCGCGGAGAGGACGACGACGGCGTCGTGCAGCGCGGGTTGGTCGACACTCATGCAGGGCCCCTCTCGGGCGGTGGTCAGTGGTTCGAGCCGGTCGGTCTGTCGCGTCGACCCGTGCCATCTTGACAGGTCGGTGATACGGATCACATGATGGTGCCCATCCAGTTTGATCGTTCAAATCATCGCGACGCAAGTCGATTGGATCGATCAAACCGCCAACGACGCCGCGGAGAGGAGAGGTTGCCATGGGGGAGAAGCCCACGCTGCAGAGCCTCGCCTCCTCCCTCGGCGTGTCCCGGCAGACGATCTCCAACGTGCTGAACAACCCGCAGGTGGTCCACGCGAGCACCCGGGATCGCGTGCTCGCCGAGATCCGGGCCAGCGGCTACCGCCCGTCCGCGGCCGCCCGTTCCCTGCGGTCCCGCCGGTCGGAGGTCATCGGCCTGCGCATCCGGCCCGCCGTGGACGGCATCAACGGCTCGCTCATGGACGCCTTCCTGCACGCCCTCGTCGAGTGCTCCCAGCGCCGCGACCACCGCCTGCTGTTGATCACGGCCACCAGTGACGAGCAGGAGACCAGCGAGCAGGCCGCTCTGCACACCACCGGGGCGATCGACGGCTGCGTGCTCACGGACACCCACCTGGACGACACGCGACCCGCCGAGCTCGCCGCGACCGGCGTCCCGTTCGTCGCCTTCGGCCGCCCCTGGCAGGACCGGGACGCCGGCCACAGCTGGGTCGACATCGACGGCGCCGCGGGCACCCGCCTGGCCACCGAGCACCTGCTCGACCTGGGCCACCGGCGCATCGCGTTCCTCGGCTGGCCGACCGGATCCGGCGTCGGCGACGACCGGCGCAGCGGATGGCAGCGGGCGATGGCCGACGCCGGCGTGGCCGCCGAGGACCTGGCGACGGGCCTGCTCGACCAGCGCACCGACGACGGCGTCGTCGAGGGCACCCAGGCCATGGAGCGTGCACTCCGAGCAGGAGCGACCGCGGCGGTGTGTGCCAGCGACTCGCTCGCCGTCGGGGCGTCCACCGTGCTGCGCCGCGTATCCAGCGCCGAGACCGCCCGCACCGCCGTCGTCGGCTTCGACGACACGCCGGTCGCGGCCGCCCTCGGCCTGTCCAGCGTCCGCCAGCCGGTCGCCGCGGCCGCCAGCCGCGTCGTCGATCTGCTCATCGAACGACTGACGACGGCGAACGATCCGCCGGAGCCGGTCCACGACCTGTTGACCCCCGAGCTGGTCCTGCGCGAGTTCGACCGGCGGCTCGACCAGCATGCACGCTGACCCCCTTTGACCGCACCTTCTCCCACCGTCCTACTCCGAATCGAGGATCCGATGATCGATCGCACCCCCCGCGCCGGCCGTCTCGCCCTGACCGCCTGCGCCGCCGTTCTCACCCTGACCTCGCTCAGCGCCTGCGGGTCCGGGTTCTCCCAGTCCTCCTCCAGCAGCGGCGCCGCCGCCAGCCAGTCGGCCAACAGCACGCCCATCTCGGTGCTCATCGGATCGTCCGGCCAGGCCGAGACCACCGCGGTGAAGAACGCCGTGGCCGCGTGGTCGAAGCAGTCCGGGGTCAAGGCCGACGTCGTCGTCGCCTCCGACCTCGTGCAGCAGGCCAGCCAGGGCTTCGCGTCCGGCAAGCCCGCCGACGTCCTCTACGTCTCGGGCGACCAGATCGGCGCGTGGGCGTCCAACGGCTCGCTCGAGGCCTACGGAGACAATCTCAAGAACAAGGACGACTTCTACCCGAAGCTGCGCGAGGCGTTCACCTACGACAACAAGCTCTACTGCGCGCCGAAGGACTTCTCGACGCTCGCCCTGATCATCAACAAGGACATGTGGTCCAGGGCCGGGCTGACCGACGCCGACGTGCCCACCACGTGGGACCAGCTCGAGTCCACCGCGCGCAAGCTGACCACCGACAAGGTCAAGGGCCTGGCCATGAGCCCGGAGATCGCCCGCGTCGGCGCGTTCCTCGCCCAGTCCGGCGGCGGCCTCGAGTCCGCCGACCGCAAGACGGCGACTGCGGACAGCGACAAGAACGTCGCCGCGCTGACCTACGTGAAGAAGCTGCTCAACGAGGGCGTCGCGGCGTACTCGTCCCAGCTCGGCGCCGGGTGGGGTGGCGAGGCCTTCGGCAAGGGCCAGGCCGCCATGGTCATCGAGGGCAACTGGATCGAGGGCGCCCTGAAGAGCGACTTCCCGAAGGTCAAGTACACCGTGGCCGAGCTGCCGGCCGGCCCGGGCGGCAAGGGCACGCTCCAGTTCACCAACTGCTGGGGCCTCTCGGCCGACGGCAAGAACAAGGGCGCGGCCCAGCAGCTCATCCAGTACCTCTCGAGCACGGAGCAGCAGATCTCCTTCGCCAAGGCGTTCGGCGTGATGCCCTCGGTGCAGTCGGCTGCCGACCAGTACCGCGCGGCCTTCCCGCAGGACAAGGCGTTCCTCGCCGGCGCCTCCTACGCCCAGAACCTGCCGCTGCAGCCGGGCGCGGCCGACGTCATCAAGGACCTGAACTCCAAGCTCGAGGGGCTCAAGACCGCGGACCCGAAGTCGATCCTGACCGAGGCCCAGTCCAACCTCCAGCCCGTCGTCGCCGGGAAGTAGCCCGACGTGGCGACCACCGTCGGGGCCGGTACCGCACCCGAGGTGCCGGTCGGCGTCGCGACCGGCACCGGGCGCCCCCCGCGGGGTGGCCGCCGTCGCGGGCCGCACCGGGAGGGGGCAGCCGGCTGGCTGTTCGTGACGCCGACCGTCCTGGTGCTCGGCATCTTCCTGCTCGTGCCCGTGCTCATGGCCGCCTGGGTGAGCCTGTCCGACTGGACCGGCCGGGGCAGCCCCTTCGCCGGGTCCGTGCAGTTCGTCGGCGCGAAGAACTACGGGGACGTGCTCGGCGGTCAGGGCCTCGGCGCCCGTGACTTCGGCACGGCCGTGCGGAACAACCTGTACTACGTCCTGCTGGTCGTCCCGCTGCAGACCGCGCTCGCGCTCGCCCTCGCCGTGCTCATCAGCCGGCGGGGTCTGCGGGGCCGCGGCTTCTTCCGCACCGCCTTCTACTTCCCCTCGGTCACGAGCTCGGTGGCCATCACGGTGCTCTGGCTGTTCCTCTTCAGCGCGTCCGGTGCCGTCAACCGGGTGCTCTCGTTCCTGTCCATCAACGGGCCGAACTGGTTCCAGGACCCGCGCGGGGTGCTGCACCTGCTGTTCGGCGTCGTCGGCGTCGACCAGGCACCGGCCGCCCTGGGCAGCCCCGGCCTGTTCGGCATCAGCGGGTGGGAGTGGCTCGCCGGGCCGTCCGTCGCGATGAGCGCCTTCATCCTCATGGCGGTGTTCACGACGTCGGGCACCTTCATGCTGTTGTTCATCGCGGCCCTGCAGAACCTCTCCGACGAGGTGGACGAGGCGGCGATGGTGGACGGCGCGAACGCGTGGCAGCGGTTCTGGTTCGTGACGCTGCCGCAGCTGCGGCCGACGCTCTTCACCGTCCTCACCCTGGGCCTGATCGGCACCTGGCAGGTGTTCGACCAGATCTACACGGGCACCCAGGGCGGCCCGGCGAAGACGACCCTGACGCCGGCGTACCTCTCCTACGAGGCGGCGTTCAACAACCAGCAGTGGGGCCGGGGCGCGGCGATCGCGTTCGTCCTGTTCGCCATCATCGTCGTCCTGACTCTCCTCCAGCGGTGGGTCATGGCCGAACGCGGCGACCGCCCGGCCCGAGCCCGCCGTCGTCCCCGCCGGGAGGTCCAGCCGTGACCCAGACCCTGACCCGCCCCGCGCAGCAGCCCGCCGGGGGAGTGATCGACCGAGGACGACGACGCCGGCAGGCCGGCTGGGTGCTCTACGTCGTCCTGATCGCGCTCGCGGTGGTCTACATCTTCCCGTTCGTCGTCCAGGTCGCCTCGTCCTTCAAGACCGACGACGACGCGACCGCCAACGCCCTGTCCCTGATCCCGCAGACCTGGACCACCGGCGCCTACCAGCAGCTGTTCGCCAACTCAGATTTCCCGGTGTGGCTCAAGAACTCGTTCGTCGTCACCGTGCTCGTCACGTGCGGGCGGGTGTTCTTCGACTCGCTGGCCGGGTACGCGCTCGCCCGGCTGCAGTTCCGGGGTCGCGGCGTCATCTTCGCCCTGCTCATCGCCGTCATGGCCGTGCCCGGCGTGGTCCTTCTGATCCCGAAGTTCCTCGTGGTCAACCAGCTGGGCATCTACGACTCGTACGCCGGCATGGTGCTGCCGCTCCTCGTGGACGCCGCGGGAGTGTTCATCATGAAGAACTTCTTCGAGTCGATCCCGCGCTCGGTGGAGGAACAGGCCCGGATCGACGGGGCCGGCGTCTTCCGCACGTTCTGGTCCGTGGTGCTGCCGATGGCGCGCCCGGCGCTGATGACCATCATCATTCTCAGCTTCCAGGGCTCGTGGAACGAGCTGAACCACTTCATCATCTCGACGCAGGACCCGTCCCTGACGACGCTCACCAAGGGCGTCGCCCAGCTCGCGTCGGGCCAGCTGAGCCAGGGCAACCAGTTCCCCATCAAGCTCGCGGCGGCCGCGCTCATGACGGTTCCGGTGGCCATCGTGTTCGCCGTGTTCCAGCGGCGGATCATGAACGCGAGCGCCGGTGCCGTCAAGGAGTGAATCCGCCGTTCCCCCTGCCTCAGTAAGCTGGGCGGATGCCTGAGCAGCCCCAGACGAGCACACCGCCGTGGCGACCGCGCCGCCTCCGCCGCGCGTGGCGACGCAGTGACGGGATTCCCGAGCGCTTCCCCGAGGCCCAGGAACTGCTGATCGAGGCCAAGGAACAGGCCAGCAACATCGCCTACCGGGTCGAGGAGAAGGTCCACGCCTGGCGGGAGGGGCGCGCGCGCCGGCACCGGTTCACCCCGACGGTCGTCGCGTCCACCGGCTACGGCACGACGTCGTGGATCCGTGTCCTCGGCCGGGCCGTGATGACGCGCGAGCGCCTCCTGGACCGCCTCAGCGGGGAGGACGTGCTCAGCGTGCGCGGCTGGCGCTCCTTCCTGTCCATCCCGATCGCGGACGCCGTCGTCACCGTGCGGATCGGCGACACCGAGGTCGAGGTGACCGCGGACCACGGCGGCGTCATCGACACCGCCGTCGACGTCGAGCTCGCCCCGGGCTGGCACACGATCCACCTCTCGACGGAGGGCTCGGTGCCGCAGAAGGCGCACGTGCAGGTCGTCGCTGACGAGCAGCGCATCGGCATCGTCTCCGACATCGACGACACCGTCATGGTCACCGCCCTGCCGCGGCCCATGCTCGCCGCGTGGAACACGTTCGTCCTCGACGAGCACGCCCGCACCCCGACCCCGGGCATGGCCGTGCTCTACGAGCGTCTCCACCGCCAGTACACCGGTGCCGCGTTCCTCTACCTCTCCACCGGGGCGTGGAACGTGGCCCCCACGCTGCGCCGCTTCCTCAGCCGCAACCTCTACCCGGACGGTCCGCTGCTGCTGACCGACTGGGGCCCCACGCATGAGCGCTGGTTCCGCAGCGGCATGCAGCACAAGGTCAACAGCCTGCGCCGGCTCGCCGAGGAGTTCCCCCACGTCAAGTGGATCCTGATCGGCGACGACGGGCAGCACGACCCGGCGATCTACGGCGAGTTCGCCCGCCGCTACCCGCAGAACGTTGAGGCCGTGTGCATCCGCGAGCTGTCCGTCTCCGAGGCGGTGCTCGCCGGTGGCCTCGCCCGTGAGCCGCAGCCCATGGCGAACGGCGTCCAGTGGATCACCGGCCCGGACGGGCGCGGCCTGGCGGCCCAGATGGCCGGTGCCGGCCTGCTGGAGTCGGACCACGTGGACCGCTGCTGAGGGACGTACCGGTGCGGTGAGCGGCCACCGGACGCTCCCCTCGTCCGCAGCCCTCGACTAGGCTCGGAGAACGAGAGATCCCGGTCCTCCGGCGGTCTCACCCGACGGAGCAGGAGCTGCGCGTGAGCCAGTCCGCGAATGCCTCCCTCCGGTCGGCCGCGATCGACGCCGAGACGATGGCGGCGGCCGACCGGTCGCTGACCGCGGTCGCCGCCGCGTACGACGCGAAGGTCGTCGGCCAGCAGCGGCTGCGGGAGACGCTGCTGACCGCCCTGCTCACCGGCGGCCACGTCCTGCTCGAGTCCGTGCCGGGCCTGGCCAAGACCACCGCCGCCACGACGCTCGCCGCGGCCGTGGACGGCACCTTTCGGCGCATCCAGTGCACCCCGGACCTGCTGCCCTCGGACATCGTCGGCACCCAGATCTACGACGCCGCGCAGTCCGCGTTCGTCACCCAGCTCGGGCCGGTGCACGCCAACGTCGTGCTGCTCGACGAGATCAACCGGTCCAGCGCCAAGACGCAGAGCGCGATGCTCGAGGCCATGCAGGAGCGGCAGACGACGATCGGGGGCACCGAGTATCCGCTGCCCGAGCCGTTCCTCGTCCTGGCCACGCAGAACCCCATCGAGCAGGAGGGCACGTATCAGCTGCCCGAGGCGCAGATGGACCGCTTCATGCTCAAGGACGTGCTGGACTACCCGACGCCGGTCGAGGAGGCCGAGATGCTGCGCCGGATCGACGCCGGCGTCTACGCGCCCGGCCGCGCGGACGCCCCCGTGGTCGAGCTGCACGACGTGCAGGCGCTGCAGGAGACCGCCCGGCGGGTGTATCTGGACCGGGCCATCGGGGAGTACATCGTCGGGCTGGTCTACGTCACCCGCAACGCCGACCGGTACATCGACCCGCAGCTGGCCCGGTACATCGAGTTCGGCGCCAGCCCCCGGGCGAGCATCGCGTTCTCCCAGGCGGCGCGGGCGGTGGCCCTGCTCGACCGGCGGGACCACGTGCTGCCGGAGGACGTGAAGTCCCTCGCGCACCGCGTCCTGCGGCACCGCCTCATCCTCGGTTTCGAGGCCGTCGCCCAGGGCGTGCCCGTCGAGACCGTCATCGACGCCGTCGTCGGCGCCGTCCGCACCCCCTGACCTGCCCTGACGAGGGATCCGACCATGGCGCAGACGCTGCTCACCCGGGTGAAATCCAGGATGTTCGTGCACCTGCACCGGCGCACCCGCGGGCTGCTCGACGGTCAGTACGCGTCCGTGTTCAAGGGCCGCAGCCTGGACTTCGAGGACCTGCGCACCTACGTGGCCGGCGACGAGGTGCGCGACATCGACTGGAAGGCCACCGCCCGGCAGGGCAACACGCTGGTCAAGCGGTACGTGGCCGTGCGCAAGCAGCTCGTGCTGCTCGTCGCCGACACCGGTCGGAACATGGCGGCCGTGACCCGCAGCGGGGAGTCCAAGCGCGACGTCGCGATCATGGCCTTCGGGGTGATGGGGTACCTCGCGAGCCGGCACGCCGACCTGGTGGGGCTGGCCTGCGCCGACGCCGACGGCGGCACGCGGCTGCCGCTGCAGGCGGGGGAGCCGCACCTGGAGCGACTGCTGCAGATGGTGCACCGGGCGACGACGCTCGACGGGCCCGCGAGCGACCTGGACGGGCTGCTGCGGTACGTCGCGGACTCGTCCCGGCGCCGGATGCTGCTGTTCGTCGTCGCCGACGAGGCGGCCCTCGGGCCGGACACCGTGGAGCTGCTGCGCCGGTTGCGGGTCCAGCACGAGATCCTCTGGCTGACGGTGCAGGACGCCGACCTGACCGCTGCGGGTCAGGACGTCATGGTCGACGTCGCGAGCGACGCGTGGTTGCCGGAGTCACTGCGGCGCGACCGGCGGCTCACGGACCAGTACCGGGACGCCGCCGAGCAGCTGGCCGAGAACACCACCGCGGTGCTGCGCTCGCTCGGCATCGCGCACCAGCGCGTGGGCGGCACCGACGCGGTGGTCGCGGCCATGTTCGCGCTCCTGGAGAGCCACCGCCGTGCGCGCTGAGCCGGTCGTCCGCAGTGAGCGGGCCGTCCGCACCGAGCCGGCCGTCCGCACTGAACCGGCTGTCCGCACCGATGCAGGCGCGCGTCGCGCCCGGCGGGTGTTCCCGTGAACGACGGCGGACGGTTCTACGGGCCGATCCCGTACGACCCGGTGTGGCTGTGGATCGGCCTGGGCATCCTCGCCGCCGTCGCCGGCTGGTACGTGTGGGCGCTGGCCAGCACACGCCGCTCGCGGGCGAAGTGGCAGCCGGCCGGCGCGCAGGGCCTGCCCGGGCTGCAACAGGAATACCTGGCGCGCATCGACGCGGTGGCGGACGCCGCCGAACGCGGTGAGCTGACCGCGCGGCAGGCGCACCAGCGGCTCAGCCGCCTCGTCCGGGCCTTCGCCCACCAGGCCTCCGGGGTCTCCCTCCACACGATGACGCTGGCGGATCTGCGGAACGAGCCGGCCGGCAGGCCCGGGGTCGCCGGGGTCGCCGACGCCGTCGCCGTGCTCTACCCGGCCGAGTTCGGCGTCCCCGAGGTCGCCGACGCGCGACGCGCGGTCGACGCCGCCCGCGAGGTGGTGCGCTCGTGGCACTGATCCAGTGGTGGATGCTGTTCCTCGTCCCGGTCGTCCTCGGCGTCGTGGTCTGGCTGCTGGCCAGGCACCGACGCCGGAGGGCCGCCGCCGTCCCCGTCGCCCACAGCGAGCGGCTGACGGCACTGCCCGGCTGGGCCGCGGCGCTGCGCCGCTACCGGATCACCCTCGCCGCGGGCCTCGCGCTCGTCCTCGGGCTGATCGTCGTCCTCGGGGTCGCGGCCGCGCGGCCCGCCTCGACGTCCGCGCTGGATCCGCAGAAGAAGAACCGGGACATCATCCTGTGCATGGACGTCTCCGGCTCGATGCTCTCGTTCAACGCCGAGGTGGTCGACGTGTTCGAGCGGCTCGCCCGCGGGTTCAACGGCGAGCGGATCGGGATGGTCATCTTCAACAGCTCGGCGGTGCAGGTGTTCCCCCTGACCGACGACTACGACTTCGTCGCCGAGCAGCTGGCTACGGCGGGCAAGGCGTTCGACTTCTCCTCGTCCGACATCGAGTTCTTCGCCGGCACCTTCACCGGCTCCGGGTCCTCGCTCATCGGGGACGGGCTGGCCACGTGCGTCAACAGCTTCGACCAGAAGGGCCAGCCGCGCACCCGGTCGATCGTCCTCTCGACGGACAATCGCCTCGCCGGCCGGCCGCTCTACACGATCACCGAGGCCGCGACCCTCGCGAAGCAGGCCGGGATCCGCGTGTACGGCCTCAATCCCGCCCAGTTCGGGCTCGGCACCGCGCGGGACCGGGCCAGCGCGCAGATGCAGCAGGCGATCGAGTCGACGGACGGGGACTACTACGCGATCGACGATGCCGACGCCGTTGCGCAGATCATCGCCCGCGTGCAGTCCCGCGAGGCGACGGCCCTGGTCGCCGCACCGCGAGCGAGCACGGGGGACCGGCCGAACGGCGTCCTCGTCGCCGCCCTGATCGGCGTCGCGCTCCTGCTGCCGGCGGCGTGGAGGCTGCGCCGATGACCACGCTGCCCGTCCTGCCCGTCCCCGCCCTCTCGACGCTGGGCGTGCTGCTGCTCGCCTTCTGCGGCTGGCGCTGGTGGGCCGAGCGCCGCGCCGGCGCCCGGCCGCTCGCCCGGTCGTGGCTGTGGCGGGCCGGGCTCGTCGCCCTCGTCGTCACCGCGGCCTTCCGCCCCGGCATCCCCGGGGCGGGCACGACGCAGAACGCCACCGCCGACCTGGACGTCTTCTTCGTCGTCGACACGACGGCCTCTGTGGTCGCCGAGGACTACGGGGGCGCAGCCGGGGGAAACCGACCGCGCCTGGACGGGATGCGGCAGGACGTCGGGCGACTCGTCGCCGCCCTGCCCGGCGCGTCCTTCTCGTTGCTGACCTTCGACTCGTCCGCGCTGATCCGGTTGCCGCTGACCGGGGACGCGACCGCGGTGACGACGGCGATGGAGGTGCTCCGGCCCGAGGTGACGACGTACTCGCGCGGCAGCTCCGTGACGATCGCGGCGCCGCTGCTCACGCAGCAGCTCGAGCGGGCCCGCGCCGCCCACCCCGAACGGGCGCGCGTCGTCTTCTACTTCGGCGACGGCGAGCAGACGGACGGCCTGTCGCCCGTGCCGTTCACCGTCCCGTCCGGCGCCGTCGACGGGGGAGCGGTGCTCGGCTACGGCACCGCGGCCGGCGGCCGGATGAAGGCCAACGAGGGCTATATCGCCGGGGAGCGGGCGGACTACGTGCAGGACCGGTCGGTGGACCCGCCGGTCGACGCCGTGTCCCGCATCGACGAGAACCGGCTGCGGACCATCGCCGGCCAGCTGGGGGTGCCCTACACGCACCGCGCGGCCGGGGACCCGATCGAGAACGCGCTCACCGCCACCGATCCCGGCCGGCTCGCCGCGCAGGCCGGGTCGATCGCCGGCCGCTACGAGCTGTACTGGATCCTCGCCGCGGCCGCCGCCGGCATCGTCGCCCGCGAGCTGTACCTGCTGGGCGCCGACGTGCTGCGGCTGTCGTCCCTCGGACGGCGTGCCCGGTCCTCCCGTGGTCCGGAGGTGAGCGATGCGACCCGTTGACGTGGACGAGCAGGACGCCGGGGCCGGCGTCGGACCGCTCACCGGTGCACCGGCCGGCCCGCCCGACGGCGACCGCTGGCTGAGCGCCGCGGACCTGGAGATCGGCAGGCGCCGGGTGCGCCGCCGTTTGCTCTGGTTCTCCGCACCGGTCGTGCTGGTCGCCCTGCTGGTCGCGGCGAAGCTGCTCAGCCTGCCGCTGTTCGGCGGGCAGGCCGCCGACGCCTGGGACCGGCAGGACGCGGGCGGCGTCGGCACCGCGGCGGACCGGCTCGGCGTCGTCAACGTCGTCGAGCCCTACAAGGCGCATCTGGCCGCGGGCGATGCGGACGTGCTGCGCGCGGACTGGGAGAGCGCGCGGCGCGAGTTCACCCGTGCGCTCGAGCTGGTCGGCGGCGGCGTCAGCGACTGCCCCGTGCGGGTCAACCTCGTGCTGGCCATCGAGAAGCGAGGCGACGAGCTGACCGGGCAGGGCCGCGCCGCAGACGCGCGTGCGCTCTACGACCAGGCGCAGCGCGTCGTCGGGCAGGCGCCACCGGACTGCTTCACCGACCAGCAGCAGGCGCCCGACACCGGCCGGCAGCTGCGGCAGGCGCAGGAACGGCTGCAGGAGAAGCAGACGACGCCATCGCTTGCGCCCTCCGCGGCGCCCACGCCGTCCCCGGGCCCTGGAACGCCGTCATCGTCCGCGTCGCCCGCGCCCGGCTCGGGCACCGACCCCCGTCAGCAGGAGCTCGAACGCCGTCAGCGTGAGGCCACGCAGGACCGGGCACCGGGAGGCCCGCGGGACGACCCGCAGGGACAGGACAGCCCGCCGCCCGGGGCGAAGCAGTGGTGAGGAGCAGCCCCGATCCGGGGCATACCCGCGCCCGTGCGGACGTTCACTAGATGTGGGGGTCGACCGCGGCTCGCGGCACCAGAGACCAGCAGCGCGACACGCGGAGCGGAACGGACACGCCGGTGTGGACAGCGGAGACAACGTCGCCCACAGGGTGTGGACAAGGGGCCCGTCCGGGCCGGAAATCCGCGGAAACCGGCCCGCCGCACCACCCCGGGGCTGTGGACGCCCGGTGCACGAAATGACACGGATGAAATACATCATCTTGGGGTCGTTCCCACCGCCGGACACTAGATGTAGTATCGACGTACACCGAGGGAAAGCATCACCAGGTACGCCCGAGCGACATCACGATCGCAGGCACTGACCGGCCCGGCTCAGCGGCAGTCAGACCGATGCGAACCCACCAGCAAGGCTCAGATCGAAGGGGAGAGGCCATGGCGGTCACCGTCTACACCAAGCCGGCGTGCGTGCAGTGCAACGCCACCTACCGGGCGCTCGACAAGAAGGGCATCGTCTACCAGAGCGTCGACATCTCCCAGGACCCGCAGGCCCTCGAGGAGCTCAAGGCGATGGGCTACCTGCAGGCCCCCGTCGTCGTCACCGACGACGACTCGTGGTCCGGCTTCCGCCCGGACAAGATCGCGACCATCGCGACCGGCGTCTCCGCCTCCTCGGTGGCCTGAACCACGTCTCCAGCACGCGGGGAGAAGACCCGTCCGGCCGTCTCCTCACCACCGGCGAGGGGGCGGCCGCGGTGCACCACGCACCCCGGCTCCTACCACAACGCCGAACGCAGAACGCAGAATGCAGAGCAGGGACAGCGAGGTGAACGCATGAGCGCGGCCAGTGCCACCCTCACCGCTGCCGACTTCGCCCGCTTCCGGGCCCAGGCCGAGGAACGCCGCCACGCGCGGGTCCCTGCCGGGTCGCTCGTCTACTTCTCCTCGGTCACCAACAACACGGCACGGTTCGTGGAACGGCTCGGGATCGACGGCATCCGTCTCCCGCTGCGGGCCGCCGAACCGACGCCGCTGGTGACGGAACCGTACGTCCTCGTCGTCCCCACCTACGGGGCCGGCAGCGTCCGCGTCGGGGCGGTTCCCCGGCAGGTCATCACGTTCCTCAACCAGGAACAGAACCGGCGCCTGATCCGCGGGGTCATCGGCGCCGGCAACACGAACTTCGGCGAGCACTACGGCGAGGCGGCGGACATCATCGCCGCGAAGTGCCAGGTGCCCGTGCTGTACCGCTTCGAACTGATGGGCACGTCCGACGACGTGGCCGCCGTCACCCAGGGATTGGAAGAGTTTTGGACACGTCACTCGCCTCGCTAGAGACCCCCGTCGACGACCGCGACGTCGTCGTGCCCGAGAAGGGCCACGAGGACAAGGCGATCCCCGCCGCGTTCCAGGGGCTCGGCTACCACGAGCTCAACGCGATGCTGAACCTGTACGACGCGGACGGGAAGATCCAGTTCGGCGCGGACCGGGAGGCGGCGCACCAGTACTTCCTCCAGCACGTGAACAACAACACCGTCTTCTTCCACGACCTGGAGGAGAAGCTCGACTACCTGGTCAAGCACCAGTACTACGAGCGCGAGGTGCTGGACCAGTACCCGATGGACTTCATCCGCTCCCTCTACAACCGGGCGTACGCGAAGAAGTTCCGGTTCGAGACGTTCCTCGGTGCGTTCAAGTACTACACCTCGTACACGCTGAAGACCTTCGACGGGAAGCGCTACCTGGAGCGGTTCGAGGACCGGGTGTGCATGGTCGCCATGGCCCTGGCCCGCGGTGACCGGGCCCTCGCCGAGCACCTCGTGGACGAGATCATCGCCGGCCGTTTCCAGCCGGCCACCCCGACGTTCCTCAACGCGGGCAAGGCCCAGCGCGGCGAGCTGGTCTCCTGCTTCCTGCTGCGCATCGAGGACAACATGGAGTCCATCGCCCGCGGCGTGAACTCCGCGCTGCAGCTGTCCAAGCGGGGCGGCGGCGTCGCCCTGTCGCTGACCAACATCCGTGAGCACGGCGCCCCGATCAAGCAGATCGAGAACCAGTCCTCCGGCGTCATTCCCGTGATGAAGCTGCTCGAGGACTCCTTCTCCTACGCGAACCAGCTGGGCGCGCGCCAGGGTGCCGGCGCGGTGTACCTGCACGCCCACCACCCGGACATCTACCGGTTCCTCGACACCAAGCGGGAGAACGCGGACGAGAAGATCCGGATCAAGACCCTGTCCCTGGGCGTCGTCATCCCGGACATCACGTTCGAGCTGGCCAAGCGCAACGAGGACATGTACCTCTTCTCCCCGTACGACGTCGAGCGCGTCTACGGCGTGCCCTTCTCGGACGTGAACGTCACCGAGAAGTACGAGGAGATGGTCGACGACGCGCGGATCAAGAAGACGAAGATCAGCGCGCGGGAGTTCTTCCAGACCCTCGCGGAGATCCAGTTCGAGTCCGGCTACCCGTACATCGTGTTCGAGGACACGGTGAACAAGGCCAACCCGATCGCCGGCAAGATCACCATGTCCAACCTGTGCTCGGAGATCCTGCAGGTCTCGGCGCCGTCGGAGCTGAACGAGGATCTGTCCTACGACGTCGTCGGCAAGGACATCTCCTGCAACCTGGGGTCGATGAACATCGCGAAGACGATGGACTCTTCAGACTTCGGGATGTCGATCGAGACGGCGATCCGGGCCCTGTCTGCGGTGTCGGACATGTCCTACATCTCGTCGGTGCCGTCCGTGGCGGAGGGCAACAAGTCCTCACACGCCATCGGGCTTGGCCAGATGAACCTGCACGGGTACCTGGCGCGGGAGCGGGTGCACTACGGGTCCGAGGAGGGCCTGGACTTCACCAACATCTACTTCTACACGGTGCTGTTCCACGCGCTGCGGGCCTCCAACCTGCTGGCGATGGAGCACGGCACGGCGTTCGGCGGGTTCGAGAACTCGCAGTACGCGTCGGGGGAGTTCTTCGACAAGTACACCGAGGCCGAGTGGGTGCCGCAGACCGCGAAGGTGCGCGAGCTGTTCGCGAACGTGCACATCCCCACCCAGGAGGACTGGCGCGAGCTGAAGGCGTCGGTCATGGAGCACGGCATCTACAACCAGAACCTGCAGGCCGTCCCGCCGACCGGTTCGATCAGCTACATCAACCACTCGACGTCGTCGATCCACCCGGTGGCCTCGAAGATCGAGATCCGCAAGGAAGGCAAGCTGGGGCGCGTGTACTACCCGGCGCCGTACATGACCAACGACAATCTGGAGTATTTCCAGGACGCGTACGAGATCGGCTACGAGAAGATCATCGACACGTATGCGGCCGCCACGCAGCACGTGGACCAGGGCCTGTCGCTGACGCTGTTCTTCAAGGACACGGCGACCACCCGCGACATCAACAAGGCGCAGATCTACGCATGGCGCAAGGGCATCAAGACGATCTACTACATCCGCCTGCGTCAGCTGGCCCTCGAGGGGACCGAGGTGGAGGGCTGCGTCAGCTGCATGCTGTGACGCGCTTTCTCCCCACTCCCTCCTTCTGCAGAAAAGAGCACTCCCATGGTTGAGAACCTCAAGCTGGTCGACCACGTCCAGGCGATCAACTGGAACCGCATCCAGGACGACAAGGACGTTGAGGTGTGGAACCGGCTGGTCAACAACTTCTGGCTGCCCGAGAAGGTGCCGGTGTCCAACGACATCCAGTCGTGGCACACCCTCACCGCGGAGGAGCAGCAGCTGACCATGCGGGTCTTCACGGGCCTGACGCTGCTGGACACCATCCAGGGCACCGTGGGCGCGGTGTCGCTGATCCCGGACGCGATCACCCCGCACGAGGAGGCGGTGTACACCAACATCGCGTTCATGGAGTCGGTGCACGCGAAGAGCTACTCGTCGATCTTCTCGACGCTGTGCTCGACGAAGGACATCGACGAGGCGTTCCGCTGGTCCACGGAGAACGAGTTCCTGCAGCGCAAGGCGCAGATCGTCATGAACTACTACCAGGGCGACGAGCCGCTCAAGCGCAAGGTGGCCTCGACCCTGCTGGAGTCGTTTCTGTTCTACTCGGGCTTCTACCTGCCGATGTACTGGTCGAGCCGGGCGAAGCTGACGAACACCGCCGACATGATCCGGCTGATCATCCGTGACGAGGCCGTGCACGGCTACTACATCGGCTACAAGTTCCAGCGCGGGCTCGAGGTGGTCTCCCCGGAAAAGCGGGCCGAGATCAAGGACTACGCGTTCGAGCTGCTGTTCGAGCTGTACGAGAACGAGGTGCAGTACACGCACGCCCTGTACGACGGGGTGGGCCTCTCCGAGGACGTCAAGAAGTTCCTGCACTACAACGCCAACAAGGCGCTGATGAACCTGGGCTACGAGGCGATGTTCCCGTCCACGGTCACGGACGTGAACCCGGCGATCCTCTCGGCTCTCTCCCCGAACGCGGACGAGAACCACGACTTCTTCTCGGGCTCCGGCTCGTCCTACGTCATCGGCAAGGCCGTGGCGACGGAGGACGAGGACTGGGACTTCTGAGGCTCGCGTCCTAAATGAGAATTGGGGGATCGTGGCGAGGGTCCGGTGACGGTCGCGTCGTTGGCATCTAGGGCGAAGGTTGACATTGAACAGGCTCTAGTGGCGCTATGGGGTGAAGGCGTTGATTACGTCGAGTCGCCAGCGTCTGTAGTAGACGCGCGAGATATTCATGCGGCTCAACGTGCGCTCGGCGTTCCCGGTCCGCAGCAAAGGAGAGTTTCGTACTGGCTGAACGAATATGGGATTGAGCGCCACGAACTAACAGAGCTCTTGGGGCAACTAGGCTTCACCCTGAAATCGGGAACCATCAGCATGCCGAAAGGCTCCATCAGACGCCTGAACTCCTATCTACAGTCTTCGGATCACGACGGCGCCCGCAAGCTGGAGCAGCGGCGCGAGATCCTCAAGGGCGAGTCGCGACCAGTTGCTACTCCGTTTGAATGGACGGCAAAGGGAACGTGTAGGGAGAGTCGACTCCTGACTGCCGAGGAAATTCGAGGAATACATAAGGAGCTTGAACGTGACTTTGCGGAAGCGGAAGACCCGATAAGCCCCCCGGGTGTACGAAGTGACCAGCTTCTGGAAAGCGCCGTTTCAAGGCCAGCCACGAGTCTTGGAGGTCAATACAAGTATGCGACCGTCCAGTCCGCAGGTGCGGCACTCCTGCACTCGTTAGTCCAAAACCACCCATTCCACAACGGGAACAAGAGAACCGCTCTAGTGGCGCTCCTAGTTTTCCTAGATCGTAATAACTTCGTGCTTGAATCCAACGAAGACGAACTGTTCAAATGGATGCTGAGAGTCGCGTCTCACCAGCTGTTGCCGTCAGGCTTCGTCTACGATCAGATATCGGATCGGGAGACCTCGGAGATCACAGACTGGATAGTCCGGAAGTCACGATCAGTTAGCAAAGAGGAAAGATCAGTAACCTGGCGAGAACTGTCGAAGCTCCTGAAGAACCGTGGCTGCGACATCGCCCAACACCGCGGCGATAAGCTCGAAATCTCGCGGTTCGTCGTCGAACGTCGAGGAATTCTTAGATTGTCCCGGTCTAGGCGGTTGCAAGCCTACTTCACGAACACCGGCGATGGGCGCGAAGTCCCCAAGGCCATAGTGAAACGCATTCGGCAAGAGCTTGAATTGGACCAAGAGCATGGTGTGGATTCTGAGCACTTCTACTCGGCGGCACGAGAACCTGATTACTTCATCCTGGAGTATTCGAAACTTCTCCGGAGATTGGCGCGTGTTTGATCGCACGCGTCGGGTATAACCTAATGCCCGGCTGGGCGAGGTTGCTCCGGTTCGCTGAAGTTTCCTTGACGATCACCAGCTCCAGCTCGTCGTCGGGATTCTTCAGCCGCTGCTTGATCATCGCGTTCTCCGAGTCCCGCCGCACGTGGTCGGAGACCGGCGGCTGGTCCGTTGCGTTTCCGGAGCAGGCGACCTTGGTGGCGTGGCACACCGAGAACACGGTGCTCGTCCGATCGGCTGTCACTGCGGGTTGCCGAGTCGCGCGGCTCGGTCACCCTACCGTCGGCCCACGCACGTCGACCAGGTCGCCGACGATCTGGAAATCGGCGAGGTTGTGCGTCAGTAGGGGGACGCCTTCGACGGCGGCGGTTGCAGCGATGGCGAGGTCGATCTGGCGTCGTCGCGGCTGACCGCCTCGCTGCTGTACAGCAGCAGCCAGCCGCCCCCACGCTCGCGCTACCTCGGGCATGACTGGGATCGGGTCGAAAGCGGCCTCGACGGCGGCGAGCCGATCAGTGCGACGGGCTCGTTCGTCGACGTCGGTGGCTACCACGCCGAAGTGAAGCTCGGTGAGGGACACGACGCTGATCGCGGCCTCCACGTCACCCGGCGCGTCCCCGGCGATCAGCACCGAGGTGATCGAGGTCGGCTTCGAAGCCGCGGGGAGCGGGCCCATGCCAGACTCGTGCCAGGGGAGCGCCACTGACCCAACGGCGTCGTGACGTGGGATGCAACTCGGCGACCGGGCGGCCGGAGACGGTCACCGTCAGGACCTCGCCGGCCTCGACGCGGCGGAGTACGTCATCGATGTGGTTGCGGAGTTCCTCCTGCGGAATGACTCCCATGCGGTGACGGTAGCAGTGGTGCTACCTGCGGTCACGCCTGCAGATCGCGCGGACGGATTTGCCCGCGTCACCCGCCCGGGCGCCGACTGGGAAAGCCGACCCGGTCGAGGTCGTTCGCGGCGGCGACGGTCGTGTGCGGAGCCTGCGCCCGGGCCTGCGCGGCCAAGGGAGTGACGTTCGGGTACCGGGATGAGAAGTGGGTGAGCACGAGGGTGGCGGCACCGGCCCGACCCGCCAGCGCTCCTGCCTGCCCCGCGGTGAGGTGCTGGTACTGGGCCGCCAGCTCGGCGTCGTCGTCGGCGAACGTCGACTCGGCGACCAGGACGTCCGCGGCCTCCGCCAGTTCGTCGGCGCCGTCGCAGGGTGCCGTGTCCATGACGAACGCGAACCGCTGGCCGCGACGCGGCACGCTGACGTCCTCCAGCCGGACGCCGTCGACGACGCCGGCCCGCTGCAGCCGCCCGGCGGCGGGCCCGCCGATGCCCGCGGCCGCCAGCCGCTCCGGCAGAAGCGTGCGGCCGTCCGGCTCGACCAGCCGGTAGCCGTACGCCTCGATCCGGTGGTCCAGCGGCCGGATGGACAGCCCATCGGCGATCTCGCCGGCGCTGCCGTGCGGGTGCAGGTGGAGGTCGATGCCGGGCGTCGCGAGGGCCACGAGTGCCCCGACCACCGGTTCACCCGAGGCCGGGTAGTGCACGTGGACCGGGTGGGCAACGCCGTCGAGCGCCATCCGGGACAGCACCCCCGGCAGGCCGTAGCAGTGGTCGCCATGCACATGGGTCAGGCAGATGCGGGTGACCTGGCTGGCCGAGACGCCGGCCCGGATCATCTGCCGCTGCGTGCCCTCGCCCGGGTCGAACAGGAGTCCCTCCCCGTCCCACCGCAGCAGGTACCCGTTGTGGTTGCGCTCGCGCGTGGGCACCTGGGACGCGGTACCGAGGACGACGAGCTCACGCATGGGTCGAGTGTGGCACGGGCTTCTCGGCGTCGTGGCGCGCGACGTTCTCCCTCCACAGTGCTGAGCTGTCCACAGCTGCCGGCGCACGTGAGTTCTGTCGGTGTCGGCTGGTTGAGTGAGGTCATGGAGGCACCCACGGACGCTCGCCCGTCCAGCAGCACGGCCCGACCGCCGTTCGTCAATCATCCGCTGCCCGGTCTCGACCTCATCGAGGTCGGCGCGGTGTCCTCCATGCCGCGCGAGCCCGACGCTCCGGTGTCAGCGACGGAACTGGTGGGGCGACTGTCCACCATCACCGTCGGCTCGGATCTCGATGCCGGCGTGAGCGCGCTGGAGGACGTGCGGCGGCTCGAGTCGTGGGTCGCGTCGACGAAGTACCGGCTCGCCCGTGAGACCGATCATGCGGCGCAACGTTCCCACGCGGAGTGGATCGACGCTCATCCGCAGCGCGCGTTCGACGACGACGTCGCGCCGGGGCTGTCACGAGTCGCGCGGCTGGCGGTGGGGGAGCGCAGCGCGATCGCCGAGATCGCCTGCGCGCTCCACGTCAGTGAATCGGCGGCTCACGGACTGCTCGACGAGGCCGAGCTGCTGGCCGAGCACCTGACGCGGACGGCAGCGGCCTTGAGCGGCGGAAGCATCACCGCCCGTGCGGCCCAGCTGATCGCCCAGGAGACCGCCGACTACGTCGGTGCACTCCCGGCCGTCACGGACGAAGCGGCGAAAGACCGTCTCCGGTCGGCCATCGATGTCACTGAAGCTGTCTTGCTCGAGGCCGCCGCCTGCGGAATGACGCCGGCTCGCCTCGGGGTCCGTGCGCGCCAGGTGAAGGAACGCTGCCACCCGTCCACCTTCGAGGAACGGGAATGCGCCGCCCGCGCGGAGCGGTTCGTGCGCATCTCACCTGACCAGGACGGGATGGCGCGGTTGACGGCGCTGCTTCCGGCCGCGGTGGCGTTCACCATCGACGGACGGCTGTCGTCGATCGCCCGGAGTCTGCGGGAGGCGGAGCGTTCCAGGGAGACCGTCCACTCGTCGTCGTTCGGCGCGTCGTGGAGTGACGACGCCGATGTCGGTCGGGCACGCGACAAGCGACAGGCGCCGCGGACCGTCACGCAGTTGCGCGCCGACGTCCTGGCTGATCTGCTCAGCGGTCTGACTCCGGACGATCCGGGACACGTCACCGCCGGAGGCGCGGCTGAGCGCGCAGGGGACCGTCGTCGAGGCGCGGCTGGCTTCCACCGCGACGCCGCGGACGACCCGGTGCCTCAGATCCTGCTGACGGTCTCGGCCGAGACCCTTCTCGGCGGCGACGATCCGGCACACCTTGGTGCTTTCGGCCCGATCGCGGCCGCCGACGCCCGGAATCTCGCGACCGCAGCGACCTTGTTCCTGCTCGGCGTCACGGCCGGTCACGACGCGACGTCCGTCCGATCCTTCGCCGACGGTGGGCGGGCTATCCCGGTGCTGGTGACCAACGGTGCCCAGTACCGGATCCCCGCGGCACTCCGCCGGGCGCTCGCCGTCCGCGACGGCACCTGCCGCTTCCCCGGATGCGGCAGCTCGGCCGCCCGCTGCGACATCGACCACGTCACCGCGTGGGTCGACGGCGGCAGGAGCGAACCGGGCAATCTGGCGCACCTGTGCCGCAAGCACCACGTCCTCAAGCACCACTCCGGGTGGTCGGTCGACACGGTCAGCGTGCCACCCGGCGCCGCCCCCGACTCGGTGGCTCGCCTTGTCTGGACGTCGCCGGCAGGCCGGCGATACCCGACCGAACCCGACGACCCGCCACCCTTCTGACACGCCGCCTCTGGCATACCGCCTCCGACACGCCGCCTCTGACACACCGCCTCCGCCTCGATGGGAGCGGTGCGGGACGCGCTCGCCAGACTCCCGGGCCTCGGCGCGACGGCGGCGGGCCGACACCGTGTCCGCGGCCGTGGAATCGGCCGCCCTCGTCGCCGAGGCCGAGGCGGCAACGACGGCTGGAGTGACACAATGGGACCAGCGACCCTGAGGAGGTTCTGATGACATCCGAGCAACACGCCGGGCGCCACGTCAGCTCCGAGGCGCCTGCCCCGCGGTCGGCGCGCCCGCGCGGCTACACCAGTGAGGGCGGCAAGTTCGTCGTCTCCATGCTCTCGTCCGGCAAGACCCACGTCGTGAGCACCGAGGCGCGGGCCCGCATGCTGGTCAACGCCGACCGTATCGCCTTGAGCGCCCAGCGCCACCGCACCGCGTGACCGTACCCGTCGAGACCCGTGCCTGAACCCGCCGGCTCCGTCCGCGTCGACGCCTGGTTGTGGGCGGTGCGCCTCTACAAGACGCGATCCGCCGCGACGGCGGCCTGCCGCGCCGGCCATGTGCGGATCGACGGCAACCCGGCGAAGGCGGCGCAGACCGTCGTGCCCGGGACCACCGTCCGCGTGCGGCAGGAGGGGTTCGACCGGATCCTCGAGGTCACCCGGCTGATCGCCAAGCGCGTCGGCGCCCCGGTCGCCCAGCAGTGCTACCTCGACCACACCCCGGCGCGCCCGCGCGTCGTCGTCCCGCAGGTGCCGGTCCGGGACCGCGGCGCGGGGCGGCCGACCAAGAAGGACCGCCGCGAGATGGAGCGCTTGCGCGGACGGGACTGAGGTCGTCAGACCGCCAGTTTGGTGACCGCGGTGATCATCCGCTCGAGGCGCGCGACGCCGAGGTAGCGGCCGGCCGCATCGGTGACCATCAGGGGTTCGAACCGCTGCGACCCGGGCCGGGTGACCGCGCGCTCGAGCGCCTCGGTCAAGGGGGTGTGCACGTTGACTCGCATGCCGGCGGTCGCGGCGAACAGGTCGGACGTGGACTCGAGGACCGAGACCGGCCGGTCGAGGTCGTCGATGAGCACGACGGCGTTCAGGTGCGATCCCTCGGCGAACACTGTGGGGGCTTCGGTGATGTCCAGGACGGTCGGCGCGACCTCGAGGCAACCCCGCACGGTGCGGTGGCCCTCGTCGAGCTCGCGCTCGGACATCAAGTGCGGATGGGCGCTCGAAGCCAGGTGCAGGGCGGTGGCCTGCTCGATCGGGGCCCACGGCGGACCGGGCCGGCCCAGGTGGTACCCCTGAGCGAGGGGCACGCCGAGGTCGACCAGAGTCGAGAGTTCCTCGGCGCGCTCGATGCCCTCGGCGAGCACCCAGGCGTCGATCCGGCTGGCGAAGGTGCCCATCATCTCCACCAGAGCGCGCTTGGTCTCGTCGATGTCGACGTCCTGGATGAGCCCGCGGTCGATCTTGATCAGTGACGGCCGGAGCCGGACGAGATGCTGGAGGCCGGCGTACCCGGAGCCGGCGTCGTCGATGGCGATCAGCGCGCCGGCGCCGCGCAGCTGGTCGAGGTCCGTGTCGAGGTCGGCGTAGGAGTCGATCGGGGCCTGTTCGGTCAGCTCGACGACGATGCCGCTCATGTCGCCCTGCTCCCGCCAGACCGCGCGGATGGGCTCGGACCCGAGCAGGTCGGGGGAGACGTTGATGGTCAGGAAGCAGTTGGACGGCAGGGCTCGGCGGTGGCGGAGCGCGCAGCGCAGCGCGGTGGCTTCCAGCTCCGCGGCACAGCCGTGGTCGCGGGCGGTACCGAACCAGCGCTCGGGATTGCGCTCGTCGAAGCCAGGGAAACGCGCGAGGGCCTCGTAGCCGACGACGGTGCCGCGGGCGACGTCGACGATGGGCTGGTACGCGGTGTCGATCGCGCCGCGAGCGAGGGCGGCGCCGGAGAGGACGTCGTGGAAGCGTGCGGACCAGGCGGGGTCCGGTGCGGTCATCGCCGCACCGGACGCCGTCGGTTCCGGTGTCGAGCCGGTCAGCTGACCGTGACGATAGCGCCGCGCACGGACTGAACCAGTTCGGGCGACACCTCGGTCAGGCCGTGAGCGGTGGCGGCGTGCTGGGCCACCTGGAAGAGGACTTCCTCGTCGGTGTTGCAGACCCAGCGGGCCTGGCAGCCGGGCACGACGTCGCCACAGGCGAAGGACTTCATGGACACTCCCTTGTCGAACGGTCGGCGGCCCCTTCCCTGGGCCGCACACCTCCCGCGATGCGCGGGGAGGTGCAGAAGCGACTATCGGAGGGGCAGAGCCGGCGGAAAGGCAGAATGCTGACGACATTTCGGACACTCCTGTGGATAACCTCGTGGCCTGCGTCACAACCTCCGGTACGCTGTCTCGAACAAGCGGGGCAGTGTGCGCGGTGGTGGATTCCGATCGGCCGAGGGGTCGGTCGGACTGACCGAGCGGGGGACACATGGTGTCAGCGAGAACAGTGGCGACAGGTGTGCGATGGGCCGCGTCCGCGGTGGGGGCCGTGGTGCTGGCAGTCGCGGCGTCGGGATGTACGGGCGGTCCGACGCCCTCCGGGAGCCCGCCGACGTCCGGGGGGCCGAGTGCGTCACCGGTCGTGTCGGTCAGTGCGAGCCCCACGCCGTCGACGAGCGCGACGCCGACGCCCGACCCGCGCCCGACGGCCGGCAGCGCGAAGGGTCCGGCGAGGAACCTGCCGAAGCCGACGATGCCGGCTGCAGCGAAGCAGAAGACCGAGGCGGGGCTGAAGGCCTATGCCGCGTACTGGGTGGCGGCGCTGTCGTACGCGTATGAGACAAGCGACAGCTCAGTCGTTCGAGATGCTTCCTCGAAGAAGTGTGTCGACTGCGTCGCTCTATATGACGCATTCGATCGAAGCATTCCGTCGAACGGGTGGGGTTCCGGTGGAAAGATCACTGGTCAGATGCAACTGCGAGACGGCTTCCTCCCGGATGTCAATGGCAGGTATATCGTCCTAGTCGGACTCTCACAGCAGCCCTATTCGATCTTCAGTTCAAACGGAACGTTGAAGGCGCGCAATCCGAATGTAGGCGAATACATTCTCTTGCTGGAGACGTCCTACTCAGGCGGACGGTGGGAGGTGGTCAATTATGATCGCCTTAAAGGGTAGACGCTTCTTCTCTGCGACCTTATTAGTCGTGCTGATGCTGTTAAGCAGTTTGGCACCTTCTGTTGCCGCGGATCCGGCAACAGGAGAACTTCCCGGGCTGGGCGGTTCCATGGATGATGCGAACAAGCAGATTGTTATTGGTAAGGCCGGTTCCGAGACAGTGTCTTTGAACGGAACTGCCATACCGGCTGGCAAGCCGATCATCACCGTTGCTCGAGTGGGCCCGAAGATCACCTACGAAGTTCGCTACGACACCATCTGCAGCGGCCAGACTCCCGAACAGACCTGTGTCGTGGAGAACCTGTGCGCCGATACGCCCGGCAACGTCGGCTACCGGGTGGCGGTCCAGGCAACCGTGAACGGCAAAGCAGGTCAGTGGGAGCCCACGGGCGGTGTCTTCTGCAGCGCCAATGGGCTGCCGGTGCTCGCAGCCCCCGACGGGAAGCCGGTCAAGATCACCTCGCCGACCGTCACCGTCGACGACATGCGCCGGCTCGACGTCCTCGCGGCCTCGAGCGTCGTCCAGCCGTCGCCTCATACCCTGCGCGGGGCCGAGACCAATGTCTACGCCGTCGGCCGCACCCAGGTGTTCACCACCCGCATCCAGACCTTCGACGTCACCATCCGCGCCATCCCCGTCGCCTACACCTTCCACTACGGCGACGGCACGAGCCTCGGGCCGGTGGAGGATCCGGGCGGCCCACTGGCCCGCGCCCAGTGGGGTGCGAAGACGGCGACCAGCCATATCTACCGCGCCACCGGCACCGTGGGCGTCACCGTCAGCACGATCTACCGCGGCGAGTACACCTACAACGGACGGCCCTACCAGCCGATCGCCGGCACCATCAGCGTGGACAGCGCTCCGGTGGGGCTCACGGTCTGGCGGGCCAAGGCTGCCAACGTCGCCGACAACTGCGCCGCCGATCCCAACGGCTGGGCTTGCGGGCTGCCGACGCGCTGACCGCACCGAGCGCGAGCCGGGAGCGCCGCCCGCTACCGTGATCGGGTGTTCCCAGCAGAGACCGCGCGACTGCGCTTCCGTGAGATGACCGAGGCCGACCTGGACGCCATGGCGGCGCTCCTCAGCGACCCCGTCGTCATGACCTACTACCCGGCCCCGAAGACCCGCGACGAGGCGGCGGGCTGGATCGCCTGGAACCAGCGCAACTACGCCGAACACGGCTACGGGCTGTGGATCATCGAGACCCACGCCGGCGAGTTTCTCGGCGACTGCGGCTTGACCTGGCAGCGGGTCAACGACACCAGACGGCTGGAGGTCGGCTACCACGTCCGCGCCGACCGGCAGAGGCTCGGCTACGCCACCGAAGCCGCAGCGGCCTGCCGCGACCTCGCGCGGGACGTGCTGGGATCGCCTGAACTGGTGGCGATCATCGACCCGCGCAACACTGCTTCCCTCCGCGTCGCCGAGAAGATCGGCATGAGCCACGTCGACGACGACTCCACAGGCTCCGTTCCTCGACGCACCGTCATGGGCATGTCGTTCGCTGCCGATCTCGACCGCTAGAGGCGAAGCACTCCCGCGCCGAGAGGAAGAGCGACGCCGGTCATGGTGAACAGGCCGACGGCTTTACCGACGAAGAAGATGATGACGAGCACGACGACGATGGCGATCGCGACGATCCACAGCGCGTTGAACGCGCGGGGCGCCTTGCCGCGTTCCTCCTCGTGGCCGATGTCTTCGGCAATACTGCCCTCCGCAGGCGGGGTCTCACCCGGGGGGACGCCGCCGCCGGGCTCGAGACCGGTGACGCGCTCGTCCTCCGGGTCGGGGTTGCTGCTCATGCACCAACTCTTGCACGTTCGGCCGCTATTCGAAAGCATGCTTATGGGCTGCTGACCGGTGGCTCGATCCCGAGACTTCAGGAGCATGCCGTGGCCTTCACCCCGCGCCGAGCCATCGTCACCGGATCCGATTCCGGCATCGGACGCTCGACCGCCGTCGCCCTCGCCCACGCGGGCCTGGACGTCGGCATCACCTGGCACTCCGATCAGGACGGCGCCGAGGAGACCGCTCGAGCGGTCCGCGACGCCGGTCAGCAGGCCGCCGTCCGCCAGCTCGACACGAGCGACCTGCCCGGGTGCGGCGACGTCATCGACGCCCTCGCCGAGGACCTCGGCGGCCTCGACGTGTTCGTCAACAACTCCGGCACCGGCGACGGCACCCCCTTCCTCGACCTCGACCTCGACACGTGGCGGACCACCGTCGACACCAACCTCACCGGCGCCTTCGTCTGCCTGCAGCGTGCTGCGCGGCGGATGGTCGACGCCGGTGACGGCGGCCGGCTGATCGTCGTGACGAGCGTCCACGAGACCCAGCCCCGCGTCGGCGCCTCCGCGTACGACGTCTCCAAGCACGGGCTGGGCGGCCTGGTGAAGACCATGGCCCTCGAGCTCGGCCGTCATGACATCACCGTCAACGCCGTCGCGCCCGGCGAGATCGCGACCCCCATGAACGACGCCGAGGCCGAGGACGCATTCAAGGAGAAGCGGCCCGGCATCCCGCTCGGCCGGCCCGGAAGCCCGGACGAGATCGCCGCCGTCATCGCCTTCCTCGCGTCGTCGGCCGCCAGCTACGTGACCGGCGCGTCCTGGCCGGTCGACGGAGGCATGCTCCAGATGGGCCCACAGGCGGGCTCCCACCTCACGAGCGACGATTGGCGCGACGCCTGAGACACGGGTCCGGTCCTCTCGTTCGTCGAGAGACCGTGCCGTAGGCTGACCCCACAGCAAGCCTGCTGATGAACGGCGGGATGCGGCACGAACGACGGGAGGGCCGGTGGCCGGTACGCGGAGCGAGCGACTGAAGAGGGCCAGGACGAACGGCCCGGGATACATCCGCAAAGGCCGCGGCAAGGGCTTCGAGTACCTCGACTGGAACGGCAACAACGTCACCGACGAGACCCTCAAGGACCGGTTCGCCGCCCTCGCCGTCCCGCCCGCCTGGCACGACGTCTGGATCGCCCCGACCGAACGCGAGCACATCCAGGCCATCGGCACCGACGGCGCCGGCCGGCGCCAGTACATCTACCACGAGCGCTGGACCGGCCGGCGGTCCAGCGTCAAGTACGAGCGCTCCCTCGACCTCGGGTCGCGGATGTCCCGGGTGCGGCGTGCGGTCTCCCGCGACATCGCCCAGCGCGAGGACGAGCGCCTGCGGTGCCTCGCCGCCGCCGTCCGGCTCTTCGACTACGGATCGCTGCGGATCGGCGGAAAGAAGTACGCCCAGGACAACGGCTCCTATGGGGTGTCCACTCTGCTCGCCCGGCACGTCTCGGTCGACGGCGACACGATCCGGCTGCGGTTCACGGGCAAGTCCGGCAAGGAGTGGGACCTGCTGCTCGACGACGACCAGCTCGCCGACTTCGCCCGGGACCGGGGCGGCCAGGGCGGGAACAAGCGGTTCCTCTCCTACCGGGTCGGCCGCAAGCGCGTGGGTCTGACCAGCCAGGACATCAACCACTACATCGCCGACATCGCCGGCGGGGAGTTCACCGCCAAGGACTTCCGCACGTGGAAGGGCACCGTCACCGCCGCGATCAGCCTCGCCGAGGCGGGAGAGACGGTCGGCGCCGCCGCATCCGACAGCGCGAAAGCGCGGGCCATCTCCCGCGCCATGCGCGAGACCGCCGAGACCCTGCACAACACCCCGGCGATGGCCCGCAACAGCTACGTGGATCCGCGCGTCGTCAACCGCTTCCGACGGGGCCGGGTGATCAAGACCGGCGTCAGTCCGGACCGCGCGACGGTCAAACTGCTCAGCTCCCGCTGAGGACGCGCTCGGCGAGGTGGTCTCGTCCGGCACGCCCGCGCACGCATCTCGCCGGAGTCCACGCTCTTTCAGCACCCGGACGGAAGTCGTCCGCAGTGCGACCCTAGGCTGAGCGCGTGAGCTCGGATGCCTCGTCGGGGGCCGAGGGCCGGCGGTTGGCGCCGGCCGGGGTCGGCCAGGAGGGAGTGCCTGCGCCGCGGCACCCCTTCGCGCTCCGGGACTTCGCTGCAGCGGTCCTGGTGCTCGTCGTCGTGCTGGCCGTCCTGGCCCCGTGGTACGGCTACCACCGGGACGAGCTCTACTTCCGGATGCTTCCGCTCGACTGGGGATACACCGACCAGCCGCCGCTGACGCCGCTGCTGGCCCACGCCGCGGTCCACTTGCTCGGTGACAGTGTGGTCGCGTTGAGGGTCGTCCCGTTGCTCTGCGCTGCCGGCTCTCTGTTCCTCCTGGCACTCATCACGCGGGAGGTCGGCGGCGACCGTCGCGCTCAACGGTTCACCGCGTGGGCCATGGCCGGGGCGACCCTGACGCTGCTGTTCGGCCACGTGCTCCTCACCGCGTCGCTCGACCTGGTGGTGTGGCCGGCCGCCCTGTTGTTCGCGTTCCGTGCGGTGCTGCGGATGGACGGCCGGTGGTGGGTGGCCGCGGGCGCGGTGATCGGGGCGAGCACGCTCAACAAGGTGCTCGTGGTGGTGCTCATGGCCGGGATCGCCGCCGGTCTGGCCGTCGTCGGGCCGCGCCGCTGGTTCGCGTGCCGCTGGATGTGGGCCGGGGTGGCGCTCGCGGGCGTACTGGCCATTCCGACCGTCGTGTACCAGATCGCTCACGGCTGGCCCCAGCTGGCGATGGGAGCAGCCCTCAGCCAGCACAACGGCGCCCAGGTGAGGATCCTGATGTGGCCGATGCTCGTCCTGCTCGTCGGGCCGGTCCTGGCCGCGGTCTGGATACTCGGCCTCGTCGGGCTGTTCCGGCGCCCCGGCTGGCGGCAGTTGCGGTGGTTCGGCGTCACCGTGGCCGTCGTCGTGGCCTTCGTCTTCATCGGCGGCACCCAGTACTACTACACGGCGGGGGTGCTGGCGACGCTCGTGGCGATCGGCGCCGTCCCGGTGACGGCATGGGCGCGCACCCGCGGACGCCGCTGGCTGGTCGCCGGGCTACTCGTCGTCAACGCGGTCGGCTGTGCGCTGACCTCGTTACCACTGCTGCCGATGCAGGTGTTCGGTGCGACGGGCCTCGCCGCGATCAACACGGCCGCCGGGGACCAGGTGGGCTGGGAGACCTACGCGGCGCAGGTGTCGGCGGCCTCGGCGGCGACTCACGCTGATGCCGTCATCGCCTCCAACTACGGCGAAGCCGGTGCCTTGAATCGCTTCGGGCGCGACCTTCCTCCGGTCGTCAGCGGCCACAACGCCTTGGGAGACGACGGTGGTCCGCCCGCCGGGGCTGACACCGTGGTCATCGTCGGCTCGCAGGGACGGCGCGTGGCGAATCTCTTCGCCTCGTGCACCCAGATCGCCACGCTCGACAACAGGGTCGGCGTGAAGAACGAGGAACAGGGCCAACCGATCACCGCCTGTCGTGGACCCGTCGCCCCCTGGGATCGATTGTGGGATCGGTTCCGGCACCTCAGCTGATCAGCTCTCGCTGAGGACACGCTCGGCGAGGCCGTCGTCGAGCGCCACCCGGACGCACGCCGCCACCAGCGCCGGCAGATCCTCCGCGGACACGAGCGCGGCGAGAGCCTTCTCGTCCGTCGGCAGTCCCAGCTTCGCCGCCCCGTCGGCGACGCGGCGGTCCGCGAACGGCGCCAGCACCGGCCAGACGCCCTGGGCCTCCCGGCAGAAGATGGCCGCACCGGTCGGCCCGATGCCGGGGAACTCCCGCAGCGAGGCCTGAACGCCGGCGGCGTCTCCGGCCTCGTCCCGCAACCGCCGCAGGTCCCCGTGCCACCGCTCCAGGAGCAGGTCGGCGCCCTCGGCGAGCCGGGTGGCCCTGCCCTCGTCGTAGCGGCGGTAGTGCGCCCGGCCGAGGGCATCCACGCGCTGCTGCCACGTGGAGTCCCGCAGTCGCTCGGGGGTGGTCCACCCGGCGTCGAACAGTTCGCGGGCCGCGGCCACCGCGATGTCCGCCTTGATCCGGGTCGACAGCAGCGTGACCAGCACGAGCAGCTGGTACAGCGGCGCCGGGGCGTCCTTCAGGGTGATCCCGGCGTCCTCGGCGAACGTGGTGCCGCAGGCGTCCAGGAGTGCATCGACGGTTCTCGCGTGGCTGGTCATGGCCCCATGATGACGCGCCGCCCGCGGCCGGTGACAGGGGCCGTGGCATCCTGTGGATATGTGCGCTGACAGGCGAGGGGAGGCATGGCGTGGCTGACGGGTTGTTCACCGAGCACCTCGAGGTCGTCGTCCAGGACACGTCGTTCGGCGCGCAGCCGGATCTCGACTACGCCCTGCACCTGCTCGCGGCCGCCCGGGAGGGCGCCGTCGCCCCCACCGTGCGCATCTACCGGCCCCGGCCGACCGCTGCCTTCGGTCAGCGCGACGTGCGCCTGCACGGCTACGTCGCCGCCACGGCCCGGTGCCGCGACGCCGGATACACCCCGACCGTGCGCAAGTCCGGCGGCCGGGTGGCGATCTACGACGAGGGTGCCGTCATCATCGACCACGTGCAGCCTCATCCGGACCCGATCGTCGGCTCCCAGACGCGCTACCAGGAGTTCTCCGCCGTGATCGCCGACGCCCTCGAGCGCGCCGGTGTGAGCACGGGCATCGGCGAACTGCCGGGGGAGTACTGCCCGGGTGAGCACAGCGTGTTCGGCACCGACGGCGTGCACCGGGCGAAGCTGGTGGGCGTCGCCCAGCGGGTGATCGCGGGCGCCTGGTTGATCAGCGCCGTCGTCAGCGTCCGGGACACCGCCTCCCTGCGCACCCTCATCACGGACGTGTACGGCGATCTCGAGCTGCCGCTCGATGCCGACACCATCGGGTCGGCGAGTGACTTCGCGCCGGCGCTCACCGCGGACTCGTTCATCGAGCACCTGGTGTGGGCCTACGGTCGACGGGCCAACCTGACGGTGCGCTGAGCGGACCGCGCAGAGGATGCAGCTGTGCTTGATAGCGTGGCGGGCGTGACCCACCCCACCACCGAGGAGCGCGCCGCCGTGCCCGCCGACGACAGCACCGACAAGCCCGTCAGCTACTACCGCGATCTCGGCGACGGGAGGTGGGAGTCGACCCGCGCCGTCCAGGGTGCCTGGAACGAGCACGAACAGCACATGGCGCCGGTCACCGGCCTGCTCACCCGCGCGCTGCTGCGACACGAGGCGCGCCCCGGCCTGCGGCTCGCGCGGATCGGCTGCGAGATCCTCGGGCTGATCCCGGCCGGCGAGTTCACCATCGAGACCACGACGGTGCGTCCCGGCCGCACGATCGAGCTCGTGCAGGCCGAGATGATCGCGAACGGCCGCCCCGTCGTCCGGGCCACCGGCTGGCGGCTCGCGACCACCGACTCGACGCCCGTCACCGGCCTGACCGTCGACCCGCTGCCGGGCCCGGACCAGGCCGAGCCGTACCCGATGACTGAGAAGTGGGGCGGCGGCTTCATCGAATCGCTCACCGGCCGCGTGCTGCCGGACCACCAGCCGGGACGCGGCCGCGTGTGGCTGACGACGGACCTGCCGCTGGTGGAGGGCGAGAAGACCGGCGCGCTCGAGCACCTGATGGGGATGGCCGACGCCGCGAACGGCGTCGCCACCCGCGTCCACCCCGCCGGTGGTTGGATCTTCCCCAACGTCGACCTGCAGCTGCACCTGCTGCGTGAGCCGGTCGGCGCGTGGCTCGGCCTCGACGTGTCGGTCGACTTCGGGCCCGACGGCGTCGGGATCACCTCCACCGTCCTGCACGACGAGATCGGCCCGTTCGGCCGGTCCCTGCAGATCCTCACGCTCCGGGAGATGCCCGGCACGCAGCAGCCGACCCCCTGAAGGGCCGGCCGCTCAAGCACGCGGCGGACCGGCAGACCCGGGCTCAGTGGCCCCGGTCGATCCATTCCTGCCGGTGGGGCGCCTCGTCCCCGATCGTCGTCGCCGGGCCGTGACCGGTCAGCACCCGGGTGTCGGCGGGCAGCGTCAGCAGGCGGTTGGTGATCGAGTCGACGATGGTGCCGAAGTCGCTGTACGAGCGGCCTGTCGCGCCCGGGCCGCCCTGGAACAGCGTGTCCCCGCTGAACAGCGTGGCGTTGTCCTCCCAGGAGAAGCAGGTGGAGCCGGGGGAGTGGCCGGGCGTGTGGATCGCTTCCAGGGTCGCGCCGGCGACGGTGAATCGCTGGCCGTCCTCAATCGCGTGGTCCGGGGCGGCGTCGTCGAACGTCTGGTCCCACAGCACCCGGTCGTTCGCGTTCAGGTACACCGGGGCGTCCAGTCGGGCCTTGACGTCGGCGACCTGGCCGATGTGGTCGTCGTGCCCGTGCGTGAGCAGGATGGCCGTGACGGTACGGCCGCCCACCGCCTTCTCGACGGCGTCGGCGTCGTGCGCCGGGTCGATGACGATGCACTCGGCGTCGTCCCCGATCACGTAGACGTTGTTGTCCACGTCCCAGGTGCCGCCGTCGAGCGAGAAGGTGCCGCTCGTGACGAGGGTGTCGATCCGGGTGGGCCCGTTGCCCGCCATCAGAGCTCGACCACCGAGCGCAGCACCGTGCCGGCGTGCATCTTCTCGAACGCGGCCTCGATGTCGTCGAGGCCGATCCGCTCGGTGACGAAGGCGTCGAGGGGGAGGCGGCCGAGCTTGTACTGGTCGACCAGCATGGGGAAGTCACGCGAGGGCAGGCAGTCGCCGTACCAGGAGGACTTCAGGGAGCCGCCGCGGCCGAACACGTCCAGCAGGGGCAGTTCGAGGGTCATCTCCGGCGTCGGGACACCGACGAGAACGACGCGGCCTGCCAGGTCGCGTGCGTAGAAGGCCTGCCGGTAGGTCTCCGGCCGGCCGACGGCCTCGATGACGACGTCGGCGCCGAACCCGCCGGTCAGCTCGCGGATCGCTTCGACGGGGTCGGAGGCGGAGGAGTCGACGGTGTGGGTCGCGCCGAGCTCCTGGGCCCGGGCGAGCTTCTGCTGGTCGATGTCGACGGCGATGATCGTCGTCGCGCCCGCCAGCTTCGCCCCGGCGATCGCGGCGCAGCCGACCCCGCCGCAGCCGATGACGGCGACGGACTCGCCGCGCTGCACGGCGCCGGTGTTGATGGCGGCACCGATGCCGGCCATGATGCCGCACCCGAGCAGGCCCACGGCGGCGGCGTCGGACTCCTCGTCGATCTTCGTGCACTGGCCGGCGGCGACGAGGGTCTTCTCGATGAAGGCGCCGATGCCCAGAGCGGGAGACAGCTCGGTGCCGTCCTCGAGGGTCATCTTCTGGGTGGCGTTGTGCGTGTTGAAGCAGTACTGCGGCTGGCCCTTGCGGCAGGCACGACACTCGCCGCAGACGGCGCGCCAGTTCAGGATCACCCGGTCGCCGACGGCGACCTCGGTGACGCCTTCGCCGACTGCGCTCACCCGGCCGGTCGCCTCGTGGCCGAGGAGGAAGGGGTAGTCGTCGCTGATGCCGCCGAGCTTGTAGTGCAGGTCGGTGTGGCAGACCCCGCAGGTGATGATGTCGACGAGCGCCTCACCCGGCCCGGGATCGGGGACGAGGACGGTCTCGAGGGAGACCGGTTCGTTCTTGCCCGTGACGACGATGCCCTTGACCCGGTGAACCATGCTGTGACCTTCCGACGGCGGCGTGTGTCCGTGCGGTCGCAGCCGGTCGGGCCGCCGCCGCACGGGATGTCAGCGGGATCGGGATCCCGCCGCCATCCTACGGAGGCGGCCACCGGCCGGGGCAAGGCGGGACCGGTTCGTGTCGACCGGTCGTCGCGGTGTCTACAGGCCCAGACGGGCCTTGACCTCCTTGGCGGAGGGGTTCGTCGCGTTGGAGCCGTCCGGGAAGATGACGGTCGGCACGGTCTGGTTGCCGTTGTTGATCGCCTCGACGAGGTCGGCGGTGCCGGGGGTCTCCTCGATGTTGATCTCGGTGAAGCCGATGCCGTCGGCGGCCAGCTGCGTCTTCAGGCGGCGGCAGTAGCCGCACCACGACGTCGAGAACATGGTGATCGACCCGTCGGCGGGGGTGTACTCGGTGATGTCGGCGGTCTGCGCCATGGGTCGTCCTCTCGTGGAAGCGGTTGTCATCGGCACAACGGGGCGGCGCGGGCGGGCATTCCCGGGCGTTGGCTGCCGGAAGCCGACTGTCGCTGCCCGGTGCTAGATTCGCAGCATGGCCGAGCAGAGCAGCAACGCGTCGATCAATTCGTCCATCAACGACCTGATCGCGGAGGAGCACGAGCTCCGCAACAACCCCGACAAGTCCGACGAGAACCGCCAGCGCCTGCGGTCGGTCGAGGCGGAACTGGACCAGTGCTGGGACCTGCTCCGGCAGCGGCGCAGCAAGTCCGAGTTCGGCGACAACCCCGACGAGGCGCACGTCCGTCCGGCCGCCGAGGTGGAGAACTACCGCAACTGACACCGCCGGGAGTTCGTCGACGGGAGGTGGCCGCATGCCCGAGGAGCCGAGCGTCTTCTCGCCGTTCTCGCACGCCGCCCCGGCTGTGGAGCCCGCGGCCGCGCCGCAGTCCCACGGCCCGCTCGTGCTGACCGCGACGGTCGGCGCCCCGCCGGAGGCCGCGTTCCGGGCGCTCACCGACAGCGTCCATCTGTGGTGGCCGCTGTCCGAGGTGAGCACCTGGGGTGAGGACGCGTTCCTCGAGTTCGAGGGCGACTCCCTCGTCGAGACCGGACCACGGAACGAGACGGCCCTCTGGGCGCAGGCACGCGGCTGGCAGCAGGACCGCTGGGTGGAACTCGAGTGGTCTCCCGACGCGCCGGTGCTGCAGGCCTCGACCGTCCTGGTCGAACTCGGCGAAGCGACCGACGGCGCCCCCGGGACGACCGCGACCTGGCGGATCGACGACGCGCAGCCGCGTGAGACGTGGTCCGACGCCTTCGAGCGGTTCGTGCGCTTCCTCGGCGGCCGATCCGACCTCGACTAGACTCGAGTGTCGATGTCGGCGCCCGGGCCCTTCCCGCGCAGCCGCCGACCACATCATGCAGAGGGAGAGCGGTCCGCCGACGCGGTGCGCCGGTACGAAGGATGGAGCACACAGATGGCTGACGGCACAGGCGACGAGCGGCGAGGCCCGCGACGCGGACCGGGTGGGTCCGGCCGACCGGGCGACTCGCGCGGCGGCAGCGGTGCCAACCGGGGTGGCTCCTGGCGCGACCGGCCGCGCAGGGACGACCGTGCCGGTGGCGGGGACCGGCCCCGTCGGCCCTGGGAGGACCGGTCCGGCAGCGACCGTCCCCGTCGCGATGACCAGTCCGGTGGCGGGGACCGTCCGCGTCGTCCGTGGGAGGACCGGTCCGGCAACGATCGGCCCCGTCGCGACGACCGTGGCGGGAGCGATCGGCCCCGTCGTGACGACCGCGGCGGGAGCGATCGGCCTCGTCGTCCGTGGGAGGACCGGTCCGGCAACGATCGGCCCCGTCGTGACGACCGTGGCGGGAGCGATCGGCCTCGTCGTCCGTGGGAGGACCGGTCCGGCAACGATCGGCCCCGTCGTGACGACCGCGCCGGTGGCGATCGGCCGCGTCGGCAGTGGGAGGACCGCCCCCGTCGTGACGACCAGTCCGGCAGCGATCGGCCGCGCCATCCGCGGGAGGACCGTCCGCACCGTCAGTGGGAGGACCGTCCGCGCCGCGATGATCGGGACCGCAACGATCGGCCGCGCCACGACGATCGTTCTGGTAACGACCGGCCTCGCCGCCAGTGGGAGGATCGGCCGCGTCAGGACGATCAGTCCGGTAGGGACCGTCCGCGTCGCCGGTGGGAGGACCGTCCCCGACGGGATGAGCGCGCTGGCAACGATCGGCCCCGCCGTCAGTGGGAAGACCGCCCGCGCCGCGATGATCGGGACCGCACCGATCGGCCCCGCCGCGACGACCGTGCCGGCGGTGACCGGCCGCGTCGTCAGTGGGAGGACCGTCCGCGTCAGGACGATCGCGACCGCGCCGAGCGTGAGCAGCAGGCCCCGCACCACGACCTGCGCCGGTCCAACCGGCCCGATCGCCCGAAGTCCCCGGACATCGACGAGGACGTGACCGGCAGCGAGCTCGACAAGTCCGTCCGTGCGCAACTGCGCACCCTGGAATCGAAGAACGCGGAATGGGTCGCCAAGCACCTGGTCATGGCCGGGCGTTACCTCGACATCGACCCCGAGCTCGCGTTCGAGCACGCCCTAGCGGCGAGCCGCCGGGGTGGCCGGATCGGTGCCGTGCGCGAGGCCGTCGGCATCACCGCGTACGAGGCCGGCGACTTCGCCGAGGCCCTGCGCGAGTTTCGCACCTTCCGCCGCATCAGCGGGTCGAACGAGTACCTGGCGCTCATGGCCGACTGCGAGCGTGGCCTCGGGCGGCCGCAGAAGGCGATCGAACTCGCCGGCAGCGTCGACCTCGAGACGCTCGACGCCCCCACCCGTGTCGAACTGGCGATGGTCGTCTCCGGCGCCCACGCGGATCTCGGCCATTCGGAGGAGTCCCTGAGCGCCCTCGAGGTCCCGCAGTTGGACATCAATCGTGCCTTCTCGTGGAGCCCGCGGTTGTTCCTCGCCTACGCCGACGCGCTCGACGCCGTCGGCCGCACCGGCGAGTCCGAGCGCTGGCGCGTGCAGTCGGAGCGGGCCGAACAGGCCCTCGGCGTGGGTGACTTCGCCGAGCCCGACATCATCGATCTCGGCGACGACGAGGACGAGCGCCCGTCCCGTGGTCGACGCGACGACGAGCGGGCGGACCGTGAGCCGGAGTCAGACATCGACACGGACAACGCTGCTCCCGCGTCGGACGCTGACGCTGCCGAGCCCGACGACGAGACCGAACTGGACGACGGCATCGAGTCGGGCGACGACGATGAGCTGGACACCGACACGGACAACGCTGCTCCCGCGTCGGAGGCTGACGCTGCCGAGCCGGACGACGAGACGGAGTCGGAGTCCGTCCAGGTGACGGATGACGCGCCGCCGCTGGACATCGACACCGACAACGCTGCTCCCGCGTCGAAGGCTGACGCTGCCGAGCCGGACGACGAGACGGAAGCGAAGCCCGCTCGGTCGGCGGACGACGCCGGACCCACCGCGTGAGCGGTGACCGCCCGGGCGGCGAATCTCGTGACGCGGACGGGAACGGTCGGCTGATCGACCGCTTCGACGGGCTGCTCTGCGACCTCGACGGCGTCGTGTACGCGGGGCCGGGCGCCATCCCGCACGCCGTCGAATCGCTGAACAAGGTGGTCGAGGCCGGGCTGGCGGTCGGGTACGTCACCAACAACGCCTCGCGTTCGCCGGCCGACGTGGCCGCCCACCTCGTCGAGCTCGGCGCCCCGGCGAGCGAACGGACCGTCGTCACGTCGGCCCAGGCCGGGGCGCGGCTGCTCGCGGAGAAGCTCACGCCGGGCGACGCCGTGCTCATCACCGGTAGCGACTACCTGGCCGCGGAGGTCCGGCGAGTGGGCCTGACTCCCGTCACGTCCGCCACGGACGAGCCGCGCGCCGTCATCCAGGGCTTCGACCCGTCGATCGGGTGGGTCCACCTGGCCGAGGCGGGCTACGCGATCAACGCGGGTGCGCTGTGGGTCGCGACCAACACCGACGCGACCATCCCGCGGGACCGCGGCATCGCCCCCGGCAACGGCACGCTCGTCGGGGCCGTGCGTGCGGCCGTGTCGGTCGATCCGCTGGTCGCCGGCAAGCCCGAGGCGCCGCTGTTCCGTGCGGCCGCCGCGGAGCTGGACATCACCGAGCCGCTGGTGATCGGGGATCGGCTCGACACCGACGTCCTCGGCGGCAACAACGCGGGCCTCACGTCGGCGCTCGTGCTGACCGGGGTCGACTCGGTGCACACCGCGATCGCCGCCGTCCCCGGCCAGCGGCCGGACCTGCTGCTCGCGGACCTGCGCGACCTGTTCACCGCCGTGCCCGAGGCCCGGCCGGACGACGACGGGTTCCGCTGCAGCGACGCTCACGCCCGGGTCGACGGGGACTCGGTGCGTGTCGAGGGCGCCGGCGAGGACGACCTCGACGGTTGGCGCGCCGCGTGCGCCGCCTGGTGGGCCGCCCATCCTGACGACGCCGCGACCCCGCGCGTCACGTTCGGCTGAACCGGCCGCGAGTTCGGCCGACGCGGTTGCGCGCCGGGGGCTACCGAGGAGCGCGTCGCTGTCGTGAGTGCGGCCTGCCTCAGAGGCGGTGCCTGGAGATCGATGTCGGCATCGACCACTGCATTCGGTCCCGGGACACGCCGACGGCAACGGGGATACAACGCCCGGTCCCGACTGACACCAGCGTGTCGTGGGACGGGGTGCGGCGGCAGCGCTGGCTGTGTGCCCGGTCCCGGCGAGCGCCGGCGTGTCGTGGGACGGGGTGGATGCCGTCCTGCAACCGGCCCTGAAACCGCACTGAACCCGAAGTGAAACCGGTGGGCGGAACGGTGGTTGTCGTGGCGATCGCCACGATCACCCACCGAAGGGAACCACCATGACCGAGAACGCTGTCGAGGCCAGCGGCCTCATCAAGCGATTCGGGGCGAACACCGCCGTGGACGGCATCGACCTGACGGTCGAGCAGGGCCAGGTGTTCGGCGTCCTCGGACCCAACGGCGCCGGCAAGACCACGACCATCCGCATGCTCGCGACGCTGCTGCCCATCGACGGCGGCCGCGCGAGCATCCTCGGCCACGACGTCGCCCGCGACCCGCACGCCGTCCGCGGCCTCATCGGCCTCACCGGCCAGTACGCGTCGGTCGACGAGGAACTGACCGCCCGCGAGAACCTCACCATCTTCGGCCGGCTGCTCGGCCTCAGCGGTCGGGCGGCCACCGCCCGGGCCAACACGCTGCTCGAGCAGTTCGCCCTCACCGAGGCCGCGACCCGGCCGCTGCGCCAGTTCTCCGGCGGCATGCGCCGCCGTCTCGATCTGGCCGCCAGCCTCATCGCGCAGCCGCCGCTGATCTTCCTCGACGAGCCGACCACCGGCCTGGACCCGCGCACCCGCGGCCAGATGTGGGACACCATCCGGGAACTCGTCCGCGGCGGCTCGACCATCCTGCTGACGACGCAGTACCTCGACGAGGCGGACCAGCTCGCGGACCGCATCGCCGTCATCGACCAGGGCCGCAAGGTCGCCGAGGGCACCCCCGACGACCTGAAATCCAGCGTCGGCTCGGCGTCGCTCTCCCTGCGCCTGACCGACGCGGCCCGGCTCGCCGCCGCCGCCGTCCTCGTCGAACGTCAACTCGGCGTCGCCCCGGCGCTCACCCCCGAGGCGTCGCGGCTCGTCGCACCTCTCGCCAGCACCGGGCGCACCGTGGACGTGCTCACCGGCCTGCGCGACGCGGGCATCGATGTCGCCGAGGTCGCCGTCCACAAGCCCAGCCTGGACGAGGTGTTCCTCGCCCTCACCGCCGATCCCACCGCTGATCGCCGCCCCGCTCCGGCCGCCGGCGACCAGCACGCACCCGAGATGGAGCCCGCCCGATGAGCACCACGACCGCCACCCTCGACCCCACCCGCGACGCGCCCCGGCCGGTGGCCGTGGCCGCACCCCCGGTCTCCCTGCGCCGCTCCGTCGAACAGACGTTCACCATGGCGCACCGCTCGCTGATCAAGATCCTCCGCAAGCCGGAGGAGATGTTCGACGTCGTCCTGCAGCCGATCCTCTTCACCATCATGTTCACGTTCATCTTCGGCGGCGCGGTGGCCGGATCGATCGGCTCGTACCTGCCGATGATCATCCCCGGGATCCTCGCGCAGACCATGATCAGCGCCTGCATGAGCGTCGGCACCGGCATCCGCGAGGACATGGAGAAGGGCGTGTTCGACCGGTTCCGATCCCTGCCGATGTCCCGGCTCGCGCCGCTGGCCGGCCCGATGATCGCCGACCTGATCCGCTACCTGATCGCCACGGTCCTGACCTTCACCGTCGGCTTCGTCCTCGGCTACCGCCCGGCCGGCGGCGCACTCGGCGTGATCGCCGCCGGGCTCCTCGTCATCGTCAGCGCGTGGGCCCTGTCCTGGATCTTCGTGTTCCTCGGCACCGTCGCCCGCAGCGCGCGTGCCGTGCAGGCCATCGGCATGATGATCCTGTTCCCGCTCACGTTCCTCTCGAACGCGTTCGTCTCGCCGGACACGATGCCGGGCTGGCTGCGGGCCTTCGTCCAGGTCAACCCGGTGTCGCACCTCGTCTCGGCGGTCCGCGACCTGTGCAACGGCGGGGGACTGACCATCGAGGTGTTCTGGACGGCCGTGTGCCTCGCCGTGGTCGTGGCGATCTTCGCTCCGCTCGCGCTCTGGGGTTACCGGCGCCGCACCTGAGCGGCGTTGCCCGCTGAGGGCGCCGGGGCCGTCAGCGGCTCGAGCACCTCGGCGAGCACCTGGCGGCACCGGTCCAGCAGCTCCTCCTCGCCGGCCTCGGCCAGGTCGGCGACCGCGGCGTCGAACGCCTCAGCGGCGTCGGCTCGCGCCTCCGCCAGTACCGGGTCGAGGCGCATCGACGGGTAGGTGCGGTTGTAGTCCAGCCGCAGGGCGACGGCGAGCAGACGGGCACCGGCCCGGCTGCTCGCCTCGGCGTCGTCGCCGCCCCGGGTGCGCCCGGCGGCGATCAGCCAGGAGGCGATCGCGAAGACGAGGGACCCGTACTGGGGCCGGTCGAGGAACGGCAGCGCCGCGCGGCTGACCGAGAGCAGCCAGCGGCTCGCCTCGGCGACGACGTCGTCCCCGGTCAGAGGCCGCTGGTGGCGGGCGAGGATGGCCAGGTCCAGGGCCATCGCGGAGCCGTACCAGACGTTGGGCCGGTCGACGCTCGCGAAGAAGGCGTCCTGTTCCCGCGCGTCGACGGCGAGTTCGCGCAGCAGCCGGTCGGCGTCGTCGACCCGTCCCTCCGCCGCCGCGATCTCGGCCGCGGACGTGGCCGCGACGAGCCGGAAGGGCCCGGCACCACCCGAGGGCTGCGGCGGGACCCGTTCGACGACGTCGAGATGGGCCCGCGCCCCCGTCAGGTCGCCGCGGGCCATGGCCGCCATGAGGCAGATCGCGTGAGCCTGCACGAGGTTCTCGGCCGACCCGAGGGAACCGATCTGCGGCAGCAGGGGCTCGACCCAGCGCCGGGCGCTCTCGCCGTCGGCCCGCCCGAGGTGCAGCTCGCCGATCCGCAGGAGGACCCCGGCACGCAGCCACGGCGTGACGTCGTCGAGCAGCGGCACGAGGGCGGTCAGGTCGGCGATGGCGTCGCCGACGCGGCCCTGATTCTCCGTGAGGAAGGCACCGAGGAACACGGTGACGACCCGTTCGGTGATGCCCGCACCCGGCCCGGCGACGAGCGGCTCCCCGCGGGTCACGGTGCGGACGAGCGCGGGGAAGTGGCAGGCCAGGGCGCGCAACGCGTGGACCTCGTCCGGCTCGTCGTCCCCGCCGCCGGGCGGCCGGTGCCTCGCCGCGGTGTCCAGCAGTCGCCGTAGCGCTCGGATGTTCAGTGCCCGCGGCCGGGCCGAGCGAGACCCGCCCGGGGTTTCCCGGGTGTAGACGACGAGCACGCTCAGGGTGTCGGCCACCGCCGCGAACTCGGTGTCCGCCGTCGGGGTGCCGCTCCGCATCAGCCGGTCGGCCTCCCGCCGTGCCAACTCACCGAGCGGGGCGGCCAGTGCGGTCAGCGTGGCCTCGTCGTCCATCAGCCCCCACGCGAATCCCAGCGCCGCGGCGATGCGCAGGGCGCGAGGATCGCCGTCGTCAACGGCCAGCCGCAGCCCCCGTGCGAGGTTCTCCGCGTCGGCGGCCGTGCGGGCCAGCGCGGCCGGTTGCTCCGGCCCGTGCAGGGCGAGTCGCTCGGCGGAGCAGCGGTCGGCTACCCACGCGATGAGGCGGTCCCCGACGGCGGCAGGATCGGTCTGGCGGGACGAGGCGAACTCGCGGACGGTCTCGAGCATCCGGTACCGCACGCCCGGGACCGGCAGCACGGCGACGTGGGCAGCCCGGCCCCCGTCGAGGACGGTGAGCAGGGACTGGTCGACGAGCGCGTCCAGCAGGTCCTCGACGTTGGTCCCGGCGGGCGCGGGGGTCCCGACGAGCACCGCGGCCGCCGCGTCGGGCCCGAACGCGTCCGGGAAGGCGGTCAGCGCCGCGAGGGCGTTCCGCTCGTCGGCCGCGAGCAGGTCCCAGCTCCACGCGATGACCGCCTCGAGGGTGCGGTGCCGGTCCGGACGGTCCCGGTCCCGGCCGCGCAGCAGCGCGAGGCGATCGTCGAGCCGCGCGGCGATGTCGGCAACCGTCAGGGTGCGCACGCGCGACGCGGCGAGCTCGATGGCCAGCGGCAGGCCGTCGAGCCGGGCGCACACCGCGGCGACGGCGTCGGCGTCGAGCACGGCGTCCGGTCGCACCGCCCGCGCCCGCCGGGAGAACAGGTCGACGGACTCGGCGAGCGTGAGCTGGCGCGGCGAGAACACGGCTTCCGCGCCGATCCGCAGGGGAGAGCGGCTCGTGGCGAGCACGGTCACCCGGCGACACGTGGCCACGATCGCGGCGGTCAGGTCCGCGACGGCGTCGACGATCTGCTCGCAGTTGTCCAGGATCAGCACGGCGCGGGAGTCCCGCAGCCGGTCCTGGATCACCTGGCGTGGGGTCAGGGGTACGCGGGGGCCGCTCGTGACGGTGGCCCGGCCGGCGCCGCCGAGCTGCCCGGCCAGGTAGGCGTCCAGGTCGTCGCCGTCGGTGACGGTGACGAGTTCGACGTAGATGACGGTGGCCGTCGTCAGCCGATCGGCGACGGCGAGGGCGAGCGTCGTCTTGCCGAGGCCCCCGGGCCCGACGATCGTGGTCACGCGGCTGCTGCGGGTCAGGGCGACGACGGCGTCGATGGCCTCGTCCCGGCCGACGAGTCCGGTGGCGCTGGCCGGCGTCGTCCCCGCGCTCTGCCCGGCGAGCAGGTCCGCGTACACCGCCGAGAGGTCCGTCCCCGGGTCGGTGCCGAGGGTGTCCCGCAGCCGTCGCCGGTATCGCTCGAACCGGGCCAGGGCGGCGGCGGTGCCGGTCACGGCCGCCTCGGCCCGCACCAGCCGGACGAGCAGGGCCTCGTCATCCGGCGCGGCGACCGCCTGCCGTTCCAGCTCCGGCAGTGCCTCCGCCCACCGGCCGAGGTCGGTCAGGGCCACGGCCCGGGCACGGGCGGCACGGCGTCGGGCCGACAACGCAGCACCGGCAATCTCGGCGGGGATCGTGTCCGCGGGCTGGGTGGTGTCGGTGTCGGCGGGTAGGCGCAGCACCCGGTCGGCCGCCTCGAGGGCGGCGTCCGGGTGGCCCCGGCGCAGCGCGTCCTCGGCGGCGTCGGCGTCCGCCAGCGCGGCGCGCAGGTCGACGTCGTCGGCGCCGGAGAGCCGGTAGCCGTCCGGGGTGGTGGCGATCGCGTCCGCGCCCCACTGCGCGCGGATGCGGGACACGACGACCTGGACCGCCTTGGCGGGATGGGCCGGCGGCGCGCTCTCGGCCCAGAGACCGTCCACGAGGGCGGCGACGGTCATGGCGCCGGAAGGGGAGAGGGCCAGCCGCCGGACGAGGTCGCGGGCGCGGGTGCCGGTCAGCGGCGTCCCGTCGCGGGCGACGTCCTCGACGACGGTGATCCGGTGCACGGCTCCACGGTAACGGTCGGGCGAGGCCCCGGCGGGCTGTGCCACGGGGCCGGACATGGTGAGGGGTGGTCGGGCCTCCCCAGTCGGCCCGACCACCCCGGCTTTCACTCTAGGGAGAGTCACCCGCGCTTTGTCAATGGTTTCTCCCCAGTCGGATGCGACTCCGACACGACGCTGACGTGCGACGACGACGTCAGGTCCCGCTCGCCGGTACCGGATCGGGAGCCGTCTGCCCGGTGCGCGCGACCGCCGCCGTCGACGTGATGGCCCCCGCCGTGCCCGGTGCCGGCGGGTCGGCGGGCAGGACGTGGTCACCGCCCCGGTCGGTCGCCAGGGCGAGCGAGGAGATGAACAGCGGCTTCCCGTCGGCGCCCGTGCGGGCCGAGGCGATCATGTCCGGCCGCTCGAAGTCCAGGCCGGTGACGCAGCAGCGGAGCCGGACGTCGGACGGGTTGCCGTCGGCGTCGACCATCGGGATGGCGATGCCGTCGTCGGACCGGCGCAGGTAGTACCGGCCGCGGGTGGCGAGCGCCAGCACGGGCGGCAGGACGACCGCGAGGCCGACCGCCACGATCGGCGAGTACGGCTGCACCCCGGGCCCGAAGGTGCCGAAGAACACCGCGATGGAGGCGACCGCCGAGGCGAGCATGGACACGAATCCGACGGGGTTGATCGCGTACAGCATGCCGCGGCGGAACTCGGGCGCCTCGGGGGAGATCTTCAGCAGGTACTTGTTGATCCCGATGTCGGTGGCCACCGTGACGACCCACGCCATCGCACAGTTGGCGTAGAACCCGAGGATGGTGTTGAGGACGTCGAACATGTTCGCCTCCATCAGCGCCAGCGCGATGCCGAGGTTGACGATGACGAACACGAGCCGGCCGGGGTAGGTGCCGGTGATGCGGGTGAAGCTGTTGGTCCAGGCCAGCGAGCCGGAGTACGCGTTGGTGACGTTGATCTTGATCTGGGAGATGACGACGAGGACGACGGCGAGGGTCATCGCCAGCCACGCCGGCATCATCTCGCTGTAGACGCCGAGGAACTGGTGCACCGGCTCGTTCGCGGTCGCCGATGCCGCCGGGTCGAGGTTCGCGATGATGTAGACCGCGATGAACAGCCCGATCGCCTGCTTGAGCGCGCCGAAGACCACCCAGCCCGGTCCGGCCATGACGACGGCGGTCCACCAGGCGCGGCGGTTGGCCTCGGTGCGGGGTGGCATGAACCGCAGGTAGTCGATCTGCTCGGCGATCTGCGCCATCAGGGACAGACACACGCCGGCCGCCAGCATCACGGACGCGAGGTCCGGACTGCCGCTGCCGGTGGCCCCGCGGTAGTCGAAGAACTGGGACACCGACGCGGGGTGGGTGGCCACCAGGTACACCAGCGGGATGACCATGAGCAGCAGCCAGAGCGGCGTCGTCCACACCTGCAGCTTCGCGAGGATCTTCATGCCGTAGATGACGAGCGGGATGATCATCAGGGTCGAGACGGCGTAGCCGACCGGCCGCGGGATGCCGAGTCCCAGCTCGAGGCCCTGCGCCATGATCGAGCCCTCGAGCGCGAAGAAGATGAACGTGAAGGTCGCGAAGACGATGTTCGTCACCACGGAGCCGTAGTACCCGAAGCCTGCGCCGCGGGTGATCAGGTCCAGGTCGATGTTGTAGCGGGCCGCGTAGTAGGCCAGCGGGAAGCCGGTCACGAAGATGATGACGGCGGCGACGCCGATGCCGAGCACGGCGTTGACGGTGCCGTGGGCGATGCCGATGTTCGCGCCGATGGAGAAGTCCGCGAGGTAGGCGATGCCGCCGAGCGCGCTGGTGGCGACGACGGCCGGTCCCCAGCGGCGGTAGGACCGTGGCGCGAAGCGGAGCGTGTAGTCCTCGAGGGACTCGCGGGTGGCGGCGCGGGCATCGTCGGTGTCGGCCGGCGGGGTGGCGAGGGGTGCGGTACTCATCGTGGTCCTCCCGGGTCGGAGCAAGCGGGTGCTGACGGTTCCACCCTGACGACCCGCCGTTGCGACCACGTCAGGACCGTGTTTCCCCCCGGTGACACCTCCGCCGACAAGCCTGCGGACCCCGTCGCGTGGCGAGTTGCCGCGGTCCGGTGGCTGGTCTACGTTCATCTCACAAGCACGCTGATGAATCGGCGCACCCGTTGCCGGCCGACCGCCGGCGTTGATCGGAGGACAACGATGTCGTTTCCCGTCCGGCCCGCCTCGGCCGTGTTCCTCGTGTCCGCGCTCGCCCTCACGGGGTGCGGTGGCGGTGGCAGTTCGTCCGGAGGCGACTCCTCGTCGGCTCCGTCCTTCGGCGCCAGCGCCTCCGGCACCCTGAACGCCTGGGCGTTCGACAACGCCGACGACGTCGGCAAGGCCCGCCTCGCCTACGCCCAGAGCCAGCTCGGCGGCGTCCAGGTCAAGCTCGACCAGACGTCGTTCGACTCGCAGAAGTTCACCACCCGCGCCGCCTCGGGGGACCTGCCCGACGTCGTGCAGATGGACCGGGCGCTGATCGGCACCTACGCCGCGCAGGGCCTGATCAAGCCGCTGGATCAGTGCTATGCCGCGCACGACGTCGACGCGTCCAAGCAGTTCTACCCGTCCGTGACCGACTCGGTGAAGTACAAGAACCAGCTGTGGGCGGTGCCGCAGTTCTACCAGCCGGCCGCCATCATCACGAACACCCGGGTGCTGGACCAGGCCGGCGTCAAGGCCGACCAGCTCGACACCTCGAAGCCGGACCAGCTCGTGGCCGCCGCCAAGTCGATGTACCAGGCCAGCGGCGGCACGCCGATGCGGCTCGGCTTCGACCCCGTCGCCACGGGGCAGCCCGAGCTGTGGCTGCTGGCCAGTGGCGGCCGGCTCATGGACGAGAGTGGCAAGCCGGCCCTCGACGACCCGAAGAACGTCACCGCGATCGAGACGCTCAAGAAGATCTCCGACGCCCAGGGCGGCCACGCGAAGATCAAGAGTTTCTCGGACGCGTTCGACACGTTCGGCAAGAACAACCAGTACGTCAAGGACCAGGTGGGCGCGCAGGCCAACGCCCAGTGGTACCTGAATGTCCTCTCCCCGTACGTGGACCAGGAGAAGATCTCCGCGGTCCCGTTCAAGGGCGCCGACGGCAAGCCGATCACCTACGCCGGCGGCAGCGCGTTCGTCATCCCTGCCGGCGCCAAGAACCCGGACGCCGCGTGCGCCTGGGCGCTCAGCCTCGTCTCCCAGCAGTCCTGGGACGCCGCGGCGAAGGCCCGGTCCGCGACGCTGGCCAAGACCCCGGGCGCGATCAACACGGGCCTGTTCACCGGCTCGCCGGCCGCGGACACCGAGATCCGGCAGAAGTACGTCAAGGCCAGCGGCAACGCCGGCTTCGACCAGGCGATCAGCACGTTCTACGACATCGTCTCCTCCGGCAAGTCGATCGGCGTCTCACCCGCCGGTGAGGCGATCAAGAACGAACTGAAGAACGCGATCACGGCCGCCCTGCTCGGCCAGAAGCAGCCGCAGCAGGCGCTCGCCGACGCGCAGGCCGCCGCGATGCGCTCGTACAACCAGGACGCCGACCAGTAGGGATCAGCACCACCGCGACGCGACGGAGGGGGTCGGCCGAACGGCCGACCCCCTCCGTGCTGTCCGGGACGGTGCTGTCAGGGACGGTGGCCGCTCTCAGCCCTTCCGGCCCTGCGTGGCGACGCCCTCGATGAAGTAGCGCTGCGCGAAGGAGAACAGCAGCAGCATGGGGATGGTGACCACCAGCGCCGCGACCATGACGTACTGGTAGTCCCCGTGCCCGCCGTTGGTGGGGGAGAACATCGTCATCGCCCGCGCGATGCCCAGCGGCACCGTGTAGCCCTCGACCGTGCCGGCGTTGAGGTAGATCAGGGCGGCCTGCAGGTTGTTCCAGCTGGCCTGGAACTCGAAGATGAAGATGATGATGAGCGACGGGATGGACAGCGGCAGGGCGATCCGCCGGAACATCCCGACGTAGCTGGCGCCGTCGATCCGGGCCGCCTCGAACAGGTCCCGCGGCAGGCCGAGGAAGAACTGGCGCTGCAGGAAGATGTAGAACGCGGACCCGAAGAGGTTCATGCCGAACAGCGGGATCCACGTGCCGAGCACCCCGAGGTTCTTCCAGATCAGGTACTGGGGCACCATCGTGACCGCGCCGGGCAGCATCATCGTCGCCAGCACGAGCCCGAACAACACGTTGCGGCCCGGGAAGCGGAAGTACGCGAAGCCGAAGGCGACGACGGCGCTGGAGATCGTGACGAGCCCGGCGGCGATGACCGCGATGAGCACGCTGTTGCCGAGCCAGCTCAGCAGGGGCAGCTGCTGCCACACCTGCACGTAGTTCTCCGGCGTGAGGGTCTGCGGGATCAGCCGGTTGTCGAACACCTCGCCGCGCGGCTTCAGGCTCGCCGCGAGCAGCCACACCAACGGGTAGAGGAACAGTGCGGTGAACGCGATGAGCAGCACCCACAGCAGGACGGTTCCCGGCCGGACGCGGCGGCCCTGACTCTCGCCACCGCGGCGGGCGCGACGGTCGGCGCGGGCCGGGACGGGGACGGGTGCGGCGGCCAGCACGGGCGCCGGGTCGGTCTCCTCGGTGACCTTCTGGCTCACTGGGCACCTCCCTCGTAGTAGACCCAGCGGCGGGCGAGCCGTGTCTGGACCAGGCTGATGAGCATGATGATGACGAACAGGAGCCACGCCATCGCCGAGGCGAAGCCGAAGTTGAAGTCCCGGAACGCCTGCTGGAACAGGTAGATGCCGTAGAACAGGGACGACTCGGGCGAGGCGTTGGACTGGTCGCGCCAGAACAGCAGGTACGCCGAGTCGAAGACCTGCAGGGCCGCGATCGTCAGGACGATGACGTTGAAGAAGATGGTCGGGGAGATCATCGGCACGGTGATGGAGAAGAACCGCCGCACCGGCCCGGCGCCGTCCAGCTGCGCCGCCTCGTACAGGTCGGTCGGCACCGCCTTGAGTGCTGCGAGGAAGATGACCATGGTGCCCGAGACGCCCCACAGCGTCATCAGCACGATCGACGGCTTGACCCAGTTCGGGTCGACCAGCCACTGCGGCCCCTGGATGCCGACCGCCTTGAGCGCCTGGTTGATGGCGCCCGTGTTGCCGTTGAGCAGCAGGAGGAACACCGACGCAGTGGCCACGGCCGGCGTCATCTTCGGCAGGTAGAACACCGACCGGAAGAAGCCGGCGCCGCGGCCCACGCGGGAGAGCAGGAGCGCCAGCAGGAGGGCGAAGCAGATCTCCAGGGGGACGGCGAGCACCGCGAAGTAGAGGGTGTTCGCCAGCGCGGTGGCGACCTTCGGGTCGGAGAACAGCAGTTCGTAGTTGCGGGTGCCGACCGGGCGGGCGATGTTCGTGGCCAGGTTGTAGCGGCTGAAGGAGATGACGAGGCTGTAGGCCATCGCGCCGACGGTGAAGACGAGGAACCCGATGATCCACGGCGAGATGAACAGGTAGCCAGCGAGAGCCTCCCGGCGTCGCAGGCGCGACATCCGGGGCCGTCGGCCCGCCCGCGACGGCATCGTCGCCGAGGTTGCGTTCATGTCGTGAAGCGTACTTACTGTCGGGGACGGCGTCACGCCGGACGTAGGAGGCGGCGCCTCAGAGCGCGAAGGCGATCTCCGGCAGGCTCTCGAACGCCGGCCGGGCGTACAGGAACCCCTGGTGGTAGCGGACCCCGAGGTCGCGCAGGGTGCGGGCCTCCTCCGGCGTCTCGATGCCCTCGGCGACGAGGATCGTGTCGAGCTCCGCGCACAGGCCCACGACGGCCCGGACGACGGCCTGCCGCCGCGGGTCGGCGTCGATCCCGCGGACCAGCACCATGTCGAGCTTGAGCAGGTCCGTGGTGAAGCGGGCGAACAGGTCCAGGCCCGAGTGGCCCGCGCCGAAGTCGTCGACGGCGACCGTGAAGCCGATCTCGCGGTAGCTGTCGATGATGGACTCGATGTGGTCGGGCGAGGCCATCTGCTCGTTCTCGGTGAACTCGAAGATCAACCGGTCCAGCGGGAAGTCGTGCTGGCGGGCCGTGCGCAGGGTCAGCTGGATGCACGCGACCGGCGAGTAGACGGCGTTGGGCAGGAAGTTGATGGACAGCCGTGCCCCGGTCTGCGCGATGCCGGCCGCCATGGCCGTCTCGATCGCCTTGACGCGGCACGACTGGTCGAATCCGTAGCGGTTGGCGTCGGTCACCTGGTCGAGGACCGTCAGCGCGCCCTGCCCCTCGGGGCCGCGCACGAGCGCCTCGTACGCGAAGGGAGTGCCCTTGTCGACGTCGACGATAGGCTGGAAGGCCATGGAGAACGCGATGTCCAGCTCGTCGCCGTTCCGGCAGGCGCTGCAGGCGCCGGGGTTGCTCATGCTGAGGAGAATACGCACGTCACCCCGGTGATCCGGGTCGCCATGCCGGAAGCATGCTGGCCATGTCCGTGGTGACGCCGGCCCCGCCCCTAGACTGGCGGGCGTGAGCGAGCACGACGCAGCAGGGCCCACCTGGCCGGAGCTGCCGGACCTGGACGACCCGGCCCTGACCGACGACGCCGTCCGCGGCATCCTCGAACGGCTCGACGCCGTGCGCACCGGTGCGGCCGAGGATCCCGCCGCCCTCTACACCGACCTGCACGCCGCCCTCACCGCCGCCCTCGACGCTCCCGAGGGCCCGCGCCCGTCGCCGGCGCCGTGAGCCGCCTGGACGTCGAGCTCGTCGCCCGCGGGCTCGCCCGCTCCCGCACCCACGCCGCGACCCTGGTCCGGGAGGGCCGGGTCACCGTCAACGGCGCCCCGGCGGCCAAGGTCGCCCTCGCGACCGCGCCGGAGGACGACGTCGCGGTCAACGCCGCCGCCGAGGAGTACGTCAGCCGCGCAGGGCACAAGCTCGCCGGCGCGCTGCGCGCGTTCCCCGACGTGGCGGTGGCCGGCCGGCGCTGCCTCGACGCCGGCGCCTCCACGGGAGGTTTCACCGACGTGCTGCTGCGCGCCGGGGCCCGCGAGGTGGCCGCCGTCGACGTCGGGCACGACCAGCTCGTCCCGCAGCTGCGCGCCGATCCGCGGGTGCGCGTCGTCGAGGGCCTGAACATCCGCCATCTCACGGCGGAGGACATCGGCGGCCCCGTCGAGCTGACCGTCGCCGACCTCTCCTTCATCTCGCTGCGCCTCGTCGTCGAACCCCTCGCCGCCGTCACCGCACCCGGCGGGGACCTGCTGCTCATGGTCAAACCCCAGTTCGAGGTGGGCCGCTCGCGCCTCGGCAAGGGCGGCGTCGTCGTCGCCGACGCGGACCGGCGTGCGGCCGTCGACGGGGTCTCCGCCGCGGCGCGGGACGCGGGGCTGACCGTGCGCGGCGAGGCGACCAGCCCGCTGCCGGGCCAGGACGGCAACGTCGAGTTCTTCCTCTGGCTGGGCGCCCGCACCGGTTGAGCACCGCGTGAGCGGCAGGAGACCGTCGGCACCCCGGACGCCGTGGGTCGCCGGGTTGTCGACAGCCCGACGTCCGTCCCGGGCCCGTCCGCGTCGAACGCCTACGATCGACACATGACCCGCCGCATCCTGCTGTTGCCGCACACCGGGCGTCCCGACGCCGTCGACGCGACGGTCGCCACGGCCCGCCAACTGCAGGACGAGGGCCTCGCGGCGGTGCTCACCCGCACGGACCGGGACGCGCTCGCGGACGCCGGCGTCGAGATCGAGTGCGGCGAGATCCTCAACGAACACGTGAGCCTGGCCGACATCGAACTCGGCATGGTGCTCGGCGGCGACGGCACCATCCTGCGCTCGGCCGAACTCGTGCGGCACTCGGCCGTCCCGCTGCTCGGCGTCAACCTCGGGCACGTCGGCTTCCTCGCCGAGAGCGACCGCACCGACCTCGCGGAGACCATCCGCCTCGTCGCCGACCGCGCGTACGAGATCGAGGAGCGCATGACGATCGACGTCGCGGTGTGGCGCGACGGCCGGCAGGTGGACCACAACTGGGCGCTGAACGAGGCGAGCGTGGAGAAGTCCGACCGGGCCCGCATGATCGAGGTCGTCATGGAGGTCGACGGACGCCCGATCAGCACCTTCGGCTGCGACGGCGTCGTCATGGCCACCCCGACCGGATCCACCGCGTACGCGTTCTCCGCCGGCGGACCCGTCGTCTGGCCGGAGGTCGACGCGCTGCTCATGGTCCCGCTGAGCGCGCACGCCCTGTTCGCCAAGCCTCTCGTCGTCGCTCCGACGTCGACACTCGCGGTCGAGGTGCTCGACCGCACCGACGCCTCGGGGGTGCTCTGGTGCGACGGGCGCCGGGCGACCGAGGTGCCCACCGGGTCCCGGATCGAGGTCACCCGGTCGGCGACGCCGGTCCGGCTGGCCCGCACGCACCGGGCGCCCTTCTCGGAACGGCTGGTCCGCAAGTTCTCCCTGCCGACCGTCGGCTGGCGCGGCCCCTCTGCGGCGCACCCGTCCGCCCGCACGTCCAGTCGCGCATCGAGCAGTGCGGAAACCGGAGCGACGCCCAGCCGTGACGAGACGCCGGACAGCGCGGAGGCGCATCGATGATCGAGGAGATCCGGATCACCGACCTCGGCGTCATCACCGAGGCCACCCTGGCCCTCGGGCCCGGGCTGACCGTCGTCACCGGCGAGACCGGTGCCGGCAAGACCATGGTCGTCACCGCGCTCGGGCTGCTGCTCGGCGCCCGCGCCGACGCCGGGGCGGTCCGCGCCGGGGCGGCGACGGCGGTCGTCGAGTCCACCGTCCGGCTGGCCCCGGGCAGCTCGGCGTCCGACGCCGTCAGCGCCGCCGCCGAGGACGCCGGAGCCTCCCTCGAGGACGCCGGGGACGCGCTCGAACTGCTCATCGCCCGCACCGTGAGTGCGGAGGGCCGCAGCCGCGCCCACGCCGGCGGCCGGACCGTGCCCATCGGCGTCCTCGCCGGGATGGGCCACCACCTCGTCGCCGTGCACGGGCAGTCCGACCAGCTGCGCCTGGCCTCCCCGGCCGCCCAGCGCACCGCTCTGGACGCCTTCGCCGGGCCGGAGCTCGCCGCCGCGCTGGGGGAGTACCGGCAGACGTGGCAGCGGCACGGCGAGGCCGCCGCGACCCTGCGGGAGCTGATCGAGAACCGGCGGGAGCGGCTGCGCGAGGCGGAGAACCTGCAGACCGCCCTCGAGGAGATCGACACCACCGACCCGCAGCCGGGCGAGGACGACGCCCTGCGCGCCGAGGCGCTCAAGCTCGGGAACATCGAACAGCTGCGCATCGCCGCCCTCACCGCCCACCAGGCCCTCGTCTCGGACGGCGCCGACGACGCTCCCGATGTCGCCCGGCTGGTCGACGCGGCCCGGCGCGCCCTGGACGCCGAGTCCGCCGACGACGAGGAGATCGCCGCGGCCGCCACGCGGGTGGCCGAGGTCGGCTATCTCGTCGCCGACATCGCCTCGGACCTCGCCGGTTACTCGGCGCGCCTGGACGAGAGCGGTCCCGCCCGGCTCGCCGAGGTCGAGGACCGGCGCGCCGCCCTGACCACGCTGACGCGCCGCTACGGCTCGACGATCGACGAGGTGCTCGACTGGGCGGCGACGTCCCGGGCACGCCTGGACGAGCTGACCGACGACACGAGCCGCATCGAGGCGCTCCAGGCGGAGGTCGCCGAGGCCGAGACGACGATGACGGCGCAGGCCGCCCGGGTCACCGAGCTGCGCACCGCCGCCGCGGAGCGGCTGGCCACCGCCGTCAGCAGCGAGCTGACCGCGCTGGCGATGAAGGACGCCACCCTCGTCGTTCGCGTACAGGGCGGGGGAGAGCCCGGCCCGCACGGCGCCGACGAGATCGCCATGCTGCTCCAGCCCCACGCCGGCTCCGCGCCCCGGCCGCTCGGCAAGGGCGCCTCCGGCGGCGAGCTGTCCCGCGTCATGCTCGCCCTCGAGGTCGTCCTCGCGCAGGTGGACCCGGTGCCCACCTTCGTGTTCGACGAGGTGGATGCGGGCGTCGGCGGCAAGGCCGCGGTCGAGATCGGCCGCCGCCTCGCCCGGCTCGCGCAGCACGTCCAGGTCATCGTCGTCACCCATCTGCCGCAGGTGGCCGCCTTCGCCGACCGGCACATCCGGGTGCTCAAGACCTCGGACCGCGCCGCCGGCGTCACCACGAGCGACGTCTCCGTGCTCGACGCGGAGGACCGCGTCGTCGAACTCGCCCGCATGCTCGCCGGTCAGGAGCAGTCCGAGACGGCCCGCGCGCACGCCCGGGAACTGCTCGAGGCCGCCCGCGCCTGACACCTCAGCCGACACGTCGAGCCGGCTCGCGACACGCCGTCGTCGGCCCGTGTCGGCGGGTCGCGGGACTGGTGAGGGCCGTCGCTGCTGATAGGCTCGAACTCCGTGGTGCAGCGAACGAATACACACAGCGGATCCCCCATCAAAGGCTCGTCCACGATGACGCGTCACATCTTCGTGACGGGGGGTGTGGCGTCCTCCCTCGGCAAGGGCCTGACGGCTTCCAGCCTCGGTCACGTCCTGCGCAAGCGCGGTCTCTCCGTGACGATGCAGAAGCTCGACCCGTACCTGAACGTGGACCCGGGCACCATGAACCCGTTCCAGCACGGTGAGGTGTTCGTCACCGACGACGGCGCCGAGACCGACCTGGACATCGGGCACTACGAGCGGTTCCTCGACGAGAACCTCAACGCCTCCTCGAACGTGACCACCGGCCAGGTGTACTCGTCCGTCATCGCCAAGGAGCGGCGCGGCGAGTACCTCGGTGACACCGTGCAGGTCATCCCGCACATCACCGACGAGATCAAGAACCGGATGCGCTTCGCCGCGAGCACCCCGAACGCGCCGGACATCATCATCACCGAGATCGGCGGCACCGTCGGCGACATCGAGTCGCAGCCGTTCCTCGAGGCCGCCCGCCAGGTCCGCCAGGACATCGGCCGTGCCAACGTGTTCTTCCTGCACGTCTCCCTCGTGCCGTACATCGGCCCGTCGCAGGAGATGAAGACCAAGCCGACGCAGCACTCCGTCGCCGCGCTGCGGAGCATCGGCATCCAGCCGGACGCCATCGTCCTGCGCGCCGACCGGCCCGTGCCGGACGCGATGCAGATCAAGATCGGCCGCGCCTGCGACGTCGACCCCGAGGCCGTCATCGCCTGCCCGGACGCCCCGAGCATCTACGACATCCCCAAGACGCTGCACGCGCAGGGGCTGGACGCGTACATCGTGCGGCACCTCGGCCTGTCCTTCAAGGACGTCGACTGGACCGACTGGGACCGGCTGCTCGAGGCCGTGCACCACCCCAGGCACGAGGTCGAGGTCGCGCTCGTCGGCAAGTACATCGACCTGCCCGACGCCTACCTCTCCGTCACCGAGGCGCTGCGCGCCGGCGGCTTCGCGACCGATGCCAAGGTGTCGCTGCGCTGGGTCCGCTCGGACGAGTGCGCGACCCCCGAGGGTGCCCGCAAGGCGCTCGAGGGCGTCGACGCGATCTGCGTGCCCGGCGGCTTCGGCATCCGCGGCCTCGAGGGCAAGCTCGGCGCCCTGCGCTGGGCCCGCGAGAACCAGGTGCCGGCGCTCGGCCTGTGCCTCGGCCTGCAGTGCATGGTCATCGAGTACGCCCGGCACGTGGTCGGCTGGGAGGACGCCTCCTCGAGCGAGTTCGAGTCCGACTCGTCCCACCCGGTGATCGCCACCATGGCCGAGCAGAAGAGCATCGTGGCCGGTCAGGGCGACATGGGCGGCACCATGCGGCTCGGCCTGTACCCGGCGGACCTCGCGGAGGGCTCCATCGTCGCCGAGGTCTACGGCGCATCGACCGCCTCCGAGCGGCACCGGCACCGCTACGAGGTCAACAACGAGTTCCGCCCGCAGATCGAGGAGGCCGGCCTGGTGTTCTCCGGCCTGTCACCGGACCGCGAGCTGGTCGAGTACGTCGAACTGCCCCGCGACGTGCACCCCTACTACGTCGGCACGCAGGCGCACCCCGAGCTCTCGTCCCGGCCGACGCGTCCGCACCCGCTGTTCTCCGGCCTCGTGCAGGCCGCCCTGCAGCGCCAGCGCGACGGCCGCCTGGTCGAGGTGAACTGACGCATGGCGACCCCGCTGGAGGACGTCCACGGCGAACGCTTCACCCGCAGCTCCGAGGTCGTCTTCGACGGCAAGATCTGGGACGTGCGGACCGAGGTCTTCACCCTCACGGAGGACGGCGACCCGATCACCCGGGAGTACGTCGACCACACCGGTGCCGTGTCGATCGTCGCGCTGAACGACGACTGGCAGATCCTGCTGATCAAGCAGTACCGGCAGCCCGCGCGGATGACCATGTGGGAGATCCCCGCCGGCCTGCTCGACGTCGAGGGCGAGGACGTGCAGACCGCGGCCGCGCGGGAACTGGCCGAGGAGGCCGACCTCGTCGCGGAGCGGTGGAACGTCCTCGTCGACTTCCACAACTCACCCGGCTCCTCGTCCGAGGTGCAGCGGGTCTACCTGGCGCGCGGGCTCCGGCCGGTGCCCGAGGAGGACCGGCACCAGCGCGAGGACGAGGAGGCCGAGATCGAGGTCGGCTGGTTCGACGTGCAGGACGCCGTCGAGGCCGTCCTCGCGGGCCGGCTGCACAGCCCGTCCGCCGTCGTCGCGATCCTCGCCACCGCCGCGGCGCAGGCCACCGGCTTCGACCACCTCCGCCCGGCCGACGCGCCGTTCCCCGAGGACCCGACGAAGCCGGAGAACGCGCGGCACGACATCACGCCGGAGGCGCGTCAGCAGGTGACGAGCGCGCCCGACCGCGGCTGACCCGTGGCTGCTCCCGAGCCCTCCGTGACACGACCGTCTGCTGGGTCGCCGGTGTCCGCACCGACCCCGGCGGACGACCCCTTCCGGGCCGGCCCCGTGGGGCGGGCGGCGGGGGAGTACCTCGTGCACGTGAGCGTCGAACGCGGCCTCGCGGGCAACACCCTGGCCGCGTACCGCCGTGACCTGCGGCGCTACCTGCTGTTCCTCGCCTCGCGGTCGGTGACCCGGCCGGCCGACGTCACCCGCGCCGACGTCAGCGCCTTCGCCCAGGCGCTCGGCGACGGCGCGGACGGGGGCGCCGCCCTGAGCGTTCGATCCGCCGCGCGCACGGTCGTCGCCGTCCGAGGGCTGCACAGGTACTGGGCGCTCGAGGGGCTGACGCCGACCGATCCGGCCGCCGAGGTGCACCCACCGATGCCCGGCAAACGGCTGCCCAAGGCGATCAGCGTCGACGAGGTGGACCGGATCCTGCGGGCCGCCGGCTCGGACACCGCCACCGGCCTGCGGGACCGCGCCCTGCTCGAGTTCCTCTACGCCACCGGCGCCCGCATCAGCGAGGCCGTCGGGCTCGACGTCGACGACGTCTTCCTCGCCTCGTCGTTCGACACGCTCCCGTCGTCCGCTTCCGAGGACGCCGGGGAGATGACCGACGTCGTGCGCCTCTTCGGCAAGGGCTCCAAGGAGCGCGTCGTGCCGCTGGGCTCCTACGCCGTCCGCTCGGTCGACGCCTATCTGGTGCGCGGCCGTCCCGCGCTGGCGGCGAAGGGGAAGGGCGATGCCGGCCTGTTCCTCAACGCCCGAGGCGGCCGGTTGAGCCGGCAGAGCGCGTGGAGCATCCTCAAGGCCGCGGCGGAGAAGGCGCAGATCACGCGCGAGGTCTCCCCGCACACGCTGCGCCACTCCTTCGCGACCCACCTGCTCGAGGGCGGCGCGGACGTCCGCGTCGTGCAGGAGCTGCTCGGCCACGCCTCTGTGACGACGACGCAGGTCTACACGCTGGTCACGGCAGACACGCTGCGCGAGGTCTACGCGGCGGCCCATCCGCGGGCTCTCGGGTAGGGGGGCCGGCCCGGATCCACTCGCCGCGCGCACCCAGTCCCGGAACAGGCCGGGCTCGTCGGGGACAGGGCGTTCTGTCCCGAACGGCGGCGGCGTGTCGTGGGACCCGGTGTGGCGCCGGACGGACCGCCGCCGTGCGCGCCCGGGCCCTACGCTGGGGCCGTGACCTTTCCGCCCGTGCCCGTCCCGGATCTGCCGACCCGGGAGACGTTGACGCCCATTGCCCTGTGCTTCCCGCTGCGTGTGCGGGACGGCGTCCCCGAGGTGCTGCTCGGCCTGAAGAAGACCGGCTTCGGGGTCGGCCGGATGGTCGGTCTCGGCGGTCACGTCGAGCCGGGGGAGAGCGACGCCGAAGCCGCCTGCCGGGAGCTGGCGGAAGAATGCGGCCTGACCACCACCGTCGACGCCGTCAGCCTCGCCGGCGTCGTCGATTTCCACTTCCCCGCGCAGCCGGCGTGGTCGATGGCGACGGCGCTGTTCACCACGCGGGACTGGACGGGTTCTTTGACGGAGACGGACGAGATCGCGCCTGCCTGGTTCCCCCACGCCGTACTGCCGGTCGAGCGCATGTGGGCCGATGCCGAGCACTGGCTCCCGCGGATGCTGGCGGGGGAGCGGCAGCACACGGTCGTCGTTCTCGCTGATGACAACGAGACGGTCCGCGCCACGTGGAGCGGTCCGCTGACGCTCTGAGCGAACGTCTTCCGGACTCTTGTATCGCGTTGTATCGCGATATATCGTTAACGCACGCATCGACGATCGGCTCGCAGAGCCGACCCGGTGCGGGCGGGCCGGAAGGCCGGCTCGCAGACCTTTCAGCACCACAGGAGGTCGCGATCATGCGACACCATCATGGATTTCCCGGCGTGGGCGACGACGCCGGCCGCGGCTTCGGCCCGGGCGGCTGGGGCGGAGGCCCCGGCTGGCCCGGCGGCCGCGGCGGATTCGGACCCGGCTTCGGCGGCGGCGGCCGCCCGCCCTGGGCCGGCGGTGACCCCGCCGCCTGGTTCGGCTCCATGGGCTTCGGCCCACGGGGCTGGGGCGGTCCCGGCGGGCGACGCCGGGCCGGCCGTGGCGACATCCGTCTCGCCGTCCTCGCGGTCCTGGCCGAGGCGCCGTCGAACGGGTACGGGGTGATGAAGACCATCGCCGCGCGCACGGAGGACGCCTGGACCCCGAGCGCAGGCTCGATCTACCCGATCCTCGCCCAGCTCGTGGACGAGGAACTCATCGCCGGTGAGGGCCAGGGCCGCAGCGTCGACTACGCGCTCACCGGCGAGGGCCGCACCTACGTCGAGGAGCACCGCGAACGGATCGACGCGGTCTGGGACACCGCACCCTCGCACGGGCCCTGGCCCGGGTCCGAGACCATCGAACTGTTCAGCAGCATTGCCGAACTGGCGAAGGCGGCCAAGCAACTGCGCAGCGCCCCGGAGGCGCAGCAGCGCGCCGCGATCAAGGAGGTCGACGCCGCCCGGCGGGCGATCTACCGCATCCTCGCCGAGGAGGAGCCTCCCGAGGAGGACGAGGCCTGACACCGGCCAGCGTCGACCTTCCGGGTCCCGCCCAGAGCGGCACCCGGAGGTCGGTGGCGGACCGGTCGCCGTCGGCCGGTGGCGGGTGTTCAATGGCCTCATGGCCGTGTCATCGACGCCACGTCGCCACGTCGTACGCGCAGCGCTCGTGCCGCCGGAACCCGATCCCTCACTGCCCCGCGTGTGCGTCATCGGGGCCGGCTGCTGCGGTTTGACGACGATCAAGGCACTGGCGGCGGCCCGGATCCCGTTCGCCTGCTACGAACAGGGCTCCGTGATCGGCGGGAACTGGGTCTACCGCAACACCAACGGCCGCTCCGCCTGCTACGACAGCCTGGAGATCAACACCTCGTGCCCACGGATGGCGTTCTCGGACTTCCCGATGCCCGCGGACTACCCGCCGTACGCGATGCACCACCAGGTCGCCGCCTACTTCGCGGCCTATGCCGACCACTTCCGCCTCCGTGACCGGATCACCTTCGGAACGACGGTCGAGCACGTCCGCCCCGCCGTCGGCGGCTGGGACGTCACGATCCGGACGCACGGCGAATCAGCCGGTGACGCCGCCCGCACGGAGCGGTTCGACGCCGTCGTCGTGGCCAACGGGCATCACTGGGACGCCCGCTGGCCCGATCCGGCGTATCCGGGCACGTTCGACGGCGAGCAGATGCACTCCCACGAGTACCGCAGCGCCGAGCAGCTGGCCGGACGCGACGTCGTCGTGGTCGGCTCCGGCAACTCGGCGATGGACATCGCGGTGGCCGCCGCGCGCGTCGGCCGCTCCGCCACGATCTCCCAGCGACGCGGTGAGTGGGTGTTGCGCAAGTTCCTGCTGGGCCGTCCCTCGGATCAGATCGCCCTCCCGGGCTGGATGCCGTGGTGGGCGACGCGTGCCCGCCTGCGCGTCGGCGCCCTGCTGTCCGGTGACACCGCCCGGCTCGGCCTGCCCCGGCCGGGTCACGCCCCGGGCCAGTCCCACCCCGTCCAGTCCGAGGGCATCCGGGCGGCGCTCCGGTCCGGGCGCCTCACCCCGCGTCCCGGCATCGCGCGGTTCGACGGGCGCGACGTCGTCTTCGTCGACGGCAGCCGCGTCCCGGCGGACCTGATCATCTGGGCAACCGGCTACCGGGTCTCCTTCCCCTTTCTCGACGACGACCTCCTGACGGTGCAGGACAACGACCTGCCGCTGTGGAAGCGGGTGATCCACCCGGACCTGCCGGGCCTGTACTTCGTCGGGCTGCTGCAGCCGGTCGGGGCGGTGATGCCGCTGGCCGAGGCCCAGGGCGCCTGGATCGCGGACCTGGTCAGCGGGGCCGCGGCGCTGCCGGACGCCGACACCATCCGCACCGAACTGCGTGCCGACGACCGGATCGCCAAGCGCCGCTTCTACCGCTCGCCGCGACACACCATGGAGGTCGACTTCGACCACTACCGGTTCGACCTGCGGCGGGAGCAGCGCCGCGGCCGCCGCCGGGCGGCCCGGAACGGCGTGCCGGAACGCCGACGGCCGGGGGCCACCCGACACGGGTGACCACCGGCCGTCGCCGTCGGAGGGACGAGACTCAGCTCAGGTGACGCTCGTCCGGACCGTTGTACTCGCTCAGCGGACGGATCAGCGCGTTGGCCTCGAGCTGCTCCATGATGTGGGCGGTCCACCCGGAGATCCGGGAGGCGACAAACAGCGGCGTGAACGTCGGGGTGTCGAAGCCCATCAGGTGATACGCGGGGCCGGCCGGGTAGTCGAGGTTCGGCTTGATGTTCTTCGCCTCGCCCATCGACTTCTCGAGCCCGTTGTAGAGGCCGAGGACCTCGGGCCGGTCGTAGTGCTCGATCATCGCGTCGAGCGCGGCCTTCATGGTGGGCACGCGCGAGTCACCGTTCTTGTAGACGCGGTGCCCGAAGCCCATGACCTTCTTCTTCTGCGCCAGGGCGTCGTCCATCCACGCCTTCGCGCGCGCCTCGGCCTCCTCGGCGGTCTCCTCCTGGCGGATGCCGATCTCGTCGAAGGTGTGCATGACGGCCTCGTTGGCGCCACCGTGCAGCGGGCCCTTCAGCGCGCCGATCGCGCCGACGACCGCGGAGTGCAGGTCCGACAGGGTCGAGGTGATGACGCGTGCCGTGAACGTCGAGGCGTTGAAGGAGTGCTCGGCGTACAGGATCATCGAGACGTTGAACGCGTCGACGACAGGCTGCGCGGCCTCCTCGCCGAACGTCATCCACAGGAAGTTGGCCGAGTAGCCCAGGTCCTCACGCGGTTCGACGAGCTCCTGACCGCGGCGACGCCGCTGGTCGTAGGCGACGACGGCCGGCATGGCCGCGAGCAGCGACTTCGCCTTCGCGAGGTTGGCCTCCTTCGAGGAGTGCTCCGCCGTCGGGTCCTGCGCGCCGAGGACCGACGCGGCGGTGCGGCACACGTCCATCGGGTGACAGGTGTCCGGCAGGGCGTCGATGACCTGCTTCAGCTCGGGCGAGAGGGCGCGGTGCGCACGCTCGAACGCGGTGAACTCGGCCAGCTCGTCGTCGGACGGCAGCTCACCGTTCCACAGCAGCAGGGCCACCTGCTCGAAGCTGCACGACGCCGCCAGCTCCTGAACCGGGTAGCCGCGGTAGAGCAGCGAGTTGGTCTCGGGGTTGACCTTCGAGACGGCGGTGGTGTCGACGACGACGCCCGCGAGCCCCTTCTTGATGTCGGTCTCAGCCATGCATTCCTCCTGTGGTGGTGGGCCCGGAGGCAGACGTCCCCGGGACCTGGAAGTTGAAGACCCCCGTGTCGAACCGGTTGTACGCCTCGTAGTCAACGAGATCGTACAGCCGGGCCCGCGTGGCCATGTCCGGGACCGCGGCGTCCTGCGTCCCGTCGGCGGTGAGGGTGTCCAGTGCCCGCTCGGCCGCCCCGAGGGCGATCCGCAGCAGGGTCACCGGGTAGATGATCATCGCGACGCCCGCGTCGGCCAGCTCGCTGCGCGTGAAGAGGTCGGACTTGCCGAACTCCGTCATGTTCGCGAGCACCGGCACGTCGACGGCCTCGCAGATGGCCGCGAACTCCTCGACCGAGGCCATCGCCTCGGGGAAGATGGCGTCAGCCCCGGCGTCGACGAGGGCCTTCGCCCGCTCGACGGCGGCGGCCAGGCCGGCCGGCCCGGCGTCCAGGGCCCGGATGTCGGTGCGCGCCATGATGAGGAAGTTCTCGTCGCGACGCCCGTCCGCGGCCGCCTTGATCCGCTTCAGGGCGGTCTCCGTGTCGACGACGGCCTTCCCGTCCAGGTGGCCGCAGCGCTTCGGGTTGATCTGGTCCTCGATGTGGCAGCCGGCGAGGCCTGCGTTCTCGAGTTCCTGCACGGTGCGGGCCACGTTCATCGGCTCACCGAAGCCGGTGTCCGCGTCGACCAGGGCCGGCAGGTCCGTCATCCGGGCGATCTGCCCGGCGCGGGTGGCGACCTCGGTGAGGGTGGTCAGCCCGATGTCGGGTAGGCCGAGGTCGTTGGCCAGGACCGCGCCGGAGATGTAGACCCCGTCGAAGCCCTTCTGCTCGATCAGCCGCGCGGAAAGCGGGTTGAACGCGCCGGGGAACTGCCGGGCCGCACCGGGCACCAGCATCTCCCGCAGCGTCGCCCGCTTGGCCTGCGGCGTCGTCGTGGAGTACAGCATGGGAAGTCCTTCTCTCTCTCAGAACAGGTCGATGGAGAGCGGCCGGCTCAGAACAGGCCGGTGGGGGCGGCGGCCAGGTCGATGACGCCGTCGGCGGCCTGGATGTTGAGGGCGTCCAGCTCCCCGGCGCCCAGCTCCGGCAGGCGCGCGGCGGCGTCGAGGAAGCGGTCCATCTCGGCGTCGTCGACGAGCCCGGTGGCCAGCGTGCGGAACTTCTGGACGTACTGCTCGCGGCCGAAGGGACGCGCACCGAGCGGGTGCGCATCGGCGACGGCGATCTCGTCGGTGATGACCCGCCCGTCGTTCAGCGTGATCTCCACGGAACCGCCGAACGCCTTCTCGGCGATGTCGAGGGAGTGGTAGCGGCGGGTCCACTCGGGATCTTCGGTCGTGGTGACCTTGCGCCACAGCTCGACGGTGTCCGGGCGGCCCGCACGCTCGGGAGCGTAGGAGTCGACGTGGTGCCAGGCGCCGTCCTGCAGCGCGACCGTGAAGATGTACGGGATCGAGTGGTCCAGGGTCTCGCGCGACGCCGTGGGGTCGTACTTCTGCGGGTCGTTCGCGCCGGAGCCGATCACGTAGTGGGTGTGGTGGCTGGTCTTGATCAGCACGGAGGCGACATTCGCCGGGTCCACCAGCTCGGGGTGCTCGCGGTGCAGCTTGCGGGCCAGGTCGATCCACGCCTGCGCCTGGTACTCGGCCGAGTGCTCCTTGGTGTAGGTGTCCAGGATGGAGCGCTTCGCCTCACCCGCGCCGGGCAGCGGCACGTCGTAGGCGCCCTGCGGTCCGTCGAGCAGCCAGGCGATGACGCCGTCCTCGCCCTCGTAGATCGGCACGGGAGAGGTCTGGCCGCGCATCGCCCGGTCGACGGCCTCGACGGCCATCTTCCCGGCGAAAGCCGGCGCGTGGGCCTTCCACGTGGAGATCTCGCCCTTGCGGGACTGGCGGGTGGCGGTGGTGGTGTGCAGCGCCTGGCCGACGGCCTGGAAGATCGTCTCGACGTCCAGGCCGAGCAGGGTGCCGATGCCGGCCGCCGCGGAGGGCCCGAGGTGGGCGACGTGGTCGATCTTGTGCGCGTGCAGGCAGATGGCCCGGACGAGGTCGACCTGGATCTCGTACCCGGTGGCGATGCCGCGGATCAGGTCGGCGCCGTTGCGGCCGGTGTGCTGGGCGACGGCGAGGATCGGCGGGATGTTGTCGCCCGGGTGGGAGTACTCGGCGGCGAGGAACGTGTCGTGGTAGTCGAGCTCGCGCACGGCGACGCCGTTGGCCCAGGCGGCCCACTCGGGGGAGGTGCGGTGCTCGGCCGCGGCGTCGAGGCCGAAGAGGAGGGCGCCCTTGCCGCCGCGGGAGGACGGGTGCGTGAGGGCCTGCGCGCGGGCGGCGACGATCGGGCCGCGGTTCAGCGAGGCGATGGCGACGGAGGCGTTGTCGATGATCCGGTTGATCACCATGGCGGTGACCTCGTCGTCGACGGCGACCGGGTCGGCGGCGACCTGGGCGATCAGGTGGGCGAGCTGCTCCTCGCGGGGCAGGTTCTCCTCGCTGCGGTGCACGCGCACGTGGTGGGTCTGCATCGGGTGGTGGTCCTCTCGACTGGTGTTCGGGGTGGTCGGGTCGGGTCAGGTGAGTCGGGTGGCAGGTTCGGTCCGGACGCCGGTGGGGCCGTGCGGCTCGTCGGTGATGGCCGCGGTGACGCCACGCAGGGCGTTGGCCAGGTGGACGCGGGTGGCGGCGACGGCGAGGTCGGCGTCGCCGGCGGCGATGGCGTCGGCGATCGCGGCGTGTTCGAGCGCCGACTCGGCGAGGCGGTGCGGGTTGTCGCGGGCGAGCCGGCGCAGCCGGGTCAGCTGTGTGCGCAGGCGGCGCTGCGCCTCGAGCAGATGCGGGTTGGCGACGGCGTCGTCGATCTCGTCGTCGAGCTGCCCGACGAGGTCGTAGTAGGCGTCGGTCCGGTCGTCGTCCGGACCGTCGTCGCTGTTGACACCGTCGTCGTCAGCGCCGTCGTCCTCGCCTGCGCCGTCCGCGTGACCGGCGCCGCCGGTCACCCCGGCATCGACCGCGGCGAGGAGGCCCGCCGCTGCCCGCAGTCGACCCGCCAGACCGGCGAAGACGGCCGGGTCCGCCCGGTGGGCGGCCAGGGCGGCAGCGCGCCCGTCGAGTGCGATGCGCACGTCGAACAGATCGCGGGCGTCCGCGAGGGAGACATCGGTGACGGTGACACCCCGGCCACCCTGAGGAGCGGCGAGGCCGTCCGCGACGAGTCGTCCCAGGGCCTCGCGGATCGGGGTGCGGGAGACGCCGAGGCGGGCGGAGAGCTCCGTCTCGGCGAGAGTCGTCCCGGGCGGCATCCGCCAGTCGACGATCTCGGTGCGGAGCCGGAAGTAGGCGAGATCGCTGGCTCGCTGGGCCATCGCACCGTCCCTTCTCCTCGACCGCGGTTGCGTCGTTCGGCCCGTCGACTCGGTCGTGGCCGCGGCGCCATCCTTCGCCAGTGTATACACAGATGCGCCAAATTGCGCTCGACACCGCCTGTTCATTCCGATGTGTATACAAAGCTCTGGTCTTCGCCGGTCCGGACGTCTACCATGAGCTGCGTCACATCCGACGAGCAGAGGGGCACGCGGTGACTGCAGGGGCGTACCAGCGCGCGTACGAGAAGAGCCTGACCGACCCTAAATCGTTCTGGCTGCAGGCGGCTGCCGGCGTCGAGTGGGAGGTTCCTCCGACCCGTGCGCTCGACGACTCCCGGGCACCGCTCTACCGGTGGTTCCCGGACGCCCGGCTGAACGCGTGTGCCAACGCGCTGGACCGTCACGTCGCTGCCGGTCACGGGGATCGGACCGCGCTCGTGTACGACTCGGCCATGCTCGGCGCCACCGAGAGCTTCACCTATGCGCGCCTGCTGGACGAGGTGAGCCGCTTCGCCGGGGTGCTGCGGGCGCAGGGGGTCGACCAGGGCGACCGGGTGATCCTCTACCTGCCGATGATCCCGCAGGCCGTCATCGCGATGCTCGCGTGCGCCCGGATCGGTGCGGTCCACTCGGTGGTCTTCGGCGGCTTCGCGCCCCGCGAGGTCGCCAGCCGGGTCAGGGACGCGGCCCCGACGGTGATCGTCACCGCCAGTGGCGGCCTCGAGCCGAATCGTCGGGTCGAGTACCTGCCGGCGGTGGACGAGGCCCTGCGGTTGAGCGGGCACCGGGTGCGCGCGGTGATCGTGGCCGAGCGGGACGGCTTCGCGCACGACCGGTCGGAGTTCGACGGCGCCGGCTCGGACGGAGCGGGCGACGCCGTGCCGTGGTTGTCCTGGACGGAGGAGATGGCCGGCGCCACGGCGGTCGACCCGGTCCCCGTCGCGGCCACCGACCCTCTCTACATCCTCTACACGTCCGGCACCACCGGGACGCCGAAGGGTGTCGTGCGCGACACCGGTGGCGCGTGCGTGGCGCTGACCTGGTCGATGGCCAACATCTACGACGTCGGGCCCGGCCAGGTGATGTGGACTGCCTCGGACGTCGGCTGGGTGGTCGGGCACTCCTACATCGTGTACGGGCCGCTGCTGGCGGGCGCGACCACCGTCCTGTACGAGGGCAAGCCCGTCGGTACCCCCGACGCCGGAGCCTTCTGGCGAGTCATCGACGATCACCGCGTCGACGTCCTCTTCACCGCGCCCACGGCGCTGCGCGCCATCCGGAAGGCCGATCCGGAGGCGTCGTTGCTGGCCGAGCACGACCTCTCGTCGCTGCGCACCTTGTTCGCCGCCGGGGAGCGGCTGGACACCGACACCTACCGGTGGGCGGCCGAGCACCTGCAGGTGCCCGTGGTCGATCACTGGTGGCAGACGGAGACGGGGTGGGCGATCTGCGTGAATCCCCGTGGCCTCGAGGCCCTGCCGATCAAGCCGGGCTCGCCGACCGTGCCCGCGCCCGGGTTCGACCTCGAGATCGTCGACGGATCGGGCGCGCCGCAGGCCTCGGGCGACGAGGGCAACATCGTCATCCGGCTGCCGCTGCCGCCGGGCACGCTGACCACCCTGTGGGGCAGCGACGAGCGGTACGTGTCGTCCTATCTGACCGCGTTCCCCGGCTTCTACGCGACCGGTGACTCCGGCTACCGCGACGAGGACGGCTACCTCTTCGTCATGGGCCGCACCGACGACGTCATCAACGTGGCCGGTCACCGCCTCTCGACGGGCGCGATCGAGCAGGTGGTCGGTTCGCACCCGGCCGTCGCCGAGTGCGCCGTCATCGGGGTCGCGGATGCCCTCAAGGGCCAGAAGGCGGTCGCCTACGTCGTGCTCAAGTCGGGCGTCGACGTCGAGCCCGAGGACCTGCAGCGGCAACTCGTGGGCCTCGTGCGCCAGGAGATCGGCCCGGTGGCCGACTTCCGCACCGCCGTCGTGGTCGACGCCCTGCCCAAGACCCGGTCCGGCAAGATCCTGCGCAAGACCATGCGGCAGATGGCCGACGGAGAGGACTACGTCGTCCCGTCGACCATCGAGGATCCCGCCGTCATCGACGCGCTCCAGCCGGTTCTGCGGCCGGAACCCAGGACAGCGTCCGAGCGGGCCTGACCGGAACGGCCATACCACTCGACGTCGCTGGTTCTGGTGGTACCGGCCGGGCCCGCTCGACGGTGCCGTGGCGGACGTGGCTGTTCCCGCCGGATCGCCGACGGCGCGGCCGCGCGTTCCCGCAGCACCGCCGACGGCGCCAGCTCGGACGTGCGATCAGATGTCGCGCTCGGCCGGCCGATCCGGGTCGACGGGCTCGAAACCCTGATCCATGAGGGTCGACTCGTCGCGCAGCGGGTCGTCGACCAGCTCGGGGTCGTCCGAGTCGCCCTCGACGGGCTGCGAGTCGCGGCCGTCCTGCGGGTCGAGCTCGTCGGCCGTGGGGTCCTCCATGGGCACATCGCCGGGAAGGTCGCTCATCGGGATCTCCTTCGTCAGGGGTGTGACCCGGTGCCGGGCCTCACGATCGACGCTACCCCGTCCCTCCGACCGAACCCACCGGCCTCCGCCGCACCCTTTCCGGACGTGAGTTAGCTGGACCTGCCCGAATACGGGGCTCTTTGAGTACGTCCTTCGGGTAGAACTGACTGACTCAACGAATGAACGGCTCTCTCGGGCGGGCGCGAGCGGAGTGACTGCCGTGAGTCGGTCATTTCTGCCCGCAGGTGGTGGTCAATGACCGGGGCTGGAGGGCCGAACCGGCGGACTCAGCGTGGCCTCGTGTGTCCTCGCGTGAGTCAGCTGGACCTGCCCGAATACGGGGCTCTCTGAGCATGTCTTCCGGGCCGAACTGGCTGACTCAACGAGGGGTGCCTCGAAGCTCAGGGTGGCGGCGACGGGACCGCCACACGGCCAAGCCGCGACCGACCGGAGACTTCACCTCACGGATGCCAGCGGTAGCCCATCTCCGGGCGGCCGGGCGTGCCGTACCGCGGTTCCTTCTCGACCCGGCCGACGGTCGCGAGGTATTCCAGGTACCGCCGCGCGGTGACCCGGGAGATGCCGGTGCCGGCGTGCACCTCCGCGGCCGAGAGGGGCTCAGCGCTGGCGGCGAGCAGCTCCGCGACCTGGGACAGCGTGCCCTCCGACAGGCCCTTCGGCAGCGTCGACGGCGCACTGGAGGGCGGGGCCGACGACGGCGCCGGTGCGTCCCCCGCCGCGCTACCGGCCGCAGCGTTCGTTCCGCGCAGCCGGGTGAGGGCCGCGTCGACGGCGTCCTGGGTCGTGATGCCGTCGCCGTCACCCGTGATGAGGGCCGCGCGGAACGCCGCATACGCGTGCAGCTTCTCCTCGAACGCCGCGAAACCGAAGGGCTTGATGAGGTACTGGACGACGCCGAGCGCGATGGCCTCCCGCACGACCGGCAGCTCCGTCGCCGCGGTGATCGCGAGGACGTCGATCCCGGCCCCCGCCGCGCGGAGCATCCGGCAGATCGCCAGGCCGTGCCCGTCCGGCAGGTTCATGTCCATCAGCACGAGGTCGGCGGGAGGCTGCGTGCCGGGCCGAGCTCGGGGACCATCCGGCAGCAGGAACGCGACCGCGTCCCGCCGGGTGTGGGCGGTACCGACCACGGCGAAGCCGGGCACCCGGCGCACGTACTCGCCGTGCAGCGACGCGGTCAGCGGGTCGTCCTCGACGACGAGGACCCGCAGGTCGGGAGAACTCATGCCAGCCGCGCCCTGCCGCCCGGCCCGGCAGGGGAGGACGCGTCGGCGGCCGCCCGCTGCGGGATCGCGACGGTGAACACGGTGCCGTCGCGCACGTCGACGTCGACGTCACCGCCGAGGGACGCGACCGCCTGCCGGACCAGGGCGAGCCCGACGCCGCGACCGGCGGCGACGGGCTGTCCCGCCGCCGGCGCCTTGGTGCTGAACCCCCGGGTGAAGATGCGCTGCACATCATCGGGAGTCAGCGCCGCGGCGCCGTCCGCCACCGACACCTCCAGTTGACCGTCGCCCCCGCCGAGTGCCACGTGCACCCAGCGGCCCGCCGGCTCGGCGCCGGCGGCGGCGTCGAGCGCGTTGTCGATGAGGTTGCCGAGCACGGTCAGCAGCGCGGTGGCCTCCCGGTCGGTGGGGTCGAAACCGACGTCGGCCTCGACGGTGACGTCGACGCCGCGTTCGCGGCCCTGCGCCGCCTTCGCCGCGAGCAGCGCGCCCGTCCGCGGTTCGGGCACGACGGCGGCGACCGTCGGGTCCGCCGACCCGGCCACGGCCGCGGTCCCGGCGAGCTCCCCGGCGATCAGGTCCGCCGCCTCCCGGGCCCGGCTGAGCTCGAGCAGGGTCAGCACGGTGTGCAGCTGGTTGGCGTGCTCGTGGGTCTGGGCGCGCAGCGCGTCGCTGAGCGTGCGCGTGGTCTGCAGCTCCCCGGCGATGGCGGTGAGCTCGGTGTGGTCGCGCACCGTCAGCATCCGGCCGATCCGACGATCCGAGCGCCCGAAACCGCGGAACCGGCCGGTGCGTCCGCTGCGGAGTGCGTCCCGCTGGGTCACGACGAGGATCCGGGACCCGGCCACGTGCACCTCGTCCTCGCACGCTCGCCCGCTGCGGACGAGCTCGGCGATCGAGGCGGGCAGCGCCACGTCGGCCAGCGGCACCGGACGCGCATCGCCCCTGGTCGGAGGCAGGCCGAGCAGGTCCGCGGCGACGTCGTTGTAGAGGAGCACCCGCTGTGCGTCGTCGGTCAGGACGAGGCCGTCGTCCACCGAGTGCAGCGCCGCATCGAACACCACGACCATGCGGGCCAGCTGCTCCGGTCCCTGCCCGAAGGTGACCCGCCGCAGGTACCGGTTCAGTCCGACGGAGACGATGGCCCCGGCGGCGGCGAACAGGGCCGCGATCGCGAGGATGGGCGGCACCTGGCGCAGCGCCGTGCTCTCGACGGACGCGGTGGTCTGCCCGACGGCGACCATGCCGATCACCGTCCCGCCGGCGTCGCGGATCGGCGCGATCGCGCGCACCGACGGGCCGAGGGTGCCCGTGTAGGTCTCGGTGAACACCTCGCCGCGCAGCGCGGGGTCGACCGTGCCGATGTACGGCCTGCCGATCTCCGCCGGATTCGGATGGGTGACGCGGGTCCGGTCCGGCCGCATCACGGTGATGAAGTCGAGGTGGGCGTGGGCCGTGACGTCACGCGTGTAGGCGCGCAGCCGGTCGGCGCCCGCACCACCGTGCAGGCCGGCGGCGACGAAGGGGCTGTCCGCCAGGGTGACCGCCGTCGTGCTCATCCGGTCGGCCGCCTGCGTGGCGAGCGTGTCCCGGCTGTGCGTCACGACGACCCACGAGACGACGACCGTGGCGCAGACGATGAACAGCAGCTGCCCGACGAAGAGGCGTCGCGCGATGCTCCACGGATGCACGGCCACCTCCGGCGACGACAACTGCGACGAGAACGATGCGCGCTGCGGACGAGCGCGCGACCAGTATGACCACAACCCGTGACGGTCATCACAGCGATGGGACAGTGAGAGCAGGAGGAGCCTGTGACGAGCGTCTCGGGACCTGGCGGTCCGGCTCGCGCTCTCAGTCATCCAGTAGTACCCCGTTCATCCCGTCCCGCAGAAGTCGAAGGAGACACCATGTCGGAGAACGCGACGGCCGCCGCCGTCACATCGGGCACCCCGGCCCGGAAGAAGGACCGCACCCACTGGCTCTACATCGCCGTCATCACCGCGGTGGTGCTCGGCGTGGCCGTCGGGCTCATCGCCCCGGACTTCGCCAAGAGCCTCAAGCCGCTCGGTGACGGGTTCGTCAACCTCATCAAGATGATGATCGCCCCGGTCATCTTCTGCACCATCGTGCTCGGCATCGGCTCGATCGCGAAGGCCGCGACCGTCGGCAAGGTGGGCGGCCTCGCGCTCGTCTACTTCCTCGTCATGTCGACCTTCGCCCTGGCGATCGGCCTCGTGGTGGGCAACTTCGTGCACCCGGGCACCGGCCTGCACCTGACGCCGTACAAGCCCGCCGGCGCGAGCGGTACCGACGGCACGGTCCAGTTCCTCATGGACATCATCCCGGGCTCCATCCCGGTGCTGCCGGTGCTGTTCGTGGCGCTGCTCGTCGGCTTCGCGCTGCAGCAGATGGGCCCCGCCGCCCAGCCGCTGATCCGCGGCCTGACCCTCGTCCAGGGCGTCGTGTTCCGCATCCTGACCATGATCATGTGGGTCGCCCCGATCGGCGCGTTCGGCGCCATCGCCGCCGTGGTCGGCAGCACGGGCTGGGCCGCGGTCGGCGCCATGTTCCTGCTGATGGCCGCCTTCTACGTCACCTGCGCCGTCTTCATCCTCGGCATCCTCGGCACCCTGCTGAAGGTCATCACCGGGGTGAGCATCCTCAAGCTGATGAAGTACCTCGGCCGCGAGTACCTGCTGATCTTCTCCACCTCGTCCTCCGAGACCGCGCTTCCGCGCCTGATCGCGAAGATGGAGCACGCGGGCGTCTCCAAGCCCGTCGTCGGCGTCACCGTCCCGACCGGCTACTCCTTCAACCTCGACGGCACCGCGATCTACCTGACGATGGCGTCCCTGTTCGTGGCCAACGCGATGGGCATCCAGATGAACCTGGGGGAGCAGATCGGCCTGCTCGTCTTCATGATCATCGCCTCGAAGGGCGCGGCCGGTGTCACCGGTGCGGGCCTGGCCACCCTCGCGGCCGGCCTGCAGGCGCACCGCGCCGACCTGCTCGGCGGCATGGGTGTCATCGTCGGCATCGACAAGTTCATGTCCGAGGCCCGCGCGCTGACCAACTTCACCGGCAACGCCGTCGCCACCCTGCTGATCGGCAAGTGGGTCGGCGAGATCGACCTGGACCGCGTGGACCGCGTGCTCTCGGGTCAGGACAAGTTCGACGAGTCGACGATGCTCGCCCACGGCGAGGTCGCGACGCACGACGGCGCCCGCTCCGTCGAGCCCGCCGCCGAGCCCACGCTCGAGGGGGCGGCGGCGGACCGGCTCGCCGGCACCGGCAGCTCCGCCCGCTGACCCGGTCGGCACGCACGACAGCCCCCGTCCCGGTGGACCCGGGACGGGGGCCGTCGTCGTCCGCCACGAGGGCTCCCGCCCAGCCTTCAACCTCCACCTGAACCTGCGGCCCGGTGGGTGCGTCGACCTACCGGTACGCTGGGGTGGAACCTGACCACGGGACCGTGTCCGCGCGTCGTGCCCGGCGATTCGCCCTCGAGAACCGCCCGGACGCGTGCGGCGTGATGACGCGGATCGCCGTGGACGCCGACTTTCGAGATGAGTGATGGATCAGTGACGAGCAAGCAGGACACCCTGCTCGACGTCGCCGGGCGACCGGCGATCGAGTTCCCCGAACCGCCGGAACTGTCCTCCCACGGGCCCGCCCGGATCATCGCGATGGTCAACCAGAAGGGTGGGGTCGGCAAGACCACCTCGACCATCAATCTCGGTGCCTCCCTGGCCGAACTCGGCCGGCGCGTGCTGCTCGTCGACTTCGACCCGCAGGGCGCGCTGTCCGCGGGCATGGGCGTCAACCCGTACGAGGTGGACCTGACGGTCTACAACGTGCTGACCGACCGCAAGGTCGACATCCACGACGTCATCGTGCACACGGAGACCGAGGGCGTGGACCTGCTGCCCGCCAACATCGACCTCTCGGCCGCGGAGATCCAGCTCGTCAACGAGGTGGCCCGCGAGCAGCTGCTGCAGGGCGCGCTGCGCAAGGTCACCGACGACTACGACGTCGTCCTGATCGACTGCCAGCCCTCGCTCGGCCTGCTCACCGTCAACGCGCTGACCGCCGCGCACGGCGTCATCATCCCGCTCACCGCCGAGTTCTTCGCCCTGCGCGCCGTCGCCCTGCTCGTGGAGACGATCGAGAAGGTGCAGGACCGGCTCAACCCCGGTCTGCAGATCGACGGCGTGCTGCCGACGATGTTCGACGCGCGGACCCTGCACTCCCGCGAGGTGCTCGCCCGGCTCGTCGACGCGTTCGGCGACAAGGTGTTCCACACGGTGATCAAGCGGACCATCAAGTTCGCCGACGCGACCGTGGCCGCCGAGCCGATCACCGCGTACGCCGGCAACCACCAGGCGGCGGCGTCGTACCGGAACCTCGCCAAGGAACTGATCAGCCGCGGCGGGGCTCCCTGAGCCGCCCGCACCACGCCTGACCTCTCGTGAGCAGCATCCGTGGCTGAGCAGACCGTCGACGCGTCGGGCTCCGCGAACGCCGAGGGAGTGGGCCACAGTGCCGACGCGGTTCCCGTCGGCGACGCCGACCGGTTCACCGTCCGGCTCGAGAATTTCACCGGCCCGTTCGACCTGCTGCTGAACCTCATCTCCAAGCACGAGCTCGACATCACCGAGATCGCGCTCGCCGTCGTCACCGACGAGTTCGTCGAGTACATCCGCCGGCTGCAGGCCACGGGGCAGGACTGGGCGCTGGACGAGGCGAGCGAGTTCCTCGTCGTCGCCGCGACCCTGCTCGATCTCAAGGCCGCCCGGCTGCTGCCGTCGGGTGAGGTGGAGAACGAGGAGGACGTCGCTCTGCTCGAGGCGCGGGACCTGCTCTTCGCCCGGCTGCTGCAGTACCGGGCGTTCAAGGAGGTCGCGCGGCTGATCGGTGAGCGGCTGTCCGCCGAGTCCAGCCGCCACCCCCGGCTCGTCGCGCTCGAGCCGCAGTTCGCGGCGCTGCTGCCCGAACTGATCCTCAAGACGACGCCCGAGGACTTCGCCGCGCTCGCCGCGAAGGCGCTGGCCCCGAAACCGGCCGTTCCGGTCGAGGTGGGGCTGACGCACCTGCACGCCCCGGCGGTCAGCGTCCGGGAGCAGGCCGAGATCCTCGCGACCCGGCTGCAGGAGCACGGCGCCGCCTCCTTCCGGACGCTGGTCGCGGACGCGGACACGACGCTCGTCGTCGTCGCCCGCTTCCTCGCGCTGCTGGAGATGTACCGGGACCAGGTGGTCGGCTTCGACCAGGTCAGTCCGCTCGGGGAGCTGACCGTGCACTGGCGATCCCCGGACAGCGACTGGTCCGCCGAGGCGCTGACCGAGGAGTACGACGCCGACAGCACGGCGGCCGACCCCGCGGACGGGACCGTCGACGCGAGGGAGGACACCGGGGTCACGGACGCCGACGTCGCGGCCGCCGTGCGGGCGCGTCGGGAGCGTGACGCGGCGACCGACGCGGAGACAGAGCACGAGGAGGACGGACAGGATGACTGAGAACACGAGCGTCGACCCGGTCGTCGACGCCGCCGCTGCCGACGAAAATGCCGACGCGACCGGCGTCCCCGCCGCCGCGGGCTTCGACGGTGCTGGTCTCGACGTCGACGCCCTGCCCGGCGGGGCGAAGGCCGCGCTGGAAGCCGTGCTCATGGTGGTCGACGAGCCGGTCGGCGACCTGGAGCTGGCGACCGCGCTCGCGCTGCCGGTCGACCGCATCCGCACCCTGCTCGCCCAGCTGCGCGCCGAGTACGACGGGTACGGCCCCGACGGGGCGAGCGGCCTGCCGCTCCGCGGTTTCGAGCTGCGCAACGTGGCCGGCGGCTGGCGGTTCTTCTCCCGCAGCGAGTTCGCGCCGCTGGTCTCCCGCTTCGTGCTCGAGGGACAGACCGCGCGGCTCACGCAGGCGGCCCTGGAGACCCTCGCCGTCATCGCCTACCGGCAACCGGTCTCCCGCGCCCGGGTCTCGGCGATCCGCGGCGTCAACGTCGACTCCGTCGTCCGCACGCTCACCGCCCGCGGCATGATCGAGGACGCCGGCACCGACCCGGAGTCCGGCGCGCTGCTGTACCGGACGACGTCGTACTTCCTCGAGCGGATGGGCCTGGGCAGCATCGACGAACTGCCGCAGATCGCCCCGCACCTGCCGGGCCTGGACGCGCTCGACGACTACGGCGACGGCGAGTACTGACCCTCCGGCTCGGATCGCCACGAGTCACAGCAGCTTCACAGCGCTGGCATAACTGCACTGCAGGCAGCTCGAAAGTGCAGGCCATAGCTTTCGGGTGAATCACAGGTTCACTCGAAGGGATCCGATGTACTTCACCTATCTGCGCCGTGAGCTGGGCGGACGCCGGCGGCAGACCATCATCGTCGCCACCGGTCTCGCGCTGGCCATCGCCCTCGTCATCGTCGTCAACGCGCTCGCGGGCGGTGTCAAGGTCGCCCAGGCGTCCGTGCTGTCCTCCGTCTACGGCGTGGGCACCGATATCACCGTCACGCAGCGGGCCACCGCGCCGACGCCGGGCACCGGCGGCGAGGGCCGTTTCGCCTTCGGCCAGGGCGCCGGGCAGGCCGGCAGCGACGGCACCCGCCAGATCTCGCAGTCGCGCCTGACGACGACGCGCGGGTCGACCGCGTTCGCCGACACCGCTCTCGCGTCCGTCAAGGGCGTCCCGCACGTGGCCAACGCGGCGGCGACCCTGGAGTTGACCAGCGTCAGCTTCAGCGGCACCCTGCCGGACCGGACGCAGGGCCAGGCCGCCGGCGGCACCGGCGGATACCGGTCCGGCGGAGGGGCGGGCGCGAGTCCCGGGACCGGGGGCACCGGCGGCGGCGCCGGCAGCTCGTTCTCCGTCAACAGCTTCTCCGTGACCGGCCTCGATCCGTCCGCCGCTGCCCTCGGGCCCCTCTCGGCCGCGACACTGACGTCGGGCCGGACCCTCACCGCGGCCGACGACGGCAAGCACGTCGCCGTGATCGACTCGGCCTACGCGACGGACAAGAGCCTCAAGGTCGGCAGCACCCTCACGCTCGCGAGCACGACCTTCACCGTGGTCGGCATCGTGCACTCCAACACCGCCGACAGCGCGACCGCCACCAATGTCTACGTCCCACTCGACACCGCGCAGAAGCTGGCGTCGATGACGGGCAAGATCACGAACGTCTACGTGCAGGCGGCGTCGTCCTCCGACATCGCCCAGGTACAGCAGTCCCTCCAGAAGGCGATGCCCGCCGCGACCGTGGACACGCAGGCCGACCTCGCGTCGTCGGTGTCCGGCTCGCTCGGCACCACCGCCAGCCTGGTCTCCAACCTCGGCCTGTGGCTCTCGATCGCGCTGCTGGTGGCCGCGTTCGCCCTCGCCGTGCTGTTCACCCTCTCCGGCGTCAGCCGCCGCACCCGCGAGTTCGGCACCCTCAAGGCGATCGGCTGGTCCAACGGGCGCATCACCCGCCAGGTGGCCGGCGAGTCCCTGGCGCAGGGGCTGATCGGCGGCGTCGTCGGGGTCGCGCTCGGGCTCGTGGCCGCGCTCGTCATCACCCTCGTCGGCCCGACGCTCGGAGCCAACGTGTCCCGGGCCGCGACCGGCGGCGGGGTCCAGCGCGCCGCCGGCGCCGCGGGCGGCTACGGAGGCGGAGGCGGCGGCTTCGGCGGCGGGGGAGGCGGCCGCTTCGGCGGCGCCCTCGCCCAGCAGGCCAACAACGTCGTGCTGCACGCGCCGGTCAGCGTATGGATCGTCCTCGGCGCCGTCGGCCTCGCCGTGCTCGGCGGCCTGCTCGCCGGTGCCATCGGCGGGTGGCGTGCCGCTCGCCTGAGCCCCTCGGAGGCGTTGCGCAGTGTCAACTGAACCCCGGTCAACTGAACCCTTGTCAACTGAACCCTCGTCGACGTCAGCCTTCGAACCGTCTCGCGCGTCGACGTCGCCCCTGCCGGCCCGTCCGCCCGCTCGTCAGGAAGCCACCTCCGCCATGTACGAACTCGCGTCCGTGACCAAGACCTACCAGCACCAGGGCCGGTCCGTCCGGGCGCTCGACGGCGTCGATCTGACGATCCGGCCCGGCGAGATGGTCGCCATCCAGGGGCCGACCGGCGGCGGCAAGAGCACGCTGCTGCAGATGCTCGGGGCCCTGGACCGACCGAGCTCGGGCAGCGTCCACTTCGGCGGGGACGACCTCGCGCGGCTCTCCGGCTCCCGGCTCGGCCGCATCCGGGCCACGGAGATCGGTTTCGTGTTCCAGAACTTCAACCTGATCCCCACGCTCACGGCGGCGCAGAACGTCGAGACGGCGCTCGTTGTCACCGACGGCGACCGCGCCGGCCGAGCGGAGAAGGCCCGGCAGGCGCTCGCCGACGTGGGCCTGGCCGAGCGCGCGGACCACCTGCCCTCCGAGCTGTCCGGCGGCCAGCAGCAGCGGGTCGCGATCGCCCGGGCGCTCGTCAAGCGGCCCTCGGTCCTGCTGGCCGACGAGCCGACGGGAAACCTGGACGAGGCCATGCGCGACGACATCATGGGCCTGCTCGAGCGGCAGTGGGGCGACGTCGGGCTGACGCTGATCATGGTCACCCACGACTCGTCGCTCGCGCGCCGGGCGCAGCGGCGCCTGCGGATCGACCACGGGAGGGTCACCGAGTTGACGTGACCCGGCCGGGCCCTTCTTGTGGGGCGGACCCCTTCTCGCGGGGCCGTCCGGCCCCGTAGCCTGTCCGGCATGGCGACTGACGCTGCCCTGCTGGACTGGCTGCTCGACACCGACCCGACGCTGCGCTGGCAGGTCGAACGCGACCTCGCCGGTGCGCCGCCGACGGTGTGGCAGGCGACGCGTGCCCGGGTGGCGACCGAGGGGTTCGGCGCCGCGATGCTGGCCCACCAGGACGAGGACGGGCAGTGGGCCGGCGGCGCGTACTTCCCGAAGGCTTTCGTCGAACAGATGCAGGCCCGGGAGCGGGAGCAGGCCGCGGCGGCACCGACCGACTCATCCACCTCCGAGGCGGCTTCCGCCGGCGACGCAGCGGCGTCCGGTGCCGACGACGCGTCCACCGCCGACGATTCGCCGTCCTCCGACGCCGAGCCGGAGCAGGACAGCGCGTGGTCCGGACAGCCCTACACGGCGACGACGTGGAGCCTGGTGGCCCTGCGGGAGTGGGGGCTCGACGCCGCCGCGCTCGACGGGACCGCCGAGAAGCTCGCCGCGAACAGCCGCTGGGAGTACGAGGACCTGCCCTACTGGGACGGCGAGGTCGACTGCTGCATCAACGGCTTCACCCTGGCCAACGGCGCGTGGCTCGGCGTGGACATGAGCGACCTGGCGCGCTGGTTCGTCGAGCACCAGCAGCCCGAGGGCGGGTGGAACTGCGAGTGGGTCGAGGGCTCGACGCGCGCGTCGTTCCACTCGACGCTGAACAGCGTGAAGGGGCTGCTGGCCTGGCAGTGCCTGACCGGCGGCGACGAGGCCGTGACCGCGGCCCGGCACGCCGGCGAGGAGTACCTGCTGCAGCGGCGACTGCTCTACCGGGCGACGACGGGCGAGCGGGTCGGCCCCTGGGTCGACTGCTTCGCCTACCCGTTCCGCTGGGTCTACACGGCCTTGAACGCGGCCGACCACTTCCGCGCGGCGTCGTTGGCCGACGGCACGCCGCCCGACCCGCGGATGGCCGACGCGGTCGCCGTCATCCGCGACGCCCGCCAGCCGGACGGCCGGTGGCTGCAGGAGCGGCGGCACCCGGGGGAGGCGTGGTTCGAGGTCGACGTGCCCGTCGGCGAGCCGTCCCCGTGGCTGACGTTCTTCGCCACGCGGGTGCTCGACTGGTGGGACGCGGCCCAACCCGTCGGGACCACCACCCGCCCCCGTTGACTATTCGATTTCTGGGGTTTCACGGGGCTCGAAACAAGCGAAATCGAATAGTCGACGCGACGGCACGCCCGGCACCGCGCGACTTCAGCTCCCCGGCGTCAACGCCGACTTGGCCTTCGCGAACAGCTGCGCCGCGACCTGCCGTCCGGAGTCGACGACGACGGCGCCCTCGGCCGGGTCGCCCTTGAGCAGCGCCGAGAGGAAGCCCTTGGCCTCCGTGAAGCTGATGTGGGGCGGCAGCGGCGGGATGTCGGGATCGGTGACGGCGTCGATGACGACGGGCCGGTCGGCCGCCAGTGCGGCGTCCCACGCGGCGGCGACGTCGTCCTTGGTCTCCACCCGGATACCCCGGAGGCCGAGCAGCTCGGCGTACGCGGCGTAGTTCATGTCCTCGACGAGCTGGCTGGTGTCGTAGCGGGGATCACCGGCCTCGCGCATCTCCCAGGAGACCTGGGTGAGGTCGTCGTTGTGCAGGACGAGCACGACGAACCGCGGGTCCGCCCACTCCTTCCAGTGCCGCTTGACGGTGATCAGCTCGTTCATGCCGAGCATCTGGAAGGCACCGTCGCCGATCGTGCACACGACGGGCCGGTCCGGGTGGGCGAACTTCGCAGCGAGGGCGTACGGCATCGAGGCGAGCATGGACGCGAGACTGCCCGAGAGGCTGCCGTCCATGCCGCGGCCGAGCGCGATGTGCTGCCCGTACCAATCGGCGGTGCTGCCGGCGTCGGCGGTCACGATGCTGTTCTGCGGCAGCCGTTCGTTGAGGGTGTGGAAGACGTGGCGCGGGTTGACGCGCTCCGCCTCGGTGTCCGCGGAGGCGGCGAGGGTCTCCCTCCACGTGGCCATGGCCTTGACGATGCCGTCCTGCCAGCTGCGGTCCTCGGCGCGTTGCAGGTGCTCGCGCAGCGCGGCGAGCGTGGCCTTGGCGTCCCCGAGCAGGTTGACCTCCATCGGGTAGCGCAGGCTCAGGTTCGCCGGCACGAGGTCGATCTGCACGCCGCGCGCCTGCCCCGTCTTCGGCAGGAACTCGCCGTAGGGGAAGTTGGCGCCCACGAGGAAGAGGGTGTCGCAGTCCATCAGCGTGTCGTAGCTGGGCTTGGACCCGAGCAGACCCGACTGCTGCGTGTGGAACGGGACGTCGCCCGGGATCACGTCCTTGCCGAGCAGCGTCGTGACGATCCCGGCGCCGAGGGTCTCCGCGACGGCGAGCACCTCGTCGGTGGCGCCCCGCGCCCCTTGCCCGACCAGCATCGCGACCTTCGACCCGGCGTTCAGCACCGCGGCCGCTCGCTCGAGCTCCTCGCGGGGCGGGACGACGGCGGTCGAGGGGTGGCCGACGCCGGTGCGGGAGACGAAGTGCTCGAGCTTGGGCTCCTCCATGGCCAGCCGTTGCACGTCGGCGGGCAGGATGACGACGGTGGGGCACCGCTCCGCCCTGGCGATCCGGACGGCGCGGTCGATCACCAGCTGCGCCTGCATCGGCGTCGTCACCGTCTCGACGTATCCGGCGACGTCCTGGAAGATCCGCTCCAGGTCGATCTGCTGCTGGTAGTCGCTGCCGATCGCGACCCGGGCCTGTTGCCCGACGATGGCGACGACCGGCTGATGGTCCATCTTCGCGTCGTAGAGCCCGTTGAGCAGGTGGATGGCGCCGGGTCCCGAGGTGGCGACGCAGACGCCGACCTCACCGGTGAACTTGGCGTGGGCGCACGCCATGAAGGCGGCGATCTCCTCGTGGGTCGGACGGATGTACCGGAAATCCTTGCCGTCCTTCTGCGCCTTGTCGAGGGCGCCGTCGAAGCCGCCGATGCCGTCGCCGGGGTAGCCGTACCACTGGTGCAGATCCCACTCGATGAGCCGCTCGATGACGAAGTCGCTGACGGTCGCCATGGTTCCTCCTGGTCCTCAGCATGCTTACGGACGTCCTCGCTTCGACCCTAGCCAGTCCGGTCCGCCGGGCCAAGGGTCGTGGGTAGTCGGGCGGAGCCGCCGGGTTTCCGGGCGAGGTAGCTCAGCGCGCTCCCGTCGTCGAGTGGGCGGGTGATGTCGTCGTTCGACCGGCCGGGTGCGCTATCGGTCCACTCGGCGCGCTCCCGTCGTCGAGTGGGCGGGTGATGTCGTCATCTGTCCGAAGTGGGTGCGCTATCGGTCCACTCGGCGCGGGTGGGCGCATTCGGTGAGGATGCGGCGATGTCGACGGCGCTCGCCGTCAGGTGACGCACCCGTCAGTCCGTACCCGCCTCGCACCGTTGGCCTCGCGATACAGTGGAGGGTGGTCGTACGCGGCCGCATCTGCCCCGGCCGTGATCGGGGCGCATCTCCTGCCGGCCGATGAGCCGGACACTCCACCCCATTTGTCTGTGAGGCAGCACCATGACTCAGCCGCCAGCTTCCGGCGCGGGCCGGGAGGCCAACCGCCGTCGAGGCGACTCGGCATCCGGCTCCGGCCGGAACTCCGCTTCGCGTTCGTCGAACCCCCGTTCCTCGAACCCCCGCTCGTCCGCACCGCGTTCCTCCGGGTCCCGCTCGGGTTCCGGTGACGGCTACGGCCGTTCCGGCTCGGGCGCGGGACGTTCGAGCGAGGGCTACGGCCGTTCGGGCGGCGACGGCGCACCGCGTTCCTCCGGAGGCCGCTCGGGTTCCGGTGACGGCTACGGCCGTTCCGGCGACCGCGACGGCGCGCCCCGGTTCGGCGATGCGGGCCGCAGCGGTGCCGGACGTGGTGCCGCAGGGCAGCGTGCAGGTGCTCCCCGTTCCGGCGCCCCGCGCACCGGTGGCCAGCGCGGCACCGGTGACCGCTACGGCCGCGACGACGAGGCCCGCGGCTTCGGCGGGCGCCCCGACGGCGGCCGCTCCACTGACGACCGCCGCGGCTTCGGCGACCGCTCCACCGGCGGCCGCTCCGCCGACGACCGCCGCGGCGGCCGCCCGACCGGCGACCGGCGCACGACCGGCGGCCGCCCCGCCCGGCCCGGTGGCGCCGCGAAGTTCGGCGCGGGCAAGCCCGGTGCCGCCCGCGTGAAGCCCGGCGACGGCCGGACCGCCAAGCCGTTCGGCAACGAGCGGTTCGGCCAGGACGTCAAGCCCGCCAAGGCCCCCAAGGCGCACGCCCCCAAGCACCGCGGCAGCGCGACCGCGCCGCCGTCCGGCCCCCTGGCCCGCCCCGAGCGCCTCCACAGCAAGGACGGCGAGCGGCTGCAGAAGATCATGGCCCACGCCGGCGTCGCCTCGCGGCGCGTCTGCGAGGAGATGATCGAGGCCGGCCGCGTCGAGGTCGACGGCCAGATCGTGCGCGAGCTCGGCATCCGCGTCGACCCGCAGCGGTCGACCATCCACGTCGACGGCATCCGCATCCAGGTCGATGAGACCCTGCGCTACCTCGTCTTCAACAAGCCCGCCGGCGTCGTCTCCACCATGGACGACCCCGAGGGCCGGCCCGCCATCTCGAACTTCCTCAAGGACACCCCCGAGCGGCTCTTCCACGTCGGCCGGCTGGACGTCTCGACCGAGGGGCTGCTGCTGCTGACCAACGACGGCGAGCTGGCCAACCGGCTCACCCACCCGTCGTTCGAGGTGCCGAAGACCTACCTCGTGCAGGTCCGCGGCCCGCTGCCCAAGGGCGTCGGCGCACAGATGAAGGCCGGCATCGAGCTCGAGGACGGCCTGGCGAAGGTCGACTCGTTCCGGCTGATCGACTCGACGCCGGGTCACGTGCTCATCGAGGTCGTGCTCCACTCGGGCCGCAACCGGATCGTCCGCCGACTGTTCGACGCGGTCGGGTTCCCGGTGCTGCGGCTCGTGCGGGTCAAGCTGGGCCCCATCGCGCTCGGCGACCAGAAGCAGGGCTCCATCCGGGCGCTGGGCCGGCAGGAGGCCGGCGTCCTGCTCGCCTCCGTCGGGCTGTAGGCGACGCGGATGAACCCGGCGCTGCTGAAGAAGTCCGCCCACCTGCACGGCCCCGTCCTCGTCGTCGGGACCGGGCTGCTCGGCGCGAGCGTGGGCCTCGGCCTGCGGTCGCGCGGCATCGACGTCTACCTCTCCGACGCGTCGCCGTCGGCGGAGGCCGTCGCCACGGACATCGCCGCCGGGGTGCCGCTCGCCGACGCCCCGGCGGACCTCGCGCCGGAACTCGTCGTCATCGGCGCCCCGCCGGACGTGTGCGGCAGCCTCGTCGTGCAGGCGCTGCGCCGCTGGCCGCACGCCGTCGTCACCGACGTCGCCAGTGTCAAGACCGCCGTCCTCGACGAGGTCCGGGCGGCCGCCGCGGCATCGACCGGGGACGACGACGCCGTGGACGTGCGCCGCTACGTCGGCTCCCACCCGATGGCCGGCCGCGAGCGCTCCGGCGCCGTGTCCGCCCGGGCGGAGCTGTTCACCTCGGCACCGTGGGTCATCTGCCCGCACGACGACCTCGACCCGCACGCGTACCGCACGGTCACGTCGCTGGCCATGGACCTGGGCGGCATCGTCACCACGATGGAGCCGGCCGCGCACGACGAGGCCGTCGCCCTTGTCTCGCACCTGCCGCAGGTCGTCTCGTCCCTGCTGGCCAGCCGCCTGCAGGACACCCCCGCGGCGTCCCTGGCGCTGGCCGGGCAGGGGCTGCGGGACGTCACCCGGATCGCCGCGAGCGACCCGGGCCTGTGGGTGCAGATCCTCGGCGCCAACGCCGGCCACCTGGTGGAGCCGCTGGAGGGGATGCGCGCCGACATCGAGCGGCTGCTCTCCACCCTGCGCGCGCCCACCGCGCCCGGCGCGCGCCTGGACATGGCGCAGCTGATCTCGGAGGGCAACGTCGGGCAGGCCCGGATCCCCGGCAAGCACGGCGGGCCGGCGCAGCAGTTCGCGTGGCTGACCGTGCTCGTGGACGACAAACCGGGCCAGATCGCCCTGCTGCTGACGGAGATCGGGCAGCTGGACGTGAACCTGGAGGACATGCGGCTCGGGCACTCCGCGGGCCTGCCGGTCGGCATGGTGGAGATCGCCGTGCTGCCGTCGAAGAAGCAGTCGCTGGTCGAGGACTTGACCGGCCGAGGATGGAAGGTGGTCGCGTGAGCGCCAGTGCAGAGCAGTCGGGCGGACAGTCCAGCGAGTTCGACGGCGAGCTCGTCGTCGCGATCGACGGGCCCTCGGGCTCCGGCAAGACGAGCGTCAGCCGGGCGGTCGCCCAGCGGCTCGGCCTGCAGTTCCTCGACACCGGCGCCATGTACCGGGCGCTGACCTGGTACTGCCTGGACTCCGGGCTCGACCTGACCGCCGCGACCGCCGCCGGTGACGAGAAGCTCGCCGCCGACGTCGTCGAGGCCGCCGTCGAGCTGCCGCTGACCATGCACCTGGACCCGGAGCACGAGACCGTCGAGGTGGACGGGCAGGACGTCACCGCCGCCATCCGCGACCCGCGCATCTCCGGGGCCGTCAGTGTCGTCGCCACCAACGTCGCGGCCCGCGCCGTGCTGGTCGAGCGGCAGCGTCGGCTGATCGAGCAGACCGGGCGTCGCGTGGTCGCCGAGGGCCGGGACATCACCACCGTCGTGGCCCCGGACGCCACCGCCCGGATCCTGCTCACCGCCTCGCCCGAGGCGCGGATGGGCCGCCGCGGGCACCAGCTGGGCGGCACCCAGAGCAGGGCCGACCTGCACGAGCAGGTCCTCGAGCGGGACGCGAAGGACTCCACGGTCGTCGACTTCATGACGGCCGCCGACGGCGTCACCACCGTCGACTCCACCGAGCTGGACTTCGAGCAGACCGTCGACGCCGTCATCGACGTCATCCGCGGGTCGAAGGTCGTTCCGGCGAAGTGAACGCCACGCGCGCCGAGCGCCCGGGGGAGCACACCGCTCCGCCGCTGTGGATGAACCGGTGGAGCCGACCCGTCGGCCGGTTCCTCGACCACGCGCTGTACGCGACCGACGTCGTCGGGGCGGACACCGTGCCGTCCACCGGTGCGGTGATCTTTGCGGCCAACCACATCTCCGCGCTCGACGGGCCGGTGCTGGTCGGCGCGGCGCCCCGCTACATGAACGTGCTGGTCAAGCAGGAGATGTTCACCGGGTTCCTCGGCCGGGTGCTGCAGTACTCCGGTCAGTTGCCCGTCAACCGGGCGGGGGACCGGCGGGCGCTGCAGACGGCGAAGGCCGTGCTCGACGAGGGTCGTTGCGTCGGGATCCTGCCCGAGGGCACGCGCGGCGGCGGGGACGTGGCCGCGATCAGCGGCGGGGTCGCCTGGCTGGCGCTGGCCACCGGCGCCCCGGTGGTCCCGGTCGCCGTCCTCGGCACCCGGCACACGGGGGAGCGAACGGGCCACATCCCGCGCCTGCGCCGCCGCTTCACGGTGGACTTCGGGGTGCCGAACTACATCATCGCCCAGCCGGGACTCACCGGCCGGAAGCGGATGGAGGTGGCCACCGAGCTGATTCGCGAAGCCCTGGCGACGCATGTGGCCGAGGCCGTCGCGTCGAGCGGCATGGCGCTACCTGGCGACTGACGGGTTCACGTCGGGCCCCGGCTGCCGCCTGTGGCTGTCGTCGGTCGCGGATTCGTCGGGCGCCGTTGGACTGGGCCGGGGTGTCCAGGCGTCGCGATTTTGGCTCACCGAATGGGACCGTTCCTACCGTTGAGGCGGTGCTTATCCGTCCCTATCGGTAACAGCTGTCCCATCGGCCATTCTCGCGGCGGACGTGCGCGAATCAGTCGGATGGCCGTGGCGCGCCGTCGTCGCCGGTTGACGGCTGACTGTCGAGTTTGCGGCTCATCAGATGGGACCACTATTGCCGTTGAGGCGGTGCTGTTCCGTCCCGATCGGTAACAGCTGTCCCATCGGCCACCGCATACCACCGTCCTTGACGCCGTGGCACGGTCGGCCGGATGATCCGGCTCGGAGCGGCCGAGTCCGGTCGGACGGGCAACGGGAGGCCAATGTGAGCAAGCGGCGCGTCCTGGGGATCGCCGTCCTGGTCTGGATCACCTTGCTCATCCTGGCCGGATTCTTCGCTCACTGGGCCACGGCGTGGATCGTCGGAATGGGCGCCGGCCTGGGTGCCGCCTGGGGCGGCGCCGCGAACACCGATTACGCGAAATCGGTCGACGAGTACGTGGCGTCGCGTCGCGCGAAACGCGCCAAGAAACCGCTACGGGGCGATGACCGAGAGCCACCCGCAGCCGGCGGAGACGTTCAGACCTGAGTCCAGCCCCACTTGTCGGAGCGGCCGGCGTGGGTCCGGGCGGAAGGGGGACGTGTCGACCAGAGCGAGCTCTGCGAGCGCCGGGAGATCCAGTCCCCCGTGCCCGGTCCGACGCCGCACTAACCCATCCACCAGAGTGAACCGGGCACTCACTCGGAGGAATCTCTCGATCACTGAGACGACCGGTGTAGTGTCCGACACCATGGCCCAGCACGCGACCGACACCGTCCCGACCCATGCCCAGGTCCTCGTCGTCGGCGGCGGCAACGGCGGCATCTCGCTGGCCGCGCAGCTGAACCGGAAGGGCGTCGAGGACGTCGTCATCGTCGAGCCCCGCACCGAGCACCAGTACCGGCCGCTTCTCTCCTACGTCGGAGCCGGACTCGCCTCGATCGACGCCGCGCGGCGGCCACAGGAGCAGACGATGCCGTCCGGCTCGACGTGGGTCCGTGACGCCGTCGAACGCGTCGACCCGGACGCCTCCACCGTCACACTGACGAGCGGTTCGACCATCGGCTACGACCAGCTGGTCCTCGCCGCCGGCTCCCGGCCGGACTGGGACGCCATTCCCGGTTCCGCCGAGGCGGTCCTCGCCGAGAACGCGTCCACCAACTACCTGTTCGACCTGGCGCCGAAGACGTGGCGGCTGGTCGACGGGATGCGCTCAGGCACCGCGCTGTTCACCATGCCGGACGACACCTGCCCGTGCGCCGGCGCCGCCCAGAAGATCCTCTACATGGCGTGCGACCTCTGGCGCAGCCGCGGCGTGCTCGGAGACATCCACGTCGTCCTCACCGTCCCGACGCCCACCGTGTTCGGCGTGCCGGTCGTCGACGAGGAACTGACCCGCATCATCGCCGAGTACGGCATCGAGCTGCGCACGACGACGACCGTGCGCCGGCTGGACCGCGAGACCAGTACGGCGACGCTGGACACCGACGGTGAAACGTGCGAGCTGGCCTACGACCTGCTGCACCTGACACCGCCGCATGCCGCGCCCGCGTGGGTCGAGCACTCCGGCCTCTCGTCCGTGGCCGCCGGCGGGTTCGTCGACGTCGACCCCGCCACGCTGCAGCACCGCCGCCACGCCAACGTCTGGGCGCTCGGGGACATCGCGGCGACGCCGGGGTCGAGCTCCGGCGGGGGACTGCGCAAGCAGACGCCGGTCGTCGTCAAGAACCTCCGGGCCGTGCTCGCGGGCAAGGCGCCGACGTCCCGCTACACCGGCTACACGGTCAGCCCGTTCACCGTCAGCCGCCGCTCCATGGTCTTCGCCGAGTTCGGCCCCGACGGCACTCCGATGCCGACGACGAAGCTGATCGAACTGCGCCGAGAGCGCCGCAGCACCTTCCTGCTGGACCGCTGGGCCCTCCCGTGGATCTACTGGCACCGCATCCTCCGCGGGAAAGCCTGAGGAAACCGGGCGCGTTTTCACCCAACCCCCACCCCCGTCCGCGCGGTGGACCCATCCATCGCACCCGTCCCAGGACCAGCCCCGTCCCTTGTCGACGCTGGCTGAGGTGGGGGACCGGGCGGAAGGGGGACGTGTCGACCAGAGCGAGCTCTGCGAGCGCCGGGAGATCCAGTCCCCCGTGCCCGGTCTCACACCGCACCCGACCCAGCCACCACCGGCGCCTGTGGTATCGCCCCGTAGACTGGAACACTGGTGAACGGCGGCGATGACGCCTGCGCGCCCCGACCGTTCCCTCCCATCTGTCTTCCACCGCAAGGATTTTCCGTCATGAGCGAGAGCGTCTCCAAGAACGCCGGCACCGGATCGGACGCCGCCGACGAGTACGTTCCCACCCGGGAGGACGACGTCGCCGAGCGGCTCGCCGCGATGACCGACACCGAGGCCGAGCAGCGGGCCGCCGCCCTGCGCGCGGGCCTGGCCGACTACGAGCTCGACGAGGACGACCGGATCCTGCTCGAGGCCGAGCTCGCCGACATCGAGGAGGAGCTCGAGGGCCGCCTCGACCCCGTGCTCGCCATCATCGGCCGGCCGAACGTCGGCAAGTCCTCCCTGGTCAACCGCATTCTCGGCCGCCGCGAGGCCGTCGTCGAGGACGTCCCCGGCGTCACCCGCGACCGCGTCGCCTACGGCACCCAGTGGAACGGCAAGAATCTCACCATCGTGGACACCGGCGGGTGGGAGCACGACGCGCGGGGCATCCACGAGCGGGTCGCGGACCAGGCCGAGGTGGCCGTGGACGCCGCCGACGCCGTCGTCCTCGTCGTCGACGCCATCGTCGGCGCCACCGCCACCGACGAGGCGATCGTCAAGATGCTGCGCCGCAAGGGCAAGCCCGTGCTGCTGGCCGCCAACAAGATCGACGACTTCGCCCAGGAGGCGGAGGCGGCCGGCCTGTGGTCCCTCGGCATGGGGGAGCCGCACCCGGTCTCGGCCATGCACGGCCGCGGTGTCGCCGACCTGCTCGACGAAGCGCTGAAGGTGCTGCCCGAGTTCTCCGCCGTCGCCGGCATCGCCCGCACGGGCGGTCCCCGCCGCGTGGCGCTGCTCGGCCGGCCGAACGTCGGCAAGTCCTCGATGCTGAACAAGCTGGCCGGGTCCGAGCGCGTCGTCGTCGACCCGATGGCCGGCACCACCCGCGACCCCGTGGACGAGTTCATCGAGCTCGGCGGGCGGATCTGGCGCTTCGTGGACACCGCGGGCATCCGCCGCCGCGTGCACATGCAGCGCGGCGCCGACTTCTACGCGTCCCTGCGCACGCAGTCCGCCCTGGAGAAGGCGGAGGTCGCCGTCGTGCTGATCGCCGTCGACGAGGTGATCTCCGAGCAGGACGTGCGCATCCTGCAGCTGGTGATCGAGTCCGGCCGGGCGCTCGTGCTGGCGTTCAACAAGTGGGACCTGCTCGAGGACGAGCGGCGCCGCTACCTGGAGCGCGAGATCGAGCAGGACCTCGCGCACGTCGACTGGGCCCCGCGCGTCAACCTCTCCGCGAAGACCGGCTGGCACAAGGACCGGCTGGTGCCGGCGCTGGACGTCGCGCTCGAGTCCTGGGACAAGCGCATCCCCACCGGCAAGCTCAACGCGTTCCTCGGCGAGCTCGTCGCGGCGCACCCGCACCCGGTGCGGGGCGGCAAGCAGCCGCGCATCCTGTTCGGCACGCAGGCCTCGTCCCGGCCGCCGAAGTTCGTGCTCTTCACCACGGGCTTCCTCGACCCGGGGTACCGCCGGTTCATCACCCGCCGCCTGCGTGAGACGTTCGGCTTCGAGGGCACACCCATCGAGGTCACCATGCGGGTCCGGGAGAAGCGGGCCCGCGGCAAGCGATGAGCATGGGGGCTTGACCCTCACACGGTGTCAGCCGGGACGGTGGTGACGTGATAGCGATCGGGGAGTTCGCCCGGCTCGGACAGGTGTCCGTGCGGATGCTCCGTCACAGTGTTGCCTTCTTCGTGCCGACGCGATCGGCCTGCTGACGCCCCACCACGTGGATCCGTTCACGGGCTATCGCTTCTATTCGCCTGAGCAGTTGGCCGTGCTGAATCGGATCGTGGCACTGCGGGGACTCGGCTTCGGGCTGGACCAGATCGGGGCGATGGTCCGGGAGGACGTCACCGCCGAGGGGCTCCGGTCCCTGCTGTCCACCCGGCGCGACGAGATCACGCTGGAGCATCATCGAGCGCTCCGCCAGCTGGCCGACTTCGAACTCAGGCTCCTCATGATCGAGAAGGAGCACGCCATGAACGACGTCGACGTCGTGATCAAGTCCCTGCCCGCCGTGCGGATCGCCTGCCGCACCGCCGTGGCCGACAGCCAGCCGGAGATCGGCGGGATCGTCGGCCCGATGTTCGCCGAGGTGGCCGGCGCCGTCGCCCGCGCCGGCGGCATCCCCCGCACCCCGGTGGCCGAGTACACCGCCGACGACGACGGCCGCATCCACATCGTCGCCGGCTTCGCCTTCGACGGCGACGCCCGCAGCCTGATCGGCGGCCCGATCGACGGCGTCGAGGTGCGCGAGCTGCCCGCCGTCGACGAGGCCGCCTGCGTGGTGCACCTCGGGTCGATGGAGACGATCGGCGTCTCCTGGCAGACCCTGCACCAGCAGCTGCCGGCCCGCGGCGTCCAGCCGTCCGGGCCGGGACGGGAGCTGTACGTGCGGGCCGAGCCGGTCGACGACCAGTCCCAGTGGGTCACCGAACTGCAGCAGCCGGTGACGGCGGGGTCGTGAGTAGCCGGCTGTTGCCGGGCGGTTCCTGAACGGAGGCGTCCGTCCGTCGCCGGGTCAGATGGTCCGGGACCGGATCCTCCGCGGTAGCCGCCGCCACGGCAACGATGTCAGGAACGAGGCCCCGATGATGCCGGTGCCCACCCAGCCGGCCAGCGCCCCCGGGATCGGCACCGCCAGGCTGAGCGCGAGCATGAGGGAGAGGGCGCCGAGCAGGTAGGCGGCACCGGCCTTGAGGTAGCGCAGCCGCTTGAGCCCGTTGGTGGCGTCGACGTGAGCCGTCAGTCGGGTGAGGAAGACAGCGCCGACCAGGACAGCCCCGGCGGCGATGGCGGCCTGCTCCAGCAGGGTGGTGTCGCCGCGGCCGCCGGAACCGGCGAGCGTGTAGGAGCCGTCGACGATCTCGAACAGCATGAACACGGTGATGGCCCGCTCGAAGACGACGGTCACGGCGTGCACGTGCAGGCTGACCGGGCCGTGCGGGTTGCGCTGGGCCGCGACGGAGATCGCCTTGCTCAGCCCGTGGACGAAGATGCCGATCAGTCCGCCCAGGGCGGCCGCCGTCATCAGCTCCGCGGGGGAGAGGAGCACCATGCCGGCGGTCAGCAGCAGGGCGCTCAGGTAGGAGGCGGCCCGGGGGTGGCGGACGCGGGCGAGGACGGCCTCGGGCCAGGACAGCCAGGGCTTCCGCCTGGCGCGGTCGACGTTGAAGAGGTACTCGGCGAAGACCAGCCAGATGAAGGCGGCGCCGAAGGCAGCCAGCCCGGGTCGGGCGGCGGCGAGGTGGGCGGTGAAGAGGTCGGGCTGGACGACGGCCTCGCGGGCGGCGGTCGCGAGGCTCTCGTCCTCGTTCACTGCCACCGCGGTCGGGGGCAGCAGCAGGCGCATGCCGAGCACGACGCCGATCAGCCCGACGGAGAGGAAGAGCTTGCGGGCGGGGGTGCGGAGGCGGAAGGCGATGCCGGCCATGGGGACCGAGGAGTCGGCGACCATGGCGATCTCCAGCGTCGCCAGTGCCAGGAAGACGACGGCGGCGGTGGGGGGAGACGGCCAGCCACGCGGCGGCGAAGCCGAGCAGGATGAGCAGAAATGGAAGGTTCAGTCGGCGGATCCGTCGGGGCTTGATCCTTCGGTTCCCGCTCGGCTGGTCGGCGGTGTCGGGGGCGGGCGTGACGTCGGTGCGCGCGGTGGGCACGGCGGCGTCCTTTCGTCGGCGTCGGAGGGGCGTCGGCGAGTCTGGGCTCGTCCTCCATTGCAGCAGGTCGGAGGGGCGGTGCGGAACCCGTCTGTGGGAAGGGTCTCCATGTTTCCGCAGGTCAGTCCGGCTGTACCGCGCGTGCCGCGGCAGCTTCCACCACGGTGGCGAGAGGCAGATGCCTACGCCAGCAGAGCGCGACGATGCCGAGGCTCACCAGGGCGAGAACGGCCCCGGCCGCGAACATCACCGGGTAGCTGAACCACCGGGCCAGCGCCGCGAGGACGGCGGGCACGAAGAACCCGACGTACGTCAGCGAGTAGAAGACCGCCGTCAGGCCGGCGAGCCCGTCCGGCCCGGCGATGCGCTGCACCTCCTGCAGCCCGGAGACCAGCAGCAGCCCGTAGGCGGTGCCGAGGACGGCGGCACCGATGATGGCGGCCAGGACCGTGAGCGTGATGGCCGCCCAGACGGCCAGCAGCATCCCGAGCGCGGTGCAGGCGAGGGCGACGACGACGGCCCGGGAGGAGTGCGGCGTGTCCAGCCGCTTGGCCACCTGCTGGCTGCCGAGGCCACAGCCGAGCCCGACCAGACACAGCAGGCCGGCGAACCCGACCTCGAAGCCGGGCACCTTCGGGGCGAGCAGAGTGGCGAGGATCGCGTAGGCGGACGCCGCGGTGCCGAACACCCACGGCGCCATCGGCACGACGACGAGCAGGAACCGGCGGTGGGTGGCCGACGGGATGCGCAGGTCCTGGCGCAGCGGCCGCGGGTCGGTCTGCGGGGCGCGGGTCTCCGGCGCCCGGACCATGCAGAGCGACACCGTGGCGGTGATGAGGATGTTGACCGCGTAGGGCAGCACGGTGCGGAACGGCCCGAACTGGGCCAGGGCCGCGGCGACGGCGGCGCCGAGGCAGAATCCGAGGGTGAGCGAGAGGGCGGCGCGGCGGGCGCCGGCGCCGGGGTCGACGTCGTCGAACGGCGGTTGGGAGAGCTCCTTGACCCAGCTGGTGCCGACCGCCATCACCAGACCGAGGGCGAGACCGGAGAGCACCCGCCCGGCCAGGAGCAGCACGGTGCCGCCGGCGCCGGGCAGCAGGCCGCCGGCGGCGAGCAGGGCGCTGCCGCCCACGCACAGCACGGGGGCGGGCAGCATCAGGGGACGGCGGCCGAACCGGTCCGAGAGGGGGCCGCCGACGAGCAGCGCGGGGACGATACCGACCACATAGGCGCCGAGCAGGATGGTGACCGCCTGGCTGCTCAGCCCCGATTCCTGCCGGTACATCGTCAGCAGCGGGGTGAACTCGTTGCCGCCCCAGCCGACGGCGAAGAGCATCCCGCAGGCGGCGAGCCAGCCGGGGACACGGCCCTGCCTTCCGCCGGTCGGCGGGGTGGTGGTGGACGGGTGGGCGGCGGTGGTCGCGCTCATGATCACTTTCTCGCGGGCGGGTCGCGGTCGGTTTCGAGAGTGGTGGTGACGGGCGACGTCGTCGGCGCTCGATGGGGGCTTGTCGTCCGGTGGTCGCGTCAGGTGGCGCGGTTCTCCCGGACGTGCCGGCGGAGCAGGGCGGCGAAGGCGTCCGGATCGCGGTCGGCGATGGCCCGGGTGAGCGCCTCGTGCTGCTCGAGCAGTAAGTGCGGGGCGCCGTCGTACCGGTGGACGGTCGTGGCGGTCATCCGGCGCTGGCGGTCCTGCAGGGTGCCATAGAAGGCGGTGAGGATCCCGTTGTTGCCACTGGCGGCGACGCGCTGGTGGAAGTCGACGTCGGCGCGGGCGAACGCCTCGGCGTCCCGGGTGTTGAGTGCGTCGCGCTGCCGCTCGAGGATCCCGGTCAGGTCCTCGGCCAGGGCGGCCGCGTCGTCGGAGGCCGCGGAGGCGGTGTGGACGGCGGCGGTCTCGACGAGCAGCCGCGCTTCGAGGACCTCGCGGTCCTCGTCGGGGGAAACCGGCCGGACCAGCGCGCCGCGCTTGGGGTAGAGCGTCATCCAGCCTTCGGCCTGCAGCCGGAGGAAGGCCTCGCGGACGGGGGTGCGGCTGAGTTGCAGGTCGGCGGCGAACTCACCCTCGCTGACCAGGGCTCCGCCGGCGAGGGTACCGTCGAGGATCCGCTCGCGGATGACGGCGTAGGCGCGATCGGCCGCCGTCTCGCTGGGTTGCACACTGGTCCGCCTACTCACCGATCCAGCATAGATACAAGTCGTATGGATGGACAACGTGTCGCCCATCACCGGCGGGAGCGCCGAAGCCGATTCAGCCCGTGTCGGTTCGGCGGTGGGCCGCGCTTACGGTAGTCTGGAGCGGTTGCTTCGGCGGGTACTGGTGACTCGTTGGAGCTACGGGATGTGGCGCAGCTTGGTAGCGCACTTGACTGGGGGTCAAGGGGTCGCAGGTTCAAATCCTGTCATCCCGACGTTTTCGTCGAGAATGTGCGGCAATAGCCCTACGGTGACGTAGGGCTATTGCTATCTCTTCACCTCTCGAGTCATCAACGTGTGGGGGCACGGTTGCAACCGGACCAAACGGTCGCGATTCGCCTCCTGGCATCTAGCGAGGAGAAGCTGCTTGTCCGTTCCGACACGTGAGGTCAACAGCGCGTCCGACCTCAACGTCGCCCCAGGCTCAATGGTGCACGTCCGGGACGAGCACTGGCTTGTCACCGGCGTTGAGCAGACTAGTGATGGCGTTCTCGTCAGGGTCCGCGGGCTCAGCGAGCTCGTCCGGGACACGGACGCCGCCTTCTTCAAGAGCCTCGACGACGAGATGCACGTCGTCGACCCGGCCAAGGCAATTCCCAAAGCGGACGCGTCCCCCAACTACCGCCGCGCGCGCCTCTGGCTCGAGTCCACCCTCCGCAAGACTCCGATCCCGCAGGATCACCTCGGCCTCACCGTCTCCGCCCGCATGCTCGCCGACGACCTCGAGTACCAGCGCATCGCCGTCGCCCGCGCCCTGGACCCCAGCAACCTCCGCCCGAGGATCCTCATCGCAGACGCTGTCGGCCTCGGCAAGACTCTCGAGATCGGCATGATCCTCAGCGAGCTGTCCCGCCGCGGCCGCGCGGAGCGCGTTCTTATCGTTACGCCGAGGCACGTCCTCGAGCAGATGCAGCACGAGCTGTGGTGCCGCTTCGCGCTCCCGTTCGTGCGCCTGGATTCGATCGGCATTCAGAAGGTTCGTCAGATCCTCCCGGCCACCCGCAACCCGTTCACCTACTTCAAGCGCGCCATCATCTCGATCGACACGCTTAAGTCCGCGCGCTACAAAGCCCACCTGAACAAGATGCGCTGGGACGCCGTCGTCATCGACGAATCCCACAACCTCACCAATGCCGGCACGCTCAACAACGAGCTCGCCCGGATCCTCGCCCCGAACACCGAGGCCCTCATCCTCGCCTCCGCGACGCCCCACAACGGCCGCCAGGAGTCGTTCGCGGAGCTCATCCGTCTCTTGGACCCCACAGCCATCCGCCCGGACGGCAGCTTCAACCCCGAGGACATCCAGCGGCTGATCATCCGCCGACACCGCCACAGCCCGGAGGTGGCGAACGAGGTAGGTGCCAACTGGGCCGAACGTCTTGAACCGGACAACCGCCTCATCAAAGCGAGCCCAGCCGAGAACGCCGTGGCCCAGGAGATCGCTGACGCGTGGCTTTACCCGCAGAACGGCTCAAGCCCCTATGCCGGAGCCAACAGCTCGCTTTTCCCCTGGACCCTCGCCAAGGCGTTCCTCTCGAGCCCCGCCGCGCTCCTCGAATCCGTCAAGGAGCGCCTTCGCAAGGTCGAGGACCCGACGCTCCCGGCGGAGCACAAGGAGCGCGAGGCCCTCGAACGCCTCAGGAATCTTACCGAGGAGTCCCTCAAGAAGCCCTCGGCCAAGTACCAGGAACTCGCGCTTTACCTCAAGAACATCGGTGTCGGCCCCCGTTCCGGAACACGGGCAGTCGTCTTCGCCGAACGCGTCCCCACCCTCCGCTGGCTCGCGCAGCACCTTCCCAGGGACCTCGGCCTCAAGCCGGAGAACGTTCGTATCCTCCACGGCGGCCTCAGCGACGTCGAGCAGCAGGAAATCGTCGAGAGCTTCAAGCAGGAGGCCTCGCCCATCCGCGTCCTCGTCACTGGCGATGTCGCTTCCGAGGGCGTGAACCTGCACAGCCAGTGCCACCACCTCATCCACTTCGACATCCCGTGGTCCCTCATCCGCATCGAGCAGCGCAACGGCCGCATCGACCGCTACGGTCAGAAGCACAGCCCCCAGATCACCACGCTCCTGCTCCAACCGGACCACGAGAGGTTCGCCGGCGACCTTCGCGTCCTCACTCGCCTCATGGAGCGCGAGCACGAGGCCCACGGTGCCCTCAACGACGTCGGGTCCCTCATGGGCCAGCACAGCGTCAAGGCAGAGGAGGACGAGATCCTCAATGTCCTCGCGGGCAAGAAGACCGAGCAGCAGGTGATCCGCGACGTCGAGGACGTCAAGGACAACCAGGAGCTCGAACCGGACGACTTCGGCTTCTTCGACACCTTCTGGGAGCAGCTGGAGACGGACGACGCCGAGGACGCACCTCGGGTGCCGACTGACACCGGCGCTGGACTCTACTCAAGCGAACTCGAGTACCTTGACGACGCCCTCCGCGAAGCGTTCGTCAAGCCCGAAGAGCCGCCAGCGAACGGCGGCGGGGGAGGCGTTGCCTGGAAGGTCCATCACCAGCACCAGATCGCCGAGCTGGAGCCGCCGCGCGACCTCCAGCAGCGCCTCGCCCACCTCCCGCAGAGCTACATCGCCGATCGCAAGGTGACGGAGAAGCTCAAACTCGCCATCAGCCTCGAGAAGGGAAAGGCAGAGCTCGACGCGGCCAAGAACGCCATCCCGGCGAAGGGCGAGAAGGCCACCACCTGGCCCGAGGCCCACTTCCTCGGCCCGCTCCACCCCGTCCTCGAATGGGCCAGCGACCGCGCTCTGGCGTCGATGGCCGGCAACGAGGTCCCCGTGGTCCGTGGAAGGGTCGAGGAACCGACCGTCCTTCTCATGGGCACGCTGATGAATCACCGTGGCCAGGTGGTCTCACGCGCGTTCTTCGCCACGCAGGGCGGAGAGGCCTGCTTCCCCGAGCAAGTCGAGAGCCTGGCCAACCTCTTGGAGGAGATCGGCTTCACCGAGAAGACCATCAACACGGGTCCAGTCGCGGACGCAGCGCAGTACACGCGCTACATCGCCCGTGCGGTCGCCAACACCCGGGGCTCCTTGGACCTCACCTTCGAAGCCGCCGCCAAGGCCGCGGAGGGCCGCCTCGCCACCTGGCACGGCCGGGCGGACGCATGGAGCGAGACCAACGGTCAGGCCATCATCCCCGGCATGAGCAGGGCCCTCGTCAAGGAGAACCGCCAGCGCGTGCAGCAGGACCAGGAGATCGTCGCTTACCTTGCACCGGAGCGCAGCCTCGTGAGGCCGCTCCTCGTCGTCGTGCCCCTCAACACCCCCGCGGAAGGAGAGCGCTGAGATGCCCTCGTTCGATTCATTCGTTGTCGGCGAGGACTTCGTCAGCGAGCACTACTTCACCACGGACACCACCAAGGCGGGAGAGTCGTTCCAGTCCGAGGTCCTCAAGCTCCGCAAGCAGTGGGACGAGGCCGCCAAGGACGGCGAGACCTCGCCCCTCGAACGCCTCCGCAAAGCCCGAGGCCATCTCCAGATCAGTCTCGCCGCACTCGCCGAGGAGCCCGAGAACGCCACCCGCACCTACCGGGAGCTCCGCGAGGCCCTCGGCTTCCACGGCCCGAGCACCACGTTCAAGACAGAGCGCAGCGGCGCCGAGCTCCTCGCCCACAACGTCTGGTCGAGCCCCAACAACGAGATCCTCTTCGTCGAAGCGAAGCCCGCAGACTCCCTCGAGGATGCCCTCTCCAAGGATCGCGGCGAGCTCCTCCAGAAGGCCGTCGTGGACGACAAGGAGGCCAACTACTCGGCCAGCAAGCTCATCTCCGAGCTCTACCAGGCCGACGTGAAGCCGCAGTTCATCGTGCTCATGGCCGGCCGCTGGCTCATCCTCACCGAGGCGGAGCGCTGGGCCGAGGGCCGATACCTCGCCGCAGATGCGCTGCTCGCCGTCGAACGCAACGACACCAAGCGAGGCGGCGAGCTCGACCGTCTCCTGGCGATTTTCGGCCCGGACTCCCTCTACCCGGACGCGAGTGAGCATATCGCCTGGAATGCCATCCTCGAGGCGTCCGTCAAGCACACCGTCGGCGTCTCCAAAGACCTCCGCGAGGGCATCCGCCTCTCCATCGAGATCATCGCCAACGACGTCCTCGAACGCCGCACCGCCAAGGGCCTGAGCAATGACGGCGTGGACGGCCAAGGCCTTGCCCGTCAGTCCCTGCGCTTCCTCTACCGGATCCTGTTCCTCCTCTACGCGGAGGCGTCCCCGGAGATGGGCGTCATCCCTGTGGGCGACGAGCGCTACGACCAGGGCTACGGACTGGACCGCATCCGCGAGCTCGTGCTCAACCCACTCACGTCCGAGCGCGCCAAGCATGGCACTCACCTCTATGAGTCCCTCAACCGCCTCTTCACGCTCGTCAACGGTGGCCACCATCCGGCCGACCCTGAGGACGCCCTCACGTTCGAGAACCTTGAAGCGGACCTCTTCTCCAAGAAGGCGACCGAGGGCATCGACGAGGTCAAGCTCAGCAACGCCGCCCTGCAGAAGGTCCTCGAGCACCTCCTGCTGAGCAAGGAAGCCCGCGGCAAAGACCGCGGCTTCATCTCCTACGCGGAGCTCGGCGTCAACCAGCTCGGCGCAGTCTATGAGGGCCTCATGTCCTACACCGGCTTCATCGCCAAGGAGGACCTGTACGAGGTCGCGAAGGACGGCGACGCGTCGAAGGGCTCATGGGTGGTGCCCGTCCAGCGGTCGGCGGACATCGAGCAGAAGCACTTCGTCACGTACGAGGACGAGCTCACCGGCGAGTCCAAGCCCGTCCTCCACGAGGAGGGCTCGTTCGTGTTTCGTCTCGCTGGGCGGGAGCGGCAGCAGTCGGCCTCGTACTACACGCCTGAGGTCCTGACGAAGTTCGTCGTCTCGCAGGCCCTCGAGGAGCTCCTCGACCAGGACGGCACGACCACCCCCGCGGATGACATCCTCAAGCTCACCGTCTGCGAGCCCGCCCTCGGTTCCGGCGCCTTCGCCATAGAGGCCGTCCGACAGCTCGCCGACGAGTACCTCAAGCGCAAGCAGGAGGAGCTCGACGTCCGCATCGCGGCCGACGAGTACCCGGTCGAGCTGCAGAAGGTGAAGGCGCAGATCGCCCTGCATCAGGTCCACGGCGTGGACCTCAACGCGACGGCGGTAGAGCTCGCCGAAGTGTCGCTCTGGCTCGACACCATGGTGAAGGGCCTGCAGGCGCCCTGGTTCGGTTTGCGGCTACGCCGGGGCAACTCGCTGATCGGTGCTCGCCGCGCCACGTATTCGGTCGCACAGATCAAGGACAAGTCGTGGCTGACGTCGGCGCCGTACGACGCTCCCCTCAGTGGCCTGGTCGCCGCGCTAGAAGCGGACGACGACGATCCTGCCGTGAGCGGCCGGGTTCACCATTTCCTACTCCCGGCTCAGGGATGGGGAGCGGCGTCCGACGCCAAGGAGGTCAAGGACCTCGCTGGGGACGCCCAGAAGGCTCTCGGCAGTTGGCGCAAGTCCGTGCGCGTGAAGCCGACCAAGCCGCAGCTCGACAGGTTCCTGAATCTGTCACGACGGGTCGAATCACTCTGGAAGCTGACCCTCCGCCGCTTTGAGATCGCGGAGCGGGAAGCACGTAGGGACATCGACTTTTTTGGAAAGCCCGCGCCAGCGGTTCAGCGAGTCGAATGCAGCCGCCCCGTCAGCCGGTGGGAGATCGAGCGCACCATCAACGACGCGAACGGTGCCTACCAGCGTCTCCGGCGCGTCATGAATGCGTGGAACGCGCTCTGGTTCTGGCCCCTTACCAACCGCGCGACTGACGGCGCCCTTCCTCCGACCATCAATCAATGGGTCGACGCACTCGAGGGGATCCTGGGCCATCAGGGCAGGGACTCCAAGATGGCCGGGCAGCGCACGCTCGGAGCCGGAGCGAATTGGGACGAGCTCAACGAGGCCGAGCATGCCGACCTCCAGTTCGCCCTCGCCGCCGACATCGACGCGGTCTTGGCCGCTCATCCATGGCTCCGCCTATGCGAGCGGATCGCGGCGGATCAGGGCTTCTTCCATTGGGAGCTCGACTTCGCCTCAGTGTTTGGACGCGGAGGGTTCGACCTTCAGGTCGGGAACCCGCCGTGGGTCCGGCCCGATTGGGACGAGAAAGCGACGTTCGCAGAGTTCGATCCATGGTGGCAGCTCGCAGAGAAGCCCACTCAGAAGGCGATCGGAGTAAAGAAGGCGGAAGCGATCGCCGATCCGGAATATCAAGAGTTTATGTGCTATCAGGCAGCCACAATTGCAGGCGTGCGAGATTCAATCAGCGATCAAGTAAACTACCCAGTCATTGCGGGTCTGCGACCGGACCTTTACCGGGTGTTCATGGAACGTGTTTGGCGATCGACATCTAATCGTGGAACGGCCGCTCTTCTGCACCCCGAGTCGCACTTCACCGAGAAGAAAGCCGCCCTGCTCCGTGCAGAGACTTATCGGCGGCTGCGACGCCACTGGCAGTTCATCAACGAGCTTTCACTCTTTGAAATCCACCACCTCGTTTCCTATGGCGTACATGTTTACGGACGACGCCGCGTGGTTCCCTCCTTCAAGATGGCCGCGTCTTTGTACCATCCGGACACGGTAGCGCGGTCCCTCGTCCATGACGGCTCTGGAGAGGTGCCAGGTCTCAAGGACGATGAGGGTAATTGGGACCAGCGACCGCACAGCGATCGAATCATTGACGTCGACGAAACAGTTCTGGCCGTATGGGCCGACATCCTCGATGAGCCGGGCACACCCCCGGTCCAAGCGCGCATGGTGTATCCGGTCAACCGAGCTAGCTCCAGAGTGCTCGAGAAGCTCAGCAAGGCCCCCCGGGTGCGCGAGCTCGGTCTTCAATACTCGAGCGGCTGGAACGAGACCACCGACCGCAAGAAGGGCTACTTCGAGGTCGGATCAGCGGTTCCGACCTCATGGGACGACGTGATCCTCCAGGGACCCCACTTCACGGTGGCCAACCCCTTCGCGAAGCAGCCCAATCCAACGATGAAGAATAACCTCGACTGGACTGAGATCGACCTTGAGGCCCTGCCAGAAGACTTCATCCCGCGCACGAGCTATCAGCGCGATGTCGCAGATGTGGATTACGATGCTGCGTACGGTCGATGGCTTTCGTCGGATGGTGAGCCAGTGCCGGTTCGTCATGGATACAGAATTGTCTGGCGACAAATGGCATCCGTCACTGGTCAGAGGACCGTGCACACCTCAATCATTCCTCCCGGAACAACCCACATTTCGTTTGCCGCCGGAGGAGTGGGCGCACGTGAACTGGCATGCATTTCAGGCCTTTGGAGTTCCATCGTCGTTGATTTCTTGGTCAAGACCACAGGTATCGCAAACCTGCACGTGTCGTTCATGGACAGGCTCCCTGGGCTAGTCCGCGGTAAATTGAGTCCAGAAGTCTGTGAGCGCGTGGCCCGACTTGTCTGTGTCACGAGAGCGTACGAAGATTTCTGGATCGATATTATGGGCGTACCTTGGGATTCTAGCGTTGTATCTCGCATTGCGCGGGATCGCCGCGAGCTGATGGTCGAACTCGATGCACTTGCGGCGCTGACCTTTGATCTCAGTATCGACGAACTTTCCGGTATCTATCGCGCCCAGTTCCCCGTGTTGATGGGCTACGAACGGACGGACTTGTACGATGCGAACGGGCGCAAGGTGCCTGGGGAGATGAACAAGCTCTATCGCCAGCGCAGTGAGGATCTGACGCTTGCCGAGCGGACATGGACCCATCCGCAAAGCGGCGTCGAGAATGTCTTCGAGTTCCCCTTCGTCTCGTACGACCGTGAAGAGGACATGCGCAGGGCTTATTCGCACTTCGAGAAGCTGCTCGCGGAGACGAGCTGATGGCCGTCCTCCTTCCCACTCAACAGGCCGAAGTCCTCCAGACTGGGCTCATCGACTACTTGTCGACCACGTTTGCCCTGACGGATCGCGAGGCGCGCAGCGGGCTGCAGGCCTTCCTGGAGGACTCGAACGATGGGATCTTCAAGGGGCCTTTCGTCCGTCTGCGACTGCCGTTCGAGCCCGCCTCAGACGGTTGGCGAGAGAGTCTTGATTGGTACAATGGATTCACCCCCTACGGGCACCAGGCCCGGGCGTTCGAGCGGCTGACTTCTAAGGTTTCGACAGGCTCAACCAGCGGAATTAGAAGGCCGGAACCAACGCTTGTCACGACCGGCACGGGCTCTGGTAAGACCGAATCGTTCCTGTACCCGATTCTCGACCACGTCCTCAGGGCCAGGGCCGCCGGGATCACGGGGATGAAGGCGCTCATCCTCTATCCGATGAACGCCCTCGCCAACGATCAGGCACAGCGCCTCGCCCGAGCGCTCACCGGGAACCCCGAATTGGGCGGCATCAGTGCAGGCATCTACACCGGCCAGCGCGGCGTCCAGAAGCGCACCACCGTATCCGCCGCAGGCCTGATCAACTCGCGCGAGATCTTCCGCAGCGAAGCCCCGGACATTCTCCTGACCAACTACAAGATGCTGGACATGCTCCTCCTTCGCGACGATGACGCTCCCATCTGGGAGCAGTCCGCGACCTCGCTCCAGTACTTGGTCCTCGACGAGTTCCACACCTACGACGGTGCCCAGGGCACCGACGTCACCATGCTCCTCCGCCGGCTCGGCCTCACCCTCAAGAGCCACTGGCCCGTCGATCTCGGCACCGTCCCGTTCGGACCGACCGAAGAGGACCGGACCCGTCCGCTCGGCCGCATCACTCCCGTCGCCACCTCGGCCACCCTCGGAGCCAAGGGCGAGTCCGAACCCATGCTCCGATTCGCCGAGACCGTCTTCGGCGAGACCTTCTCCGACGATGCGGTCGTCACCGAATCCCGCCTGAGCATCGACAGCTGGGCCGGCGCCGAGCAACCAGGCACTCCAGAGGAACTCGCGCGCGTCGCCGCTGGTCTTGAGGAGACCACCAAGCTCATCGAGGCCGCCCTCTTCGCCGGCGTCGAAGACCCGAACGCCGTCATCGTCGAGCACGTCAGCAGACTCCTTTTCGGCGGCCAGCCCGAGAACCTCCTCGAAGCCGTTCGCACCCACCCCCTCACCCGCGCCGTGCTGCGCGAGACGAGCGACGCCGTCGCCCTCGAGGTCCTCGCCGAGCGGGTCCTCGGCGAGTTCAACGCGACCGGCGGCCCACGCCGGCGAGCCTCGCTCGCCGATCGGCACACCGAGTTCATGGCGCACTTCCTCGCCCTCCTGAGCCACGTCCGCGCCCAGCACGGCCGTGAGGCCGTCTCCGTCGATACACACCTTTGGGTCCGCGAGCTCTCCCGCATCGACAAGTCCGTGGACGCCGAGCACCGCTACCGGTGGAATGACGACGGTCCGCACACGGACCAGACCCTCCATCTCCCGGCCATCTACTGCCGCCACTGCGGCCGTTCCGGGTGGGGCGCCGTCCTCGGCCCCACCGGCGCCGACCTCGAGAACGACGACTCGAAGATCCGCCGCGAGGCCGCCACCGGCAACCCGCGCTTCCGCGCGCTCATCCATGCCCCCAACGAGGACGCCCACCGCGCCGAGACCCGCAGCGTGGCGGATGGGCTCCGCTGGCTCGACACCGTCAACCGCACCGTCCTCGCCGAGCCGCCCGCCGAGGACAGCGCTGAGGCCCACGAGGGCCGGATCGTGCCCGTGCTCATGCTCTTGGGCCAGGACGCCGACGACCAGTCCAAGGAGGAGTGCTGCCCGGCCTGCCAGACCAAGGACGGCATCCGCTTCCTCGGCAGCGCCATCGCCACCATGCTCTCGGTGAGCATCTCTAACCTCTTCGGCGCCGACGGCCTCGACTCGGGCGAGAAGAAGGCCCTCGTCTTCACCGACAGCGTCCAGGACGCCGCCCACCGCGCCGGCTTCGTCCAGGCACGTTCGCACATCCTCACACTGCGCTCGGCGTTCCGGAACGCACTCGAGATCGCCGCGCCCGGTGGGGGAGCGGCCGCGCTTCAGGAGACGGTCGACGCCGCCCTCGTCGACGCCACCACCCCTGTCCGCAAATACCAGCTCATCGCCCCCGACTACGCCGACCGCCCCCAGTTCAAGGCCTACTGGGACCCCGCCTCCGCGGCCCGAGAGCGCCTGCGCGCCACCCGCAACGCGCAGAAGCGCGTCCTCTTCGACGCCTCGATCGAGTTCGGCCTCCAGTCCCGCCTCGGCCGCACCCTCGAGCTCACCGGCGCCATCGTGGCCGAGACCGACGCGGGGTCGCCCGCCGCGATGCTCGCCGCCGCCCGCACAGCCCTCGAGGCGATGCCGGGCACGCTCGGCTTGGAGGGCGATGTGACGGACGACGGCGCGTTGCTCGCCTGGGTGCGTGGCGTCGTCGAACGCGTCCGGACTCAGGGCGGGATCCGCCACAAGTGGCTTGAGAGCTACATGGCCGCCGCCGGCGCGAGGAACCAGCGCTGGCAGATCTGGGGCGGTCGGCGCCGCAGCGAGGGCATGCCGGCGTTCCCGCGCGGCCGCTCGGCTCCCGCCTTCCCGCGCCTCGGCGGGGGAGACCCGGGCGAGATGGACCCCATCGCGAGCACCCAGAGCTGGTACACCCGCTGGACCGCCCGCTGCCTCAAGCTCCCCGCAGCCGACGCCACGTACGTGGCCAAGGCGCTCTTCGGCCAGCTCGAAGAGCAGGGCGTCCTCGAGTCGGTCACCGCCAAGGACGGCGCCACCGTCTTCGCCCTGCCCACGGACCGGATTCTGCTGCAGGCACCGCAGGGAGAGGACGTCGGTGCTGGCAGGCACTTCCTCGCGTGCAGCGTGTGCCGGGCCGTGACTCCAGGCACACGGCGCGCGGTCGATGAGTTCGACGGCGCTCCCTGCACCTACGTTCGCTGCCCCGGGCGGCTCGTGCGCCAGGCGGAGGAGGACAACTTCTACCGCAAGCTCTACGCGACCCGCGAGCCCAAGCGCGTGGTCGCCAGCGAGCACACATCGCTCCTGCCGGACGAGGTGCGGCTGAAGATCGAGGACCAGTTCAAGTCCTCGGCACAGCTTCCGGACGCGCCCAACGTGCTCGTCGCGACGCCGACGCTCGAGATGGGCATCGACATCGGCGACCTCTCCTGTGTCATGCTCGCGTCGCTGCCCACGTCTGTGTCCTCCTACCTCCAGCGGGTGGGCCGGGCAGGACGCCTGACGGGCAACTCGCTCGTCCTCGCCTACGCCCGCGGCCGGGGCGAGCACCTGCCCAAGCTCCACGACCCGCTCTCCGTGATCAACGGCGAGGTACGCCCGCCAGCTACGTTTCTCGACGCCGAGGAGATCCTCCAGCGCCAGTACCTCGCCCATCTCGTGGACCGCTTTGCGCGCGACGTCGGGCGGCCGCACCCGCGCAAGGCCTCCGCCGCGCTCGGGCACGACAAACCGGGCTCGTTCCTCGGCGGCCTCATCGCCGCCGCGCACGAGCACGCCGACGAGTACCTGGGCGAGTTCCTCGGGCAGTTCGGGACCTCGCTGTCGCCGGCCAGCCGGGACCGGCTTCGGGAGTGGGCCACCCCGCGCGAGGACGGTTCGAGTGAGCTCGCCGAGCACGCCGTGCGGGCAGCACGGCTCTGGGCGGCCGATTGCGCCGAGCTCCAGGCCCGGATCGACGAGATCGAGAAGACCCTCCCCGAGCTGCGGGCGATGGCCGAGCACAACGGCGCCGACGACGAAGCGAAGCGCGCGCCCAAGTCCGCCGAGGCGACCCAGAGGATGCTGCGCGGGCAGCTCTTCGACCTCCGGGGCGAGTACTGGATCTCGGTGCTGGAGAAGTACGGCATCCTGCCGAACTACACCCTGCTCGACGATTCGGTGAACTTCGACATCGGAGTGACGACGCAGGACGCCGAGTCCCTCGAGTACCACACCGAGACCATCTCGCTCCAGCGTGGCGCCGCGATCGCCATCAACGAGCTCGCGCCGGGCGCCACGTTCTACTCGCGCGGCCTCGAGGTGAAGATCGACGCCGTGGACCTCGGCCCCCAGCAGAGCCACGTCCAGCGCTGGCAGGTCTGCCCGGAGTGCGGCTGGGTCAACACCGACGCCGGGAACGAGGGCGGCCTCGTCAAGGCCTGCGGCCGGTGCAAGCTCGCCGGGATCGCGGACGTGAGCCAGCAATTCGACGTCGTCATCATGAAGAAGGTCTCAGCCGAGGTGCGCCGCGACGAGGCGGCGATCGGCGACCGCAACGACCAGCGCGTCAAGGAACGGTTCAACACCGTCCTGGCCGCGGACATCGATCCCGAGCACGTCACGGACGAGTGGTTCCTCAAGGGCTTCGAGTTCGGCGCCAAGTACGCGAACCGCGTGCAGCTGCGCTGGCTCAACCTCGGGCGTGCCTCGGTGAACGCCGCGCCGCGGCTGATCGCGGGCAACGAGGCGAAGGCCCCGCTGTTCAGAGTGTGCTCATACTGCGGCAAGCTTGACTTGGGCGCCAAGTCCAACACCCCCGAGGAACACCGTTTTTGGTGCAAGAACCGAAAGTCCTCCGACGAGCACATCGCCGAGCTGGCGTTGGCTCGGGTACTCAATACCCAGGGCGTCGCCATCCGACTACCTGCCGGGCGGGTGCTGGGCGACGATTTCGCCCTTCCAAGCCTCACGGCCGCACTGCTGCTCGGGCTGCGGGAAGTGATCGGCGGCTCGCCGGATCACATCGCCGCTGTGCCCATCAACGAGCCAGCCGATGGCGGTACCGCCGTTTCCCTACTCCTGCACGACAAGGTCCCCGGCGGTACGGGCTACCTCGCCGAATTCGCCGAGCCGGAGAAGGTTTGGAAGCTGCTGCACGCCGCGTGGGACGTGGTGCGGAACTGCGAATGCCGTCACGAGGAACGACTCGCCTGCCACCGCTGTCTGCTGCCGTTCGCCCCGCCGTGGCAGGTCGAGCACGTCGCGCGCGTGACAGCGGAGCGAGTCCTGCGGAACATCCTTGCCGGCAAGGACGGCGCAGTGGACGACGGCGAGCCCTCCTTCAGTGACTGGGAGGTTACCGACGTACCGCCCGTCGCGGTGGACGTCGAGTCGCATCTCGAGGTCAAGTTCCGCAAGGCGCTCGTGGACCGGTTGTCGAAGTACGGTGCACACATCAAGGTGACTCCGGGCATCCGCGCCGACAAGATCGAGTTCCGGCTCCCCGGGGCGAAACACATCTGGTGGCTCGAGCCCCAGACCGACATCCAGGGCACCCGGCCGGATTTCGTGCTCTCCACCGCCGATCCGAACACCCCGCGCATCGCGATCTATACCGACGGGTACCAGTTCCACGCGTCGCCTGAGCACAACCGCATGGGCGACGACGCCGCGAAACGCGCGGCACTGCGGGACATCGGCGTCATCCCATGGGCCGTCACATGGGAGGACATCGACGCCTTCGCGGAGACGGGCGCTGTTCGTGCCTCGCCGTGGTTCAACCAGAAGGCTGCCGCTCTCGTCCAAGGCGGGAAGACACCGTTGAAGCCCACGCTGCTCGCGGCACTCCACCAGGACGCGGTCTCCCAGCTGTGGCAGTGGATCCAGGATCCCGACGTCGATGGTTGGGCGGATCTCTCCGACGCCGTGCCGCTGTTCGCGACGGGCAACGCTCACCGCTTCAAGGGAGCTGTGCTCGAGCTCGCAGAGTACGCCCGCGCTAGCCTCGACGATCGGGCCGCGGCACCCGTTGCTGGACCGAATCCTTGCTGGGCCTACTCGGATGGTCCGCTGCGCTTCATTTCTGGCGCGACCTCGAGCGCGATGGCGAGCACCGCCGTCGTGCTCCTCCTCGATTCTCGGGAGGAAGCCGTCGCGCAGGCGGGCTATCACGAGGTATGGCGCGAATGGTTACGGCTCAGCAACTTGCTCGCATTCAAGCGTGTCGCGCCAGTGATCGGCGCGGTGACCCTGGCTCAGCCTGAGACTCCCGCCGTCGTGGAGCCGGGCGCCTTCGGCAAGCACCTCTCGCCCGAGTGGCAGGAGCTGCTGGAGCTCGCGACATCCGCTGAGAAGGACGTCTTGCTGGCACTGTCAGAGATGGACGGACTCCCTGTGCCCGAGCTCGGTTATGAGCTGCCGGACGGGACGCCGATCGACATCGCGTGGCCCGCGCAGCGAGTCGCGGTGGTGCTGGCCAAGGAGAACCCGGAACTGCCAGCCGGCTGGGTGTCAGTGGGATTTGATATTGAAGGAATCGGACACGCGGTCGGGACGAAGGAGAGCAACTGATGGCATCGGTGACCCTTGCAAAAGGCGCCCCGGCGGCGGATGGGTCGATCAACGGAAAGATCTTTGCGTTCCTGCAAAAACTGCAGAATGACGACACCACGCCGGGACTGCATATCGAGCCCATCAAGAACTCGGAAGACTCGCGGGTACGCACCGGCCGGGTCGACCTGCAGTTCCGGGCGGTGCTGTTCAAGGTCGTTGTTGGCGGGGAGCCGCACTACTTGTACATGGGCACGTGGAATCACGACGATGCCATCAAAGTTGCCCAGACCTCCACCTTCACACTGAATCCCGTGACCGGCATTTCTGAGCTCGTACGGACGGCGCCGGAGCCGCGCGGAGGCAACCAGCCTGCCGTCGTGCTCCAGGAGCCGAAAGAGGTCCCGAGCCCGGTGTGGACAAGCGGCCTCGCGCAGGCCGGGTACACCGCGGAGTACTTGCTCGAAGAGCTCGGTATCCCCGAAAGCACCGGTTCGGCCGCGATCGGCGCCGCGTCGGTAGAGTCGTTCGAAGCCGTGGTGACGGACGAGACCGTTCCAGAGTGGCAAGGGCTCGCGCTCATTGACCTCGAGGCGGGGAAGCCCCTCGTGGCAGTCAAGGAAAATCTGGGGATCGGCACGTACGTGGACGATCCACACAAGTCTGAGGATGAGAAACTCCTCGAGGGCCTGAGCCATCCTGCAGCGAAGCTCGAGTTCACCTATGCCGCGGGCTCCGAGGAGCTCCAGTACGTCATTGACAACGAGAGCTTCCAGGACTGGCTCGTGTTCCTGCACCCGGCGCAGGAGCAGTATGCAGTGAAAGACCGGAGCGGCGCGTTCCGTTTGTCCGGTGGCGCGGGCACGGGCAAGACGGTCGTGGCGATTCACCGGGCTCGGCATCTCGCAGACGAGTATCCCGATTCGCGGATCCTCCTGACGACGTTCACCAAGACCCTCGCCGAGAACCTTGCGCAGAACCTCGGCCGCCTCGATCCAGGGCTGAAGCAGAGCGATAAGGTCGACGACGCCTCGGTGACTGTCGCAGGTATCGACTCCGTTGCAGCACAGGTGTGGTCCAAGGCCGGCGATGTTGAGCAGAAGGCGGCGCTCGAACGCGTCCTCGGAGTGTCCGAGGCCGAGACGAAGAACCGTTCCGGCGGCGCTGAATGGGACGAGGCACTCGCCCAAGTGGACCACAAGCTCGAGCCCTCGCTGGCCAACGGTTCATTTCTAGGGCAGGAGTACCTGTCGATCGTCCTAGCCAACGCCGTGACGGACCGCGACGGATACCTGACCGTATCGCGCGCTGGGCGGGGGACCCCCCTTAATCGAATGAAGCGCGTCGAGGTCTGGAAGGTCATCGAGGCGTATCGGAGGATCTGCCGCTCCAAGGGAGCTGTGAGTTACCCAGAACTCGCCGCGCTGGCCGCAGCGGCGCTCGACGTTTCGGCCGTTCGTCCGTTCGATCATGTAATCGTGGACGAGGCACAGGATTTCCATGCAGGGCACTGGCTTCTGCTCCGAGCCCTCGTGGCACCCGGCGCAAACGACCTCTTCATCGCCGAGGATTCGCACCAGCGGATCTATGGGCAGAAAGTCCCGCTCAGCCGGTTCGGCATCCAGATCGTTGGGCGTTCGCGCCGGCTCACGCTGAACTACCGGACGACGGCGCAGAACCTCGCCTTCGCGGTGGGCCTGCTCTCCGGTGTTCCCTTCACCGATCTGGAAGATGAGGAGGAGAAGTCCTCGGATTACTCGTCGGCGCGCAGTGGCCCGAAGCCGAGGCTCGAGGCCGAGCCTTCGCTTTCGGCGGAGCTCGACAGCACCGCCGAGTGGATCAGAGCCTGGACCGGCGAGGACGGGCTGGCGCCGGAGAACATCGGGATCCTTGCCCGGGCCGGGAAGCAAGTTGACCTCCTGGTCAGCGGGCTACTCGACCGCGGCATCACGGCCCAGAAGGTTGTCAGTGACAAGGAAATTCACCCTGGCGACCCCGTCGTGATGACGATGCACCGCGCTAAGGGCATGGAGTTCGCCAAAGTCATTCTCTTCGGAGTGGGCGAAGACAATATGCCCATGCAATGGGCGCTTAGGAACCTGGGCGAGTCTGAAAAGGCGGATGCGCTCCTGCAGGAAAGGTCTCTGCTCTATGTTGCGGCCACCCGAGCTCGCGATGAGCTTGTGGTGTCGTGGAGCGGTAAGCCATCGGAGCTCTTGCAGTTGAAAGGCTGATCGTAAACCCACATGACAGGAGCCCGGACCCATGGTGGATCCGGGCTCTCGCCGTTGACGCCGGGACCTACGGAACCCGGTACCCCGCCGCGCGGAACAGCTCGTACCACTCTGCCTTCGTCAGCGGCACGGCCGAGCCCTGCGCGGCGCACGACACCCGCTCCGGCGTCGTCGTCCCCAGAATCACCTGCATCTGCGCCGGATGGCGCGTGATCCACGCCGTCGCGATCGCGATCGCCGGCACGTCGTACTTCTCGGCAAGCCGGTCGATCACGGCGTTCAGCTCCGGGTCCTCGTCGTTGCCGAGGAGCGGGCAGTTGAAGAACCCGGCCTGGAACGGCGACCACGCCTGCACAGTGATCTTGTTGATCCGGCAGTAGTCGAGGATGCCGCCGGCATCGAGCGTCAGCGCCTGGTCCTCGCCCACTATGTTCGCCGTCACGCCCTGGGCGATGATCGGCGCGTGCGTGATCGACAGCTGCAGCTGGTTCGCCACCAGCGGCTGCTTGACCGCCGTCTTGAGCAAGTCGATCCGCCGCGGCGATGGCGCTGAGATTGGGTGCACCCGATTTCAGCGGACTTGTCAGAACCAGAGGTTGAGCCGGACGCGGTAGATCCCCTCGAGCGCGGTGGACAAGTCGTTCAGCAGGGCCACACCTTCGAGGTCGAACCACCGTCGATTCTCTTCGCTCCCGAGGCTTCCGGTCTCTTCATTCGCGTGCTCGTTGAAGAATCGAGCCCACGCGGTCAGCCGGTCGGCGAGGGACTGGTCGATCAGCGTCGACCAGTCGGGCTGGTGCTCGTCGAACCACATGATGTCGGACAGCGGCCACTTCTGGCCATAATCCACACTCAACGTGATCTCGCGAGGATCGCTCATGTCGAGAACCTAGCAACCGACATGCCGAGAGCCCGGACCCACGCATCGTGGATCCGGACTCTCGCCGTTGAAGCAGGAACCCTACGGGACCCGGTACCCCGCCGCGCGGAACAGCTCGTACCACTCCGCCCGGGTGAGCGGCACGTCGGACCCCTGCGCGGCGCCCGTCACCCGCTCCGGCGTCGTCGTGCCCAGGACCACCTGCATCTGCGCCGGGTGGCGCGTGATCCATGCCGTCGCGATACCAATCGCCGGCACGTCGTACTTGGCGGCCAGCTTGTCGATCACCGTATTCAGCTCGGGGTATTCGCTGTTGCCGAGGAACGGCCCGTTGAAGAATCCGGCCTGGAACGGCGACCACGCCTGCACGGTGATCTTGTTGATCCGGCAGTAGTCGAGGATGCCGCCCGCGTCCAGGGTCAGCGACTGGTCCTCACCCACCATGTTCGCCGCCACGCCCTGGGCGATGATCGGCGCGTGCGTGATGGACAGCTGTAGCTGGTTGGCAACCAGTTCCTGCTTCACCGCCGTCTTGAGCAGGTCGATCTGCCGCGGCGTGTGATTGGAGACGCCGAACGAGCGCACCTTGCCCGCGGCCTCCAGCTCGTCGAACGCCTGCGCGACCTCCTCCGGCTCCACCAGCGCGTCCGGCCGGTGCAGCAGCAGGATGTCGATGTAGTCGGTGTTCAGCGCCTTCAGCGAACCCTCGACGCCCTCGATGATGTGGTCGTGCGAGAAGTCGAAGTACGGCCCCTCCCGCACGATGCCCACCTTGGTTTGCAGGGTGATGTCCGAGCGCTGCGACGGCGTCAACTGCATCGCCTTCGCGAACCGCTCCTCGCAGTCGTGCACCTGTGAGCCGTAGACGTCGGCGTGGTCGAAGAAGTCGATGCCGGCGTCACGCGCGGTCTTGACCAGCGTGCGGATCTCGTCGTCGCTCTTCTCCGAGATGCGCATCAGGCCGAGCACCACGTTCGGCGCGGTCAGGCCACCGGGGCCCAGGGGAACACTCTTCATGATTGACTCCTGTCAGGGATGAAGGGAGGGGACGGGTCACGCGTTGTTCAGCGCGTCCAGTTCCTCCGCCGTGAGCTGCAGGTCGGCCGCCTTGACGGAGTCGGTGATGCTCTCGGGCCGCGAGGCACCCGGGATCGGGACGACGATCGGCGCGAGCGCGAGCTCCCACGCCAGGGCCACCTGCTGCGGGCTGACGCCGTGCGCCTCGCCCACCTGGCCGAACGCGTCGTGCTTGCTGCCGAGGTCGCCGGCCTTGCCGATACCGCCGAGCGGCGACCACGGCAGGAACGCGACACCGATCGAGGCGCAGTGCTGCAGCTCCTCGAGACTGGTGCGGAATGCGGGGGAGAACTGGTTCTGTACGGATACGAGCCGGCCGCCGAGCACCTCGTTGGCCTCGTCGATCTGGGCGACGGTGGCGTTGGAGATGCCGGCCATCTGGATGACGCCCTCGTCCAGCAGGTCGCGGATCGCACCGACGGACTCGGCGTAGGTGACGTCCGGGTCCGGGCGGTGGAACTGGTACAGCCCGATGGCGTCGACGCCGAGCCGCTTGGCCGAGGCCTTCGCGGCCTCCTTCAGGTACTCGGGCCGGCCGTTCTGAGTCCACGAACCGTCGCCGGGACGCAGGTGCCCGCCCTTGGTGGCGACCAGGACGTCGTCGGTGCTGCCGCTGTAGCTGCGCAGCGCATCGGCGATCAGCTGCTCGTTGTGGCCGACCTCGTTCGCGTCGCGGTGGTACGCGTCCGCGGTGTCGATCAGGGTGACGCCGGCGTCGAGCGCGGCGTGGATGGTCTTCACGGAGCGCTCCTGCTCCGGGCGGCCCTCGATGGACATGGGCATACCGCCCAGGCCGATCGCGGAGACGGAGCGGGAACCGATGGTGCGCTGCTGCATGGGAACCTCCAGGGTGAGAGAACGGGTGTACTTGCCTCCTAAGCTACGAACCGCGAGGCTAGAAGTCCAACAACTCATCATCATGCTGTGCATCAGTTCGAGTCATGAATCAGGGAGTCCTCCATGGAACTGCGGCAGATGGAGTACCTCGTCACCCTCGCGGACGAGCAGCAGTTCACGCGCGCGGCGGCGATCTGCGGCGTCTCCCAGTCCGGCCTGTCCGCGGCGATCCGCAGCCTCGAGGACGAGCTCGGCGTGTCCCTGTTCGACCGCACCACGCGCCGCGTCGAACCCACCGACGCCGGCCACGCCCTGCTGGCCCATGCCCGGACGATCCTCGCCCAGGCCGCCGCCGCTCGCGACGCCGTCGGGCGCACCACCGACCAGCCCGCCGGCACTCTCCGGATCGGAACCGAGCAGTGCCTCGGCGTCGTGGACGTCAATGCCCTGCTGGAGCGCGTCCACCACCGCCACCCGCTGGTCGAACTGCACTACGTGCAGGCCGGCTCCCACGAGTTGACGACGCGCGTGCGGGACGACTCCCTCGACATCGCCTTCGTCGCCACCGGCGAGCATCTCGGTACCCTCGATCGCACCGAACTCGGGCAGCAGTCCCTCGTGCTGCTGGCCCACCCCGGGCACGACCTCGCGACCGGCGACACCGTCGACTGGGCCGAGCTGGCCGACCAGGACTACGTGGACTTCCACGACTCGTGGGCGATCCGGTCGTTGAACGACGACGCGTGCACCACCCACGGCGTCCGGCGCCGCATCCGCTGCACCGTCAACGACGTGCACACCCTGCTCGACCTGGTGCATCGGCGGCTCGGCGTCGCCATCGTGCCGCAGCACGTGGCCGCCAAGCCGCAGGCCGCCGGGTTGATCACGCGCGCCATGCCCGCGGACGCACCGCGCTGGACGGTCTCCGCGATCACCCGCAGCGACAGCGACAGCGACGCCTCGACGCGGCGCCTCCTGGACCTGCTCCGCAACGAATCGCTCGCCGCGGTCTGAGCCGGCTGACCCGTCGCGCTGCTCCCTGAACGCTGGTCCCGGGACGCCGCTGCCGCGTGCTCGGCCGTGTCACACTTCACTGACGTCCCACGTCAGCCGCATCACCCTCACGTGTGCCGCGCCCGCGGCGCCGGAGAAAGGACCCCATGGCGATCACCCAGTCCTCCCTCGTCTCTCCCAGTGACGGCACCACCCTGGCGACCTACCGATGGCCGGTACCGGCCCAGAGCCGCGGCCTCGTCCAGATCGCGCACGGCATGGCGGAGCACGGCCCGCGGTACGACCGCTTCGCCCGCGCGCTGACCGACGCCGGCTACCAGGTGGCCGCCCACGACCACCGCGGGCACGGCAACTCCGCCACCGCCGAGCAGCGCGGAGACTTCGGGGAGGCCGGCTTCCGCGGTCTCGCGGCCGACATCGCCGCCGTCGGGCGGCAGCTGCGCACCGACCACCCCGGCGTGCCGCTGTTCCTCTTCGCCCACTCGATGGGCTCGATGGCCGCGCAGGACGTCCTGCTCGACGAACCCGACCTGTACGACGGCGTCATCCTCTCCGGCACCACCGCCGTCGACGTGCTCGCGCAGTCCATCGCCTCCGCGCCGCCGGGCGCGCCCGCCGGGCTGGAGGCCTTCAACGCCGGCTTCGAGCCCCGCACCGGGTTCGAGTGGCTCTCCCGCGACGCGGCCGAGGTCGACGCGTACGTCGCCGACCCGCTGTGCGGCTTCGCGATGCGCGAGGACGCCATGCCGCAGATGCTGGGACGCGGCGCCCGGCTCGCCGACCCGCAGGAGCTCGCGAGACTCCGCTCGGACCTGCCGGTGTTGTTCGCCTCGGGGGAGAAGGACCCGCTCTCGGGCGACGGAGCGCTCATCGAGCTGGTCGCCCAGCGGTACCGCGACGCGGGCGTCACGGACGTCAGCGTGACCGTCTACCCGGGTGCCCGGCACGAGATCGTCAACGAGATCAACCGCGAGGAGGTCACGGACGACGTCGTCGCGTGGCTGAACCGTCACGCCTGAGGGCGCCCCCGCCCCTCAGGCGGTTCATCACACGGCCCAGATCGCCGGTCGGCCGGGTGCGACGGACAGCTCGCGCAGGCGCAGCTCGGTGGCCACCTCGTGATGCCGGATCCGCAGCGCGGCCACGTCGGCCGGGTCGTCGATGTCGGTGGCCGCCACCCGGTCGAGTTCCCGGCAGAGCCAGCTCGTCAGGGCGCGGAGATCGCCCATGCTGAGCGCGACCAGGTCGACCGAGAAGGCCGGCGACGTGGTCGTGACGCGGCGTCCGTGGCCCAGGACATAGGGCCGCTCGCGCTTCCGTCGACGGGTGGTTCGGCTGGTCGCGGTCCCGGCGGTGCCGGCGGAGGCGGAGTGGGCGCGGGCGGCCGCGACAGGAGCGGGAAGTGGGGCAGGCATGAGACAGCTCCCTCGGAAGGGGTGAGGCGAACTGTTCTGCCGCTGTCAACGCTAGGCGTCGGCGCCGGCGCGCACCAGTGGTGGGCGTGACGACGACGGTCCACCGCCGTCGTCGCCGACAGAAGCGCTGGTCAGCTCGACGGCTCCTCACATCATTTCCCCGCGTCGCGCTGCGACACACAATGGAGCACACCGACAGCAGACGGTGGAGCCGTCCGGATGCGGGAGGTGCCGTGCCATGACGACCGACGTCGTCCTCCGTGAGGCCACCGATGAGGACGAGGGCGCGATCGCCGCCCTCGTCGCGGCGAGCCCCGATACGGGTGCCGTCACCTTCCGACCCCGGCTGCAGGTGAGCGCGACGCAGGCCCACGACACCGTCCACGACGCGACCGTCCAGGTCGTCGCGGAATCGACCGACGGGACGCTGGTCGGTTCGGCGGCACTGAGCCGCGGGACATGCCGGTTCGAGGGCGCCATGGTCCCGTACGCGCTGCTGCACTCCCTGGTGGTCGGCCCCGAGCACCGGCGGCAGGGAATCGGGCGCGCTCTGGCGACGTGGAGGCTCGACCGCGCCGGCGAGGCCCTGGGTGAGGACGGCGTCGTCCTCGCCAACATCCAGCAGGGCAACGCGGCATCCTCGGCCAACGCTGCGGGCTGGGCGACGAGCACGTCGGCGCGCACGGTCGTCGCGCCGGTGCCGATGCGCCGCCGTCCACCCCGAGGCGTCGACGGCGTCACGCTGGACGAGGCGGAGCCCGGTGACCTCGAGGCGGTGGCCGCGGGGATCTGCGCCTTCTCGGGCTCCCACAACTTCGGCCTCGACTGGACGGCCGAGCGGCTCGCGGCCTGGCTGGCGTCGTCGCCCTTCGACGATCCCGTCAACCACTGCCTCGTCGCCCGCACGCGGGCGGGCGACGTGGTCGCGGGCCTGGCGTTGCGGGAGGAGGGGCGGATCCGGGCCCTCGAGGTCGTGCACATGCCCGCGTCCGTACGGCTCGCGAACCTCGCCCTGCACGTCGTCCCGCGCGACGGGGTGCTGCGCAACCTGGCGGTCGACCGGATCTGGTTCGCCCCGGGACAGCTCCGTGCTGCGCGGGCGCTGTGGGAGCACGCCCGGTGGGCCTGGCGCGAGCGCGGCAGCGACCTGCTGGTGAACCTCGACCCCCGCGGTCCGGCCTGGCCGGTCGTCGGGGTGCGCCCGTGGTCGCCCACCACCGTGATGCGGGTCGCGGTGCGTTCCGCGCGGCCCCTCGATCCGGACCGCATCGTCGACCCGCTCCTGTGACCGGAGGGAGCGCGTCGATTCTGACATGCATCGACGCCGCGGCGCGGTGCCGTCAGGCGCGCTGGAAGACGGTGTCCGCGGCGTCCTCGTGCTCCGCGAGCAGCCCGCCGAGGAAGCGGGCGATGCTGCGCGGCCCGGAGACCGGGGAGACGGCCTCGACGTCGGGGTTGTAGTTGGTGTTCGTGTTGACGTCGTAGGTGACGGTGCGACCGTCGGCGGTCTCGATGAACTCGATTCCGGCGATCTCGATGCCCGCCTCCGCCAGCAGCGCCTCGTAGCGGCGCACGAGCGGGTGGTCGGCGTTGATCTTGGGGCGGAGCGCGAACGGCTCGACGGCGTCCCCACCCGAGGGATCCGGCACCGCGCACGCGTCCGCCGGGCACAGCTCGAAACTGCCCGCGGACGTGTCCACGCGGACGGCATAGACGAACCGGCCGCCCACGAACTCGGCGCGCGTGATGAACGGCTCCCGCGCGGCCAGGTACTCCTGGATCAACGTGATGCCGTCGACCGGCTCCTCGAAGTCGTCGCTCGCGACATGGGCGTCGAAGTCGGCGTGCGTGTCGAATCGGCGCACGCCCAGACCCTTGCCGCCCTGGTTGTGCTTCGTGATGAACGGCGGCTCGAACGCGCGGGCCGCCTCGACGAGGCCGTCCCGGCCCAACACCGCCGTCGTGCGCGGAACGTCGAACCCGTGCGAACGCAGCAGGCCGTGCTGGGCCACCTTGCTGACCTCGAGCTCGAGCACGCTGCTGCCGTTGACGACGCGCTCACCCCACGACTCCAGCCACCGGAGCAGCGCCCGCGTGTCCTCCTTGGCGTGGACGTGGCCGCGTGTGTGGGCGGAGGCGCTCATGCGCGACCAGTAGATGCCCGGCGCCGGTTCGGATCCAAGGTCGACGGTGCTGCCGGTCTCGCCGAGGTCGATCTCCGTCAGCGGGACGCCCTCGGCCTCGAACGCGGCGCGGAAGGGCGGCATCCAGTCGGCGTTCTCGTGGATCACGTACACGGTGGGTGTCGTCATCCTTCGAGCGTAGGCGTGCGGTTTCCGCGGGACACGGGGGCCGACGCCGGGCGTCACGTCGACGGGCCGCTGCCGGGTCGCGGCCTCCGGGCCGTCCACGCCTCGATCGCCTCGACGATCTCCGGGGCGTCGGGGCGGGTGCCGGACCGGAACCGCCGGATGCGGCCGTCGGGGTGGACGAGGAACTTCTCGAAGTTCCAGCGCACCCAGCCGGCCCGCCCGTGCGCGTCGGGCACGCGGGTCAACTCCTGGTACAGCGGATGGGCTCGCCGTCCGTTGACCCGGACCTTCTCCGTCATCGGGAAAGTGACGCCCCACGTCGTCGAGCAGTACGCCGCGATCGCGTCCGCCCGGCCGAGCTCCTGGAGAAACTGGTTGCTCGGGACGCCGAGCACGGTGAACCCGGCGTCGCCGAAGCGCCGCTGCAGCTCTTCCAGTTGCTCGTACTGGGGAGCGAAGCCGCAGCGCGAGGCGACGTTGACCACGAGGGCGACCTTCCCGCCGGTGAGGGCGCCGAACGTCGTCGGTTCCCCGGCCAGCGTCGTGACCTCGATGGTGCTCAGATCCATGGGCACGCGACTCCCGCCGTCGTCGGGGCCGCTCAGGACAGCGGCGCCGTCAGCTCGATGTTGACGTCGTCCGGGTCCTGGAAGGAGAGGATCGCGATGCCGGCGTCGGTCAGCTCGATCACCTCGCCGTGCGCGATGCCGGCGCCGTCGAGCGCGCGCACGGCGGCGTCGAGGTCCTTCCGGCTCTTCACCGCGAAGCTGACGTGGTCCAGGCCCGTGCGGTTCGGATCGAAGTCGTCACGGCCCACGGGACGCAGCCCGAACAGGGTGCCGTCCGGCGTCTGGTAGACCGTGCCGCCGTAGTAGTCGGCCGCCGAGTCGGTGACACCGGGCTTGTTCACGTCCGCGGACTTGTCGATGGCCACCGGCCAGCCGAACACGAGGTCGTAGAACTTCTTGGACCGGGCGATGTCCGTGACGGTCAACCGGACGTGGGCGAAACCGCTGCTGTCGATGAGGGCCATGGCGCTCACCCTACGCGCCCCGATCCGAGCGGCGGCCGGGAGTCCCGGCCGTCGCGCGCCGGGGCCTCAGCCCTGGGCGGTCTGCACGTCCATGACCCAGGTGATGCCGAACCGGTCGTCGAGCATCCCGTAGAGCGGGGTTCCCCACGGCGCCGGGCCGAGGGGGGTGCGCACGTGGCCGCCCTCGGCGAGCACCTCGAAGCAGCGAGTGATCTCCTCCGGGTCGTCACTGCGCACCGAGACGAACACCGAGTCGGCGCCGCGGTCGAAGGGCCGCTCCGGCGGCACGTCGAACGCCATCAGGCGCAGCCCGTTGGGGGAGTCGAAGCCGCCCCACATCAACTGGTCGGGGACGGCCCCGTCGGCGTCGTTGTGGGCGTCCCCGTAGGTGAACGCCTGCACCTGGCCGCCGAAGATCGAGGCGTAGAGGTCCAGGGCCTCCCGGGCCTGGCCGCGGAAGTTGAGGTGGGTCGTGGGGGTGACGGTCATGGTGGTCTCCTTCGTCTCGTTCTCCACAGCGGCGTCCGGGTCGGGCGCCGCGATGGAGTCCACGATCCTCGCAGTAGCGGTCAGGTTCTGGCCGGGACCTGAACGAGAATCGAGGCATGAGCGGAACATCCGGACGCCTCCTGTCGCTGCTTTCCCTGCTGCAGGCGCGCCGCGACTGGCCCGGCCGTCTCCTGGCCGAACGACTCGAGGTGAGCGAGCGGACTGTCCGGCGCGACGTCGACCGACTCCGCGACCTCGGCTACCCGGTGCGCGCGACGATGGGGCCGGACGGCGGCTACCGGCTCGAGGCCGGGTCCGAGCTGCCCCCCCTGCTCTTCGACGACGACCAGGCCGTGGCGATCGCGCTCGCCCTGAACGTCGCTGCGACCAGCGGGACGGTCGAGGCCGACGCCGCGTGGCGCGCGCTGACCACGGTGCGGCAGGTGATGCCGGGGCGGTTGCAACGGCGCATCGACGCGGTGCACGTGCTCGGCATGCCACACGCCGACACCGGTCCCGGCGGGCGGCTCGACAGCTCCCTGCTGCTCGCGGTGACCGACGCCGCCCACACGCACGAGCAGCTGCGCTTCGACTACCTCCCGGTCGGGGCGGAGAAGGCCGGGGACGACGACCTCCCGACAAACCGTCACGAGGTGCCGCCGCGACGGGTGGAGCCCCACCACGTCCTGCACCGCGGCGGCCGCTGGTACCTGCTGGCCTGGGACGTCGAGGCCGCTGACTGGCGCACCTTCCGGCTCGACCGGATGGCCGCCCTGCGGACCCCGACCGGGCCGCGATTCTCCCCGCGGGAGGTGCCCGGTGGGGACCCGGTCGCCTTCGTCGAGGCCCGATTCCGCGGCCAGGCCGATCCATCGGCCGGCACCATGTGGCCGTGCCGGGGCACCGCGATCGTGCGGCTGCCGGCGACCGCGGTGGCACCGTACCTGCCCGACGAGTCCGTCGAGGCGCTCGGGCCGGTCGACGGGGTGGGGCGGTGCCGCGTGCGGATGGGCGCCTGGTCCTGGGCCGGCCTCGCGGCGTCGATGGCGCAGCTGGACGCCGACCTCGAGGCCGTCGAGCCGCCCGACCTGGTGGAGGCGTTCGCCGGCCTCGCCGCGCGGGCCGCAGCCGTCGGGCGGCTCTAGTCCCGTCCCGCCAGCTCCTCGTCGGTGACGTGTTCCTTCCACACCGTGGTGGTGGCCGGGTCGTCGCCGTTCTCGAGCATCGCCAGGTGCTCCATGAAGCCGTCGCCGCCGGCGGCGTGCCAGTGGTCCTCACCTGGCGGCGTATAGAGGGTCTGGCCGGCGCGGACCTCGATGACAGTCCCGTCGCGGTGGCCGAAGCGGGCGACGCCGGCGGTCACGTGCAGGTACTGCCCGCGGGCGTGCGAGTGCCAGGCGGTGCGGGCGCCGGGCGCGAAGCGGACGAGAGCGACCGTCATCCGCTGGTCGCCCTCGTGCGGGGCGGCGATCGGGTCGACCCACACGTCCCCGGCGAACTGCTCGGGCGGGTTCTTGACGGTGGGAGTGGTCGGTTCGATGTTCATCGGGTTCTCCTTCGAGGTGATGGGAATCAGGACGCCGGTGCGGCGGCCGGGGAGGGGCGGCGCTGCCCGGCGAGCAGCGCGCAGGAGCCGGCGGCGAGCACCACGGACACCACCGTGACGACGCCGAGCGGCAGGATGGACGACGCGCCGGCGACGCCGACGAAGGGGGCCGCGACACCGCCGAACCCGAAGCGGACCATGCCGAGCAGCGAGGAGGCGGTGCCGGCGAGGTGCGGGTATTCGGCGAGGGCCAGCGTCGTCGCCGGCGGTGTGGACAGCGCCACCCCGCTGGCCAGGGCGAACAGCGAGACGATGACGACGGGCAGCGGCACCCGGGTGAGTCCGGCCCCCAGCAGCCCGCCGGCGCCGAGTGCGGTGACGACGATGCCGACGCCCAAGGTGCCGCGGATGCTCCAGCGCTCCGAGGTGCGTCCGGCGAGGTAGCCGAAGGTCATGAAGCCGGCGGAGTTGAGCCCGAACGCGGCGGCGTAGGCCTGCGGGGAGAGCCCGTAGATGTCCTGCAGCACGAACGTCGCGCCGGCCAGGTAGGCGAAGATGGCGGCGTTGAGGAAGCCGATGGTGAGCACCGCGCCGAGGAACACCCGGTCCGCCAGCAGGGTGCGGAATCCCGCGAGGGTCGCTCCGAACCCGCCGCCGATCCGCCGCTCGGCCGGCAGCGTCTCACCGAAGACCACGAGGCAGGCCGCGAGGATGGCCGTCCCGATCAGTGCGAGGACGACGAACAGGCCGCGCCAGTTCACGAACGTCGTCAGCAGGCCGCCGAGCAGCGGGCCGACGATCGCCGCGAGCCCGCCGGTGACGGTGAGGCGGCCGTAGAAGCGGATCAGGGCGGTCCCCGCGAAGACGTCCCGGCCCGCGGCCTGCGCGATGACGATGCCGACGCCACCGGCGAGTCCCTGGACGAACCGGGCACCGATCAGCGGCTCGACGGTGGGGGAGAGCGCGCACAGGGCCGACGTCACGATGTAGGCGACGACGCCGACGAGCAGGATGCCGCGGCGGCCGAACCGGTCCGACGCCGGGCCGGCGACCAGTTGCCCGGCGGCCAGGCCGAGCAGGCAGGCGGTGACGGTCACCTGGGCCAGGGAGGTCACCGCGCCGAGCTCGGCGGTCAGGGCGGGCAACGCCGGCAGGTACAGGTCCATCGAGATCGGCCCGAACACCGTGAGCAGGAGCAGCAGGGCCGGCAGCAGGCGGCCGGCGGCGGGCCGGGCAGGGCTGTCGGGCGCCTGGTTGAGCGTCTGGTCGGCCGTCTCGGCGGGGGTGAAGGTCTCGGGCATGGTGTCCAGTCTTCGCGCGTTCGCCGCCGTGCGGGAGTCCCTGATCAGGGGTGTACTGGCAGGGCACCGCTGAACCGGTGCCGGCGGCCCCGGCGTGCGTCAGAGTGGAGGGAGACCATCTGACCGCAGAGAGGGAACCCCATGGCGCGCATCCTCGTCACCGGCGCGGCGACCGGGCTCGGCCTGGACACCGCGGCCGACCTCGCCGAGCAGGGGCACGACGTCGTCGTCCACGCCCGTAACGCCGACCGCCTCCCGCCCGGCGACTGGGCCGGCACTGTGACCGGCGACCTCGCTGACCGGGACGAGTCGGTCGCGGTGGCGCGGGCGGCCGGCGAGCACGGCCCGTTCGACGCCGTCGTCCACAACGCCGGGGTGATGCACCACCCTGCGGTGATCGCCGTCAACGTCATCGCCCCGTATCTGCTGACCGCGCTGATGGAGCGGCCCGCCCGGCTGATCTACCTCAGCAGCGGCATGCACCGCGGCGGATCGACGGACCTGGGCGGCCTCGAGTCCGGCGGCGGTTCCTATTCCGACAGCAAGCTCTGGATCACGACGTTCAGCGCGGCGATCGCGCACCGCTGGGCCGGGACCGCCAGCCACGCCGTCGATCCCGGCTGGGTGCCGACGCGGATGGGCGGTGCCGGTGCTCCCGACGACCTCGCCGAGGGCCATCTGACCCAGGCCTGGCTGGCCACCGCGCCCGGCCTCACGCCTGCCACCGGCGGGTACTGGCATCACCGCCGCACGCAGCGGCCACACCCGACGGTCGTCGACGAACGGTTCCAGGAACGCCTGATCGCCACGCTCGAACGGGTCACGGGCGTCGGCCTCGACGGCTGACGGCTGGATTCAGTTCAGCGCGTCCCGGCGCCGGGTCAGCGTCGTGACCTGCGCCGCGGTGCCGGCCAGCTCGATCGCCCGGTCGTAGGCCGCCCGTGCGTCGTCGCCCCGGCCCAGCCGGCGCAACAGGTCGGCGCGCGTCGCGTGGAACGGCTGGTAGCCGGACAGGGCGTCCGCGAGCCGGTCGACGAGGGCGAGGCCGACGTCGGCACCGTCCAGCTCGGCGACCGCGAAGGCCCGGTTCAGCGCGACCACCGGGGACGGGTCCAGCCGGGCGAGCTGGTCGTAGAGGGCGAGCACCTGCGACCAGTCCGTCTCGCTGGCCTCCCGGGCGGACGTGTGCACGGCGTTGATCGCCGCGTGCAGCTGGTAGCGGCCCGGCGCTGCCCTCGTTTCCCGGCAGGCGGCGATGCGTTCTCGCACCAGCCGGTGCCCCTCGGCGATCAGGTCCGCGTCCCATCGACTGCGGTCCTGCTCGTCGAGGGTCACCAGCGTGCCGTCGGGCCCGACCCGGGCGCCGCTGCGCGCCTCGGTCAGCAGCACCAGGGCCAGCAGTCCCGTCACCTCCCCGTCCTCGGGCAGCAGGGCGTGGAGCAGCCGGGCGAGCCGGATCGCCTCGGCGGTCAGGTCCCGCCGCACCGGATCGGTGTCGGGACCGGTGGCCAGGTAGCCCTCGTTGAACACGAGGTAGAGCACGGCGAGTACGCCGGTGACGCGGTCCGGGAGGTCGTCGGCGTCCGGCACCCGGTAGGGGATGCGGGCGGCGGCGATCTTGGCCTTCGCCCGGGTGATCCGCGCCGCCATGGTGCTCTCCTGCACCAGGAAGGCCCGGGCGATCTCGGCGACGCTCAGGCCGCCGAGCATCCGCAGGGTCAGCGCCACCCGGGCCTCCATCGCCAGGGCGGGATGGCAGCAGGTGAAGATCAGCCGGAGCCGGTCGTCGTCGATGACGCCGGCCCTCCGGCGCCGGTCCCGCCCTCGTCGGTCAGCATCACGGCCTCCCGGTGTTTCTCATCGCGCCGGCTCTCCCGTCGGATCCGGTCGATCGCCTTCCGGCCGGCGGTGACCGTGAGCCAGGCCCCCGGGTTCGGGGGGATCCCGTCCGCCGGCCACCGTTCGACCGCGGTGACGAAGGCGTCGGCGGTCGCGTCCTCGGCCACGCCGAGGTCGCCGAACCGCCGGGTCAGCGTGGCGACCACCCGGGCCCACTCGTCATGGTGGGCCCGGGTGATCGCCGCATCGACGTCAGCCGTTGCCGCCACTGGGCTCGTCGAACGCGCGGACCTCGATCTTCCGGTTGCAGGCGGTGGAGGCGTCGGCGGCGAGCTTCAGCGCCGCGTCCAGATCGGGGACCTCCCAGACCCAGAACCCGGCGAGGTACTCCTTCGACTCGACGTACGGACCGTCGGTGACCACCGGCTTCTTCCCGCGGGTGTCGACGACGGTCGCGGTGTCGGGTGCGGCGAGACCTCCGGCGAACACCCAGTGGCCCTCGGCCTGCAGCCGGTCGTTGAACCGGTCGACGGCGGCCATCTCCTCCGGCATGGCGGAGTCGGCGCGGCCTGCGGCGGCCGCCTGACCGTCGTCGATCACGGAAACCAGGTACTGCATCGCGCTCATCTCCTCCGGTGCGGGGCGCCCCTCGCGGGCGACCTCTCACCCTGACGACGAACGGTGACACTCGGATTCGACACCACACTCCGGAATTGTTCAAGAAACCGGGCCGTCGCCGGACCTCCGTAGGCTGGAACCCCAGCCCTTCGACGACGGGAGACCACCATGACCGCCGCCCTCCTGGTCGCCGCCGCGGTGGTGGTGATCGTCGCGGTGCAGGGCTGGGCGCGCCGCACCGGCGTCGCCGCGCCCCTGGTGCTCGTCGCCGTCGGCGTCGGCGTCAGCTTCCTGCCGTTCGTCCCGGCCTTCAGCATCGAGCCGGAGTGGATCCTCGCCGGCGTCCTGCCGCCCCTGCTCTACTCGTCCGCCGTGTCGATGCCGACCATGGACTTCCGCCGCGACTTCGGCTCGATCAGCAGTCTCTCGGTGCTGCTGGTCGTCGTGACGTCGGTGGCGCTCGGCTTCGTCTTCCACGGACTCCTCGGGATCGACCTCGCGTTCGGCATCGCGCTCGGCGCAGTCGTCAGCCCCACCGACGCCGTCGCGACCGGCATCGTCAAGCGCCTCAACGCGCCCCGCCGGGTGGTCACGGTGCTCGAGGGGGAGAGCCTGCTCAACGACGCGTCCGCCCTGGTGCTGCTGCGCTCGGCGATCGCGGCGACCGGCGGCGCCGTCTCCCTGTGGGGCGTGGCCGGCGACTTCGTGTTCGCCGTCCTCGTGGCGGTCGCCATCGGCGTCGTGGTCGGCCTGCTCAACCTGCGCGTCCGGGCCGCGACCCGTGACGCGGCGGCCAGCACGGCCATCTCCTTCATCGCCCCGTTCGTCGCGTCGATCCCGGCCGAGCGGTTGGGAGCCTCCGGTCTCGTCGCCGCCGTCGTCGCCGGCCTGGTCACCGGTCAGGGATCCGCACGCTGGCTCAAGGCGGCGGACCGCATCGCCGAGCGCTCCAACTGGGCGACGGTCGAGTTGTTGCTCGAGGGCGGGATCTTCCTCGTCATGGGGCTGGAGCTGTTCGGCCTGGTGGAGGACGTCATCGCCGAGGACGCCTCGTTGTGGCTGGCGCTCGGGATGGGGGTGCTGGCCGTCGTCCTCGCCCTGCTCATCCGCAGCCTGTACGTGCTGCCGCTGTTGTGGCTCGTGCGACGGCAGGCCCCGGACCCGGTGGAGACGCGCCAACGGCTCGCGCGAGCCCAGGAGCGGTTCGACGCCTCCGGCCTGGACCGCGAGGACCCGCGCGTGCAGCGCCGGGTGGCGACCTGGACGCAGCGCATGGGCCATCGGCTGGCCGACATCGACTACCTGGCGAGGTCCCCGCTCGGTCGGCGCGAGGGCGCCCTGCTCGTGTGGGCGGGCATGCGCGGCGCCGTGACGCTCGCGGCCGCGCAGACGCTGCCCGAACAGACGCCGCAGCGCTCGCTGCTCGTGCTCATCGCCTTCGTCGTCGCGGCCGGCTCGCTGCTCGTGCAGGGCGGGACCCTCGGGAGGGTCGTGCGGGCGGTGGGCCTCCAGGGCGACGGCGGGGTGGACCCGCAGGAGCAGCGCCTGCTGACGGAGGCGATGGGCAGGGCCGCCGTCGGGGTGCTCGAGAATCCGTCGCTGCGCCGGCCGGACGGTTCCGCCTATGACGCCGACGTCGTCGAGCGCGCGCGGACGCTGATGCGCAAGGTCGCCGCCGAGAAGGAGCGGGTGGCCGCCGAGGAGGACGACGCCGGCGGTGGGAGCGGCGCACGGCAGGTCACCGAGCTGCGGCTGCGGATCATCGACGCGCAGCGGGCGGCCCTGCTCGACGCGCGTGCCGCCGGAACGGTCAGCTCCCCGGCGCTGAACGCGGCCTTCGACCAGCTCGACGCGGACCAGATCAGCACCGAGCTGCGGGCCGGCGGCGGCGACTGAGCGGCGCGCCCCACCGGGGTGCTTCCCCTGCGGGACGGCCCGGCCTACAGTCGGCGACAGACCCTCGATCCCTCCGCCGCCGTCCCAGGAGCGCCCCCGATGACCGTCTTCCGCACCGTCCTCGAATCGACCGGCGGCAACAACGTGGGCATCGTCGTCCCGGAAGACGTCGTCCTCGGCTTCGACCGCGGCAAGCGGGTGCCGGTGATCGTGACGATCGACGGCGACTACACCTACCCGACGACCATCGGTGTCATGGGCGGCCGGTACCTGGTCTCCTTCAACGCCGAGACGCGGAAGCGGACCGGCCGCGGGGCCGGCGATACGGTCGAGGTGGAGCTGGTCGTGGACCCGGATCGGTGACGGGCACGCGAGGACCCCGATGACGACACCTGATCGAGGGGCCTCGCACATGCCGCCGCCCCTCGCGGCACTGCCGGCGGCCGCCGACGACGGGTCCTCAGCCGGGCGCGCCTCAGTGGGCGCCGGCCGCCGCGTCCGTGGCGGTGCCGGCGTCGTCGCCGATGCCGCCACCACTGCTGCGTGTCCCGCCGCGGTGGCCGGCCACCAGGATCGATAGCACCGCCGCGATGCCGCACAGCGTCGCGCCGCCCCACCACGCATACGTGTAGGTGCCGAAGACGTCGCGGACCACGCCGGCGCCGAACGCCGCGGCCGCCGCGCCGATCTGGTGCGAGGCGAACACCCAGCCGAAGACGATGGTGCCCGACCAGCGGCCACACCGAACGGGACGCAGGTGACGGATGGGACGATCGGTCCGCTTCACCCGTGACACCGGGCCCACTCGATGTGGTCGGTGGTTCCCGTGGCCGTCAGATCGGTGCGCTGAGCGTGTCGTCGGCTCAGAATAGGCGCGCCGCCCGCACGTCGGCGGGTTCCTCCAGCGCCAGCAGGGTGCGTTTCCGGTCGAGGCCACCGGCGAACCCGGTGAGCGAGCCGTCAGCGCCGACCACCCGATGACACGGGACGACGATGCTCAGCGGATTGTGCCCGACGGCCTGGCCGACCCGCTGGACGAGCTGCCGGTTGCCGAGCGCCGCCGCGAGCGCGCCGTACGTCGTCGTGGTGCCGTACGGGATGTCCCGCAGGAGCGCCCAGACCTGCTCGGAGAACCGGTCACCACGGGACCGCAGCGGCACGTCGAACGCGACACGGTCCCCGGCGAGGTACTCGCGCAGCTGGATGGCGATGGTCGCGATCAGCGGGTCGGCCGTCTCGGCGACCATCTCGCCCACGGCGGCGGGCGGGTACGTGTGGCCGGGGAAGTAGATGCCGACGACGGCATCGTCCTCGGCGACGATCAGCAGGTCACCGAGGGTGGTGGGGACGTGCGCGTGGTGGCGGGTGGTGGTCGATGCGGTGCTCATGCTCGGACTCCTTCCGGTTGCCCATTCTTCCCGGTAGACGCGCCGGGGGCCCGGAACGTGAGGCCTGTTCGGCCCGGTGTCCGCCCTGGGGGAACAGGCGCCGCGGTCAGTCGTGAGCCGTGCGAGAGTGTGGCTCGCCGCCGTGTGAGGGCGGCGTCGTCGAGAGGACCCGCCGTGACCCAGCAGACCACCACGCCCCACTCCATCGAGGTCGACGGGAAGGAGCGCACCTTCCTGCTCACCGCGCCGGCCGAGGCCGCCGGAGCGCCGCTCGTGCTCGTCCTCCACGGCTCCAACCAGACGTCCGCCGGCATCCGCGGATTCACCAGGCCCGGCTTCGACACGCTCGCCACGCTCGACGGTGCCGTCGTCGCCTACCCGCAGGGCTACCGCAAGCACTGGAACGACGCTCGGGCCGCCTCCGACTTCGCCGCCCGGCGGGAAGGCTACGACGACGTCGCTTTCGTCCGCGCGCTGATCGACGAGCTGGCGCGTGCCCACGGCATCGACCGGTCACGCGTGTACGCGGTGGGCTACTCGAACGGCGGCCAGCTGGCGATCCGGCTCGCGCACGAGGTACCCGAGCTGCTCGCCGGCATCGCCCTCTTCGGGGCGACCCAGCCGGTGCCTGAGCACTTCGCGCCCACCGTCGACCGGCAGGTTCCGCTGCCGGTGCTCATGATCCACGGGACCAGGGACCCCAACGTGCCGTACGCGGGCGGAACAGCGAGCCTGTTCGGGTTCCGGCCGCGCGGGCGGGGCCTCTCGGCACCCGACACGGCCGCCTACTGGGCGCGCCGCAACGGCCACGCCGCCGGCCCGACCGTCATCGAGGTGCCGGGGGAGCGAGCGGACCGCACGCGCGTGGAGCGGACCGACCACGCGACGCCCGGTCTGCCGCCGGTCCGGATGTTCACCGTTCACGGCGGCGGTCACGTGATGCCCGGTGACAAGCCCGCGGTGCGCATCCTCGGACGCACGTCGCGAAGGATCCGCACGGTGGACGAGATCGCGCGGTTCTTCGGGCTGCGGGCGGAGTGAGCGGACGGCGGTTGGTCAGCAGCGCTCAGGCGCGGTCTCGGCCGCGGCGTCCACGCATCACGGCCAGCCCGATGACGAGCGCGAAGACGGCGACGACGGCCGGGTCGCGCGCGATCGTGCTCGTGTAGCCGACGGGATTGACCAGAGCCAGGCTCGGCCCGACGCCGAACCACGGCCCGATCGCCCACCCGACGACGAGGAAGGCGGCCAGACCGAGCGCGACACCACCGAGGAGGGCCGGCCGATACCGGATGAGCGCAGCCATGCCCAGGGCCAGCACGACGGCGAGCAGGAAAACCAGGATCACGACGCCGTTCTGCGGCTGACCGGTGGGGACGGTCTCGTACGGCGAGACCAGCACCCCCGAAGGGAGGGCCAGTGGTATGGTCACCGCCGCGCCGAAGAGCCACGCCCAGACGATGCCGATCGCGAAGCCGACGGCGCGCAATCCAGTGCGCCCGGGGGAGTGCGGCCGGGTGTCGGTGGTGGTCGATATGGTCGTCATCGCGTCTCCCTTCGACGTCCGGTGGGCCTGGTGCCGAGCTCGCCGGTGAGAGCAGCCTAGCGGCCGCCCACGTCGGTGCCGAGGAGTGGGACCTAACCGGCGGAGAGCTGGAGCAGCATCGAGGCCACCTGGAAGCGGGCCCGGCCGACGGCGGTCCGCGGGTCGTAGCCGAGGTCCCGGCTGAACGCCTCGTGCCGCGACTGCAGGGTGGAATGATGCATGCCCAGGCTCGCGGCGGCGGAACGTACGCTCTCGGCGTGGGCGAGCATGGCGAGCACGGACCGGGTGTGCGGGTCCAGCGCGGCCAGCGACCGCACATCGGGCAACTCCCCGGCCCGGGCCTCCACGGCGAGGACCGCGTCGAGCAGCGCGCCGAGCGACTCAGCATCGATCACAGGCGTCTGAGCGTCGGTGAGCCGGTAGGCGGCCAGTGCGGTCCTCCACGACGTGGCCAGGTCGATGCCGGTACCGAGCCGACCCAGCCCGCCGCCGCGGATCTCCGTACGGGCCGTGCCGATCCACACCCGTACGACGCCGTAGGCAGTAGCGATCAGGGCTGACGGGCCGGGCGCCTGCACATCCGGTGCGACGGCGACCGCGCGGACCTGCGTGGACGTACCCAGGCGCAGTCGCGTCGCAGCGGCGGCCCGGTCGGCGACCGAGCGGGACGCGTCGACGACCGTCTCCAGGGCGTTGTCTGGCAGCACGAGGCGGCGCGCACGCACGGAGGCGACGGCCAGGGCGAGGCGTTCGAGCACCAGTGAGTCGTTGACGTGGGCATCGCCCTCGCGTTCGAGCCAGACGCGGGCGGCGTCGTCGACGTCGACCCCGTTCCAGGTGCCGGCCGGACCGGGCTCCGGGTCATCGGTGAGACGCCGCCCCGAGGATTCGACACGGATGGTGCCGTCGGGAGCACTCATCCCCGCGACGGTGCCGGACAGCGCGGCCGCCCCACGGACCAGTGTCTCCAGATTCACCCCGCCGGCGACCAGGGCGTCGAAGTAGGAGATGACCTTCAGACTCTGACTCACCGAGGGATCGAGGGATGTGACGCGCCCCATCAGCTCCTGCATGCACGGCTCCTTCGCACGTTCTCGCCGATCATCCTGCCACGGCCCCCGGGTGGCGTCACGCTTACTCGCCGAGCAGTCGGTGCACCCATCGGTCCCGTGCCTGAACCATCTCCCGGGAGAGGGCGGCCTGCGGTGCGTAGCCTTCGAAGGCGTGGAATCCGCCGGGCCACACGTGCAGCTCCGCCTGCCCGCCGGAGGCCCACAGGGCGCTGGCATAGGCGACATCCTCGTCCCGGAAGACCTCGGCACTGCCGCAGTCGATGAACGCGGGCGGAAGACCGGAGAGATCGGTGGCCCGCGCGGGGGCGGCGTAGATCGACACGTCGTCCGTGGCCCGGCGATCGCCGAGCAGCGCGGTCCAACCCGTGCGATTGCTGCCGCGATCCCACACCCCGATCCCGTCCATCTGGGCGCTGGAAACGGTATTGTCCCGGTCGTCGAGCATCGGGTACATGAGCAGCTGCCCCATCAACGGGGCCAGTCCCCGGTCGCGCATCAGCAGGGTCACGCCGGCCGCGAGGCCACCACCGGCACTCGCGCCGGTGATCAAGACGCGTGACGGGTCGATGCTCAGCTCCGCTGCGTGCGTCTGGAGCCAGATGAGCCCTTGATAGCAGTCCTCGACGGGGTAGGGGTCCGGGTACTCCGGTGCGAGACGGTACTCGAGGGAGACGGCCACGGCCTGGTAGCGGTGCAGCCAGTCGAAGAGGGCGGCCACGCCGGACCACCGGTCGCCGACGATCATGCCGCCGCCGTGCAGGTGGTAGATGCCCGGGCCGACGCCGGTGCGGCCCTCCGCCTCCAGGACGGTGACGACGACGTCGTCCCCGTCGTGCCCGGCGATGACGAGGTCACGGCTGCGGATGCCGGCGTCCCGGGCCATCTCCGGCGTCACCCGCAGCCGGGGGTTCTCGCGCATCGGTCCGATCATCCGCTCGGTCACGGTCGGCGGGACGCCGTCGGCGAGTGTGGTCAGGGCGGCCTCAAGCTCGGGGTCGAACGGGGGGCGAGCCAGCATCGAGGCCAATGCCCCACCCGTCGTCTCCGTGGTGCTGATGTGCTCCATGGGCACCCCTTCCTGGCCGCGCGGACCGGTCGATTCATCTTGACGGATGAGCCCCCCGGACCCCACCGCCAGATGGCCGGAAAGTCGCTCGATGTGCCCGCCACGTGGCGCGATATCGGAATGTACGACGGTCTTACGATGACGACGTCGACGATGACGATGGAAACGGAGACCCCAGTGGACGACCCCGCGCTGACCCCCTCGTTCGAGGATGCACTGCCGCCTGACTTCGGCAGATTCCTCGAGGGTGCGATCGATCTGCACGTGCACGGCCAGCCCGATCTGGCCGAGCGAGCGCAGAACCGCGGCGACGACGCGGCCGTCGCCCGGCTCGCTCGGGCGTACGGGATCCGGGGCTGGGTGCTCAAGTCGCACCTGTGGCCGACGATGGACCGCGCCCGGCTCGTGCAGCAGTCCCTGGGGGAGACCGACTTCCGGGTGATCGGCAGCATCACGCTGAACCCGCAGGTCGGCGGTGTCGACCCGACCATCGTCGAGTGGGCCGCCGACCACGGCGCCGGTGTGGTGTTCATGCCCACCTGGGGTGCCCGCGCCGACGTCGACCGGTGGGGCTACATCTCCATGCTGCTCGAGCGGCAGACCCCGAACTTCCGGGAGTGGGCCGAGTCCCACGCCATCACGGTCGCCAAGGACGGCGAGCTGACGCCCGCGGCCGAGGACGCCGTCCGGGCCGCCGTGTCCCGCGACATGCTGGTCGCGACCGGCCACCTCGGGCTCGAGGAGAGCCTGGCGGTCGCCCGGCTCTGCCGGCAGCTGGGCCGGCCGGCGATGATCACCCACCCCCTGCACTTCACGGACGACCCGGCCGACCTGCGGGTCTTCACCGACCTCGGTGGCATCCTCGAGTTCTCCAGTGCCCCGCTGATCAACCCCGAGTCTCACCACCGCGTGCGCGACATCGCCGAGGCGATCCGGCTGCTCGGCCCCGAGCACGTGGTGCTCAGCTCGGACGTGTTCTCCCGCTGGGTGCCCCCGGAGCCCGAGAGCCTGCGCAGCTTCACCGAGCAGCTGCACTACCTGGGCTTCACCGCGGACGAGCTGCGCACCATGCTCGTCGTCAACCCGCACCGGCTGCTGGGCCTGCCGGTCCCCGGTGCCGCGTGAACCGCCGACTCGGCGACGCCGACGCCCTCCAGCGCTCCGCGGCGGGGCAGGAACTGCTCCGCCGGTTCACCGGTGGTGACCGGGCCGGGCGCGGCACGGACTTCTCCCTCGTCGACGCCGACGGGCGGCTCACCGGCCCGCCGGCCGTCTGGCAGCTCAGCCCGGACCTGGGCCTGGCGCTGGAACCCCTCGGCCACACCGTGCGGTTCTCGCTCACCCTGTCGCGGCGCACCCAGGAGATCGTCGTGCTGACGGTCGCCCGTGCGGAGGACAGCGACTTCGAACGGTGGGCCCACGTGCGGGCCGGCCGGGCCGCCGGCCTCTCCGAGGAGGAGATCGCGGCCTTGCTCGACGGGGAGCCGCAGTTCTCCGACACGGCCGAAGAAGCCGCCCACGAGCTCGCCCGGCGGCTGGTCACCGGCGCCCCGCTCGACGACGCCGCGTTCGACGCGGCCGTGGACGCGCTCGGCCGGCAGGCCGTCGCCGAACTCGTCACCCTCGTCGGCTACTACCGCATGATCGCGCTGCAGCTGCGCGCCTTCGACGTCCGACCTCCTTCCTGACCGGCCCCGGCCGGACCACGCCTCCTCCGACGGGGACCAATGACGGTCCCCGCGCCAGCACAGAAAAGGATCATCATGAGCACATCTCCCGGTGTCGACACGTCGACGACCGATCCCACCGTCCGCCGCCGGCGGGCCATCCGGGGCGCCTTCTGGGGCTTCCTCGTCGACTCGTTCGACATCTACCTGCCCTCGATCGCGCTGCTGCCGGCGATGGTGTACTTCACCCGCGGCCTCGACCCGGGACAGACCGCCGTCGTCACCGGCTTCACCCTCGCCACCACCCTGTTCGGCCGGCCGGTCGGCGCCATCCTCTTCGGGCACCTGTCCGACCGGCTGGGTCGCAAGCGCGTCGGCGCCATCTCGATGTACGGCTTCGGCGTGACGACGCTGATCATCGCGTGTCTGCCCGGCGCCCAGCAGATCGGCAGCGTCACCGCGATCAGCCTGCTCCTGCTGCTGCGCTTCATCGACGGCGTCTTCCTCGGCGGGGAGTACACGGCGGCCACCCCCATGGCCATCGAGTACGCCCGGCCGGAACGCCGCGGCTTCATCGGCGGCTTCGTGCAGAGCGCCTCGACCATCGGCTACGTTGCCATCGCCATCTTCACCTTCCTCGCCCTCCAGATCTCGCCCGCGGGCCAGATCAGCTCGCCGTACGTCCAGTGGGGCTGGCGGATCCCGTTCGTCGCCGGCGCCGTCTTCGCCTGGGTCGTGGCCCGGTACCTGCGCAAGGACGTCGAGGAGTCCGTGCTGTGGATCGAGACCGAGAAGGCGAAGAACCCGATCCGGGAGATGCTCGGACGCAAGCACATCGTGGCGTTCGCCCAGGTCTTCGTGCTCATGACCGGCGTCTTCTTCATGGTCAACATGGTCGGCTCGGTGATCCCGCAGCTGCTGCTGGGCCGCCCGGGCTTCACGGCCAACGACCTGACCCTGAGCATCATCTTCGCGAACATCGTCGTCCCGTTCGCCTACATGCTCGCCGGCCGGCTCAGCGACCGGCTCGGCCGCAAGCCGGTGCTACTGATCGCGGGCGTCCTGGTGCTGGTTGTCATGTCCGGGCTGTTCGCCGTCCTCGGCAGCGGGGTCGCCATCCCGTTCGCCGGCCTGGTGGCCGTCGTGTTCGTGGTCCAGTGCATCAACGGCTTCACGATCGGCACCCTTCCCTCCTACATCAACGAGCGCTTCCCGACCCGGATCCGCTCCTCCGGCTGGGGCATCGGCTACTCGCTCGCCGTGGTCATCCCCGGCTTCTTCGCGGCCTACCAGGCGGGCCTGTCCGCCTTCATGCCGCTGGGCATGACGCCGGTGGTGCTCCTGGTCGTGGCCGGCGTGCTGATCCTCGGCAGTGTCGCCGTCTCGCCCGAGACCCGCGGGATCGACCTGGGCGACGACGAGACGGTCGCTACCGGCGACGCGCCCGGCAAGTCGCCCGCGGTCGGGGTGCAGGCGTGACGATCCGCTCCATCCCGTCGTACCGCGACCTCCTGACGCGGACCGACGCCCCGCCGGGTTCGTCCTGGGGAGTGTTCGGGGTCGGCGACCAGCTGGGCACGCTCAACTTCATCGGACCGGAGGAGACCGCCGCCGCGGCCTCCCTGGTGCGGGACGGCCGCGTCTTCGACCTCGACTACCCGCTGAACACGTTCGTGCCCAGCATCGCCGGGACGCGGCCGCCCACCGAGCACCACGTGTTCGCCAACAACCCGAACCACCGGGACGACTGGCTGGACTCGTTCTATCTGCAGTCCACCTCGCAGATCGACGGGCTCCGGCACATGCGCCACCCCGTGCACGGGTTCTACGGCGGGGTGCCCGACGAGCGGATCACCGCCGACGGGCCGGACCTGGGCATCCAGCTGGTCGCCGAGCACGGCGTCGTGACGCGCGGCGTCCTGCTGGACCTGCCCCGCTACTTCGCCGACCGGGGCGAGCGGCTGGACGTGACCACCAACCAGCCGATCACGGTCGCGGACCTGCGGGGCGCGGCCGCCCGGCAGCAGGTCGACCTGCGGCGCGGCGACGTCCTGCTGATGCACACGGGCTGGGCCGAGGACTACCTCGGCCTCACCCCGGAGCAGCAGGACCATCGCCGTCGCCACTGGGGCTCGCCCGGCATCGAGCAGAGCACCGCGATGCTCGAGTTCCTCTGGGACACGGGCATCGCCATGCTGGCCTCCGACAACGCCGGGGTGGAGGCCTTCCCGGTGGACCCCGACTCCGGGTTCGTCGACCCCGCGGAACCGCCCGCGGAGCGCGGCCCCAGCCACAACGGCATGCTGCACCGCCCGCTGATCGCCCTGCTCGGGCTCTACCTCGGCGAACTGTGGCGCCTGCACGAGCTGGCCGACGCCTGCGCGGCGGACGGCCGCTACGACGTCCTGCTGACGGCGAAGCCCCTGGCCGTCGTCGGCGGGGTCGGCTCGCCACCGAACGCGATGGCGATCCGATGAGCGCTCCGCTGGACTGCTGTCCGATGACCTGCCACCGAAAGGACCACCGATCATGACCGTTGTGGACGAGCTGCTCGACGGAGCCGTCGACCTGCACTGCCACTCGGGCCCCTCCCCGATGCCCCGCCGCATCACCCACGTCGAGGCGGCGCGGCAGGCCGCCGACGCCGGCTTCCGCGCCATCGTGGTCAAGTGCCACTACCACGACACCGTCACCGACGTGCTGGCGATGCAGCCCCTGCTCGAGGACCTGCCCATCGAGGTGTACGGCGGCATCGCGATGAACAGCGTCAACGGGGGCCTCAACCCGTGGGCCGTGGACCGGTCGCTGAAGATGGGCGGCAAGGTGATCTGGTTCCCCACGATCTCCTCGCACATCCACCTCGAGCACTCCGCGCACCACGCCGAGACCCAGTCCCACTTCCAGCCGCTCGGCATGATGCAGAGCGCGGAGGTCTCGGTGTTCGACGCGGACGGCGGCGTGCGGCCGGAGGTCCGGCAGATCGTGGAGCAGGCGAAGGCCGAGGGCGCGCTGGTCTCCACCGGCCACCTCGACGCCCGATCCGCCCTGGCCGTCGTCCGTACCGCGCACGACGTCGGCCACGACCGGGTGATCATCAGCCACCCGGACTACGTCTCGGACATCGACCGGAGCCGGCTGGAGGAGATGATCGGGCTGGGCGCCGTCGTCGAGCACGAGGTGGCGATGTACCACCGCGACCACATCTTCCCCGCGGAGCAGCTCGTCGCGTGGATCCGCGCGGTCGGCGCCGAGCACACCGTGCTCGGATCGGACCTGGGACAGGTCGGCAACCCGCTGCCGGTCGAGGGCTACCGGGGGCTGCTGCCCCGGCTGCTCGACCTCGGCATCGGGGAGGACGAGATCGACCTGATGATCCGGCGCAACCCGGCCCGGCTGATCGGACTGGACGGGTGAGCGCCCTCGACCTGCCCACCCCGGGGTTCGCCCGCAGCCTCCGGGAGGCCACCCGCACCCTCGTCGGGACCTGGGTGAAGATCCCCGCGCTCGAGACCGTGGAGATCCTCGCTCTCGCCGGCTTCGACTTCGTGGTGATCGACCTCGAGCACGCGCCGCTGGACCTGCAGACCGCCTACACCGCCACGGTCGTCGCCCAGGCGCACGGCATGAGCGTGCTGGTCCGCGTCTCGGACCGATCCGGGTCGCAGCTGCAGCGCCTGCTCGACTCCGGCGTCGACGGCATCCTCGTCCCGCGGGTCGCGACGGCGGCGCAGGCGCGGGAGGCCGCCGCGGGCATGACGTTCGCCCCGCAGGGCGACCGCGGCAACGGCAGCACCTCCCGGGCCGGCCGCTGGGGCGCGATCGACCGCGACCGCTACCTGGCGCGCGGGGAGGACGTGCTGCGGGCCGTCCAGCTCGAGGACCGTGCCGCCCTGGAGGCGGTCGACGCCGTCCTGGACACCCCGCACCTGAACGGCGTGTTCCTGGGCATGGGCGACCTGCAGCTCTCCAGCGGACTGCCCGAAGCGGACCCGGCGATCCAGGCGCTCGTCGACACGCTCCTCGACCGGGCCGCGCAGCGGAACCTGCCGGTCGGCACCGCCGTGCAGACCGCCCAGCAGGTCGAGGCCACCGCGGCGCGGGGCTTCTCCTACGTCATGGTCAGCAACGACACGGGGATCCTCCGTGCCGCCGCCACCGACCTCATCAGCGACATCCACCGGCGCCTCGGCGCCTGAACCCCACCACCCCGACGCACCCCGGCCGGACCCACACCGGCCGGACCCACACCGGCCCGACCCACACCAGGAAGAGACCACCGATGCCCTACGGCTCCGCAGACCCCCGATCCCGGCTCGCCACCGCGGCGAGCTCGGACACCCCCGTCACCGACTACTCCGGGATGGAGTACGCCGAGTTCGCCGCGCTCCCACCGGCGGTCGCCGTCGACGGCCGCGAGGACTGGTACGCCCGGGGACAGAACCTCGTCGTGGGCTGGTCCCGCGTGACCGGCGAGAGCCGGTTCGAGGACCGGGATGAACCGGAGGAGTCCGTCCTGATCACGGTCGACGCGCCACTGACGGCGACCGTCGAGGCCGGTGGCGAGACCGTCGAGGTGCCCGGCGAACGGCTGGTCGTCGTGCCGCCCGGGCCCAGCCGCATCCGGGTGCAGGGCGAGGGCCGGGTCGTCCGGTTGGTGCGCACCACCGCCGAGGACCTGGTCGCCCTGGCGGTCAACCGCGACTCCTACGCGCAGCCGCACCGCAACATCCCGCCGTTCGTGCCCTGGCCGGAGCCCGTCGACGGCTACCGGATCCGCGTGTACGACCTCACCGTGCCCACCCTGCCGGGTTCCCCGTTCCGGCTCTACCGGTGCACGACGGCGATGGTCAACTGGATCGCGCCCCAGGAGGGGCCGCGGGATCCCCGCCGGCTCTCGCCGCACCACCACGACGACTTCGAGCAGTACTCGCTGGTCATCGCGGGGGACTATGTCCACCACATCCGGTGGCCCTGGACGACCGACCGGACCGTGTGGCGGGACGACGAGCACCGACGCGTCGGCTCGCCGTCGCTCGCGGTCATCCCGCCGCCGAGCGAGCACACGAGCGAGGCCGTGGACGAGGGCCACCACCGGCTCGTCGACATCTTCTCCCCGCCCCGGCTCGACTTCTCGGCGATGGAGGGCTGGGTGCTCAACGCGGCCGACTACCCCATGCCGGCCACGGCCGACGGAGCGGTCGACGGAGTGAGCGCGTGAGCCCCCGGCGTCTGCGCGTCGGCATCATCGGCGCCGGCTTCGGCGGGATGGCGCTCGCGGTCAAGCTGCAGCGACGCACGTCGGCCGACTTCACGATCTTCGAGCAGTCCGCCGGCGCGGGCGGCACATGGTTCGACAACCGGTACCCGGGGTGCGAGGTGGACATCCCCTCGCACGCGTACTCGTTCTCCTTCTACAAGAAGGACTGGCCGCGCACCCACGCCACGCAGCCCGAGCTGCTGGCCTACGCGGAGGAGATCGTCGATCACTTCGGGCTGCGGCCCCACCTGCGGCTGAACACCCGCGTCGCGGGCGTGGAGTGGGACGACGCCCGGTCGGTCTGGACCCTCACGACCGCGACCGGGGAGCAGCACGAGTTCGACTTCGTCGTCTCCGCCGTGGGACTGCTCAGCGTGCCGCGGTACCCCTCCTGGCCGGGCCTGGACCAGTTCGACGGCCCCGTCTTCCACACGTCGCGCTGGGAGCACCAGCATGACCTGCACGGCAAGCGCGTCGCCGTCGTGGGCACGGGTTCGACGGCGGCGCAGGTCGTGCCCGCCGTCGCGCCGATCGTGAAGGACCTGCTGGTCTTCCAGCGCGAACCCGGCTGGGTGGAACCGAAGTCCGAGCGGCCGTACACCCCGGCCGAGCGCTGGTTCTACCGGACCGTGCCGTTCGCGCAGCGCGTGCACCGGGCGCACCTGTTCTCCGTCGCCAACCGGCGGTTCAAGGCGAACGACGTGACCAGCGCCCGGCAGCAGCAGATGCGTCAGAAGTGCGTCGCGTTCATCAACGAGAGCGTCCACGACCCCGCGACCGCCGCCGCTCTGACCCCGCACTACCCGTGGGGGTGCAAGCGCCCGATCGTGGCGTCCACCTACTACCCGGCCTTCAACCGGGACAACGTGCACCTCGTGCCGCAGGAGGTGGTCAGCGCCACCTCGGGCGGCCTCGTCGACACCACCGGACGCGAGCACGAGGTGGACGTGATCGTCCTCAGCACCGGCTTCCAGCCGCAGGTCTTCCTCTCCTCCGTGCAGGTGCGGGGGGAGGCCGGGCGGGACCTGCACGAGACGTGGAAGGAGCGGGCCAGCGCCTACTTGGGCATCACCGTGCCGGGGTTCCCCAACTTCTTCATCCTGTACGGGCCCAACACCAACGGCGGGACGTCGATCATCGCCCAGCTCGAGCGGCAGGCCGAGGTGGTGGTGCGCGCCATCCGCCGGGCCGAGCGCAGCGGGGACCGGGTGATCGACACGGACCCGGCGGCGGAGGCCCGTTGGGTCCGGTGGATCGACGAGCAGCTGGCGACCCACGCCTCGGCCATGAACGCCGGGTGCCACAACTACTACACGGTGGCCGGCGGCGCAAACGTGACGCAGTGGCCGCGGACCCATCTGGTGTACCTCGTCGTCACGCGGCTCTTCGGCACCGCCGGCCTCCGCTTCCGGAAGCCGGCGCCGCGGCCCGTCGCCGTCCCCGAGGGGAGCCGACCGTGAGCCCGGTGTACGAGGTCACCGTCGCACGGTACGGCACCCGGGTGGGCCGCCGCAGCGAGGTCTACCTCAACTACCCGCTGTACCACGCGGACGACGCACCGATCGCCATGGACTACTTCGTCTGGGTGGTCCGAGGCGAGGGCCGGACCATCGTCGTGGACACCGGGTTCTCCGCCGCCGGCGGGCAGCACCGGGGCCGCACGATGATCGAGCACCCGGTCGACCTGCTGGCCGGTCTCGGGGTCCACCCGGAGGACGCCCCGACGGTCGTCGTCACCCACGCGCACTACGACCACATCGGCAACCTGGCCCGGTTCGACCGGTCCCCGGTGGTCATCGCCGAGGCCGAGCTGGACTTCTGGGCCGGCCGGCACGCGCAGCGGGTCCAGTTCCACCACTCGGTCGAGGACGACGAGCTGGACGCCCTGTTCGCGGCGCGCGACGCCGGCCGCGTCCACCCCTTCACCGACCGGGTGGAGGTGGCCCCGGGGGTCGACGTCCTCCGGGTCGGTGGCCACACCCCCGGCCAGTCGATCGTCCGGGTCCCCACCCGGGCCGGCACCGTGCTGCTGGCCAGCGACGCCATCCACTACGACGAGGAGTTCGATCACGACATGCCCTTCAGTTCCGTCGCCGACCTGGTGCAGATGTACAGCGGCTTCGACCGCATCCGGGCGATGCTCGATGCCGGCGAGGTCGACCACGTCGTCCCCGGCCACGACCCCGGCACCCTCGACCGGTTGCGCCCGCTCGGCCGCGCCGTGTCCGAGCACGTGCTGACGATCGGCGAGCCCGTGGCGGTGACCGCATGAGCGGCCGCTTCGACGGGCAGGTCGCCGTCGTCACCGGCGCCGGTCGCGGCCTGGGCCGGGCGTCCGCCGAACGGCTCGCCGCGGAGGGGGCGCACGTCGTCGTCGTCGACATCGACGAGGACGCCGCCACCGCCGTCGCGGCCGGGCTGCCCACCGCGTCGATCGCCGTGCGCGCGGACGTGTCCGACGAGGACGACGTCGCCCGCTACACGGCGGCAGCGGTGGACCGGTTCGGCCGCATCGACCTGCACCACCTCAACGCCGGCGTGTTCGGCACCTTCACCCCGCTGCCCGACCTCACGGTCGAGGAGTTCGACCGGGTACTGGCGATCAACGTCCGCGGCCAGTTCCTCGGGCTTCGGGCCGCCTTCGGCCGGTACGCGGCGCAGGCGAGCGGCGGTGCCGTCGTCGTCACTGCGTCCATCGCCGGGCTGACCGGCAGCGCGGACCTGCTCGCCTATCAGACGTCGAAGCACGCGGTGAACGGGCTGGTGCACGGCGCGTCCGTCTACGGCGGTCCGCTCGGCATCCGCGTGAACGCGGTGGCGCCGGGCATCGTGCCCACCGACCTGTTCGCCGCGGCTCCCACGATCGCCGGCGGCAAGACCGACATGGAGGTCCGGGCCTCCACCACCCCGCTGCGGCGCGCGGGCACGGCGGAGGAGATCGCCGCCGTGGTGGCGTTCCTGCTCAGCGAGGACGCCGCCTACGTGACCGGGCAGATCGTCTCCGCCGACGGCGGGGCGACCGTCGTGAACACCGTGCGGCCCTCGGGCGGCGCGGGCGCCTGGGACGCCGAGGCCCACGACCGTGATTTCTACGGCCGCGACGTCGCGGCGGACAGGCTTGCGGACAGGAAGGACAGGACATGAGCGAGACACGGGTCGGGTTCATCGGACTCGGCAACATGGGGGGTCGCATGACCCGGTGCCTGGTGACGGCGGGGGTCGACGTCCTCGGGTACGACGCCCGGCACGAGAGCATCACCACGTCGGGCGCCCGCGCGGCGGCGTCGACAGGAGCGCTGGTCGACGACGTCGACGTCGTGCTGCTCTCCCTCCCGGACAGCCGGGTGGTGGAAGCGGTCGTCGACGGGGACGACGGCGTGCTGCGGCACGTGAGGCCGGGCCAGGTGGTCGTCGACCTGAGTACCGCCGCGCCCGCGTCGACCCGGCGCATCCACGCCGAGCTCGCCGAACACGGCGGGGCCTACCTCGACGCCGGGATCTCAGGGGGTGCCGCGGCCGCGGAGAAGGGTGCGCTGACCCTCATGGTCGGCGGCGAGCACGACGCGCTGGAGCGGGTGCGGCCGGTGCTCGACCACCTCGCCCAGCAGATCCACCACGTCGGTCCCAGCGGCGCCGGACACACCACCAAGCTCCTCAACAATTTCCTCAACGCGATCGCCCTGTCGGCGACCGCGGAGGTGATGGTGGCGGCGAAGAAGGCCGATCTCGATCTGCAGACGGTCCTGGATGTGCTCAATGCGAGCTCCGGCGTGAATTTCGCGACCCAGAACCGCTTCCCCAGCATCATCCACGGTGACTACCTGGAGGGCGGGCTGACCAACACCCTGATGCTCAAGGACGTCACCCTCTACCTCGACCTGCTCGGCAGTCTCGGAGTGGTCAGCCTGAACGCCCCCGGCCCGGTCGCGAGCTTCGGGCTCGCTCGCGCACTCGGGTACGCCGACGCCATCAGCAACACCGTGGTCGACGCCATCGGCGACGTCTCCGGCGGCGTCCGCCTCCACGACGACGCCGTGGCCGCCGGAGGGACGGCGTGATCCGCGTCCGCCCGGCCGAGCAGGCCGGCACGGCGGGCAAGCCCGGCTCCCGGTTCACCGGGGACGCGTTCGCCTACCTGACCCTGCCGGCGACCGACGGCGTCACGATCAACACCGTGACCTTCGCCCCCGCCGCGCGGACGTACTGGCACTCCCACGAGCGCGGGCAGATCCTGCAGGTCATCGCCGGCCGAGGGCTGATCCAGACCCGTGGCGAGGAACCGCTCGTGCTGCGGCAGGGCGACACCGTGTGGATCCCGGCGGGGGAGACGCACTGGCACGGCGCCGCACCGGACTCGTCACTGACCCACACCGCCATTTCCCTCGGCGTCACCGACTGGCTGGATCCGGTCGTCGACTACCCCGGGGCCGCCCAGGCAGAGGAGACATCGTCATGACCGATCACCAGAAGACGCATCAGCAGACCTTCGAGGAGGGCCTCGCCGTCCGCCGGGAGGTGCTCGGGGCGTCCCACGTCGACGCTTCGATGCAGGCGACGAGTGATTTCGCGCGACCCATCCAGGAACTCGTCACCGAGTACTGCTGGGGAGCGGTGTGGACCCGCGACGGGCTGCCCCGCAAGACCCGCAGCCTGATCAACCTGGCGATGCTGACAGCGTTGAACAGGTCGCACGAGCTGGGCGTGCACGTGCGCGGCGCGCTGACCAACGGGGCCACGGAGGCCGAGATCCAGGAAGTGCTGCTGCAGACGGCCGTCTATGTCGGCGTGCCGGCGGCCCTGGAGTCCTTCCGGATCGCGGACGGCATCCTCCAGGAGCAGCGCGATGCCGGCTGAGGCGGCGGGAGCGCGGCCGGTCGGGTTCATCGGCCTCGGCAACATGGGGGTGCCCATGGTCGCGAACCTGGTGCGGGCCGGCCACCCGGTGGTGGCGTTCGACGTCTCGGCCGACGCCCGCGACCGCGCCGTTGCGGTAGGCGCCCGGGTCGTGCCGACGGCCCACCGGGTCGCCGAGGCGGCCGACACCGTCATCCTGATGCTGCCGAACTCGACGATCGTCACCGACGTCGTCCACGGGCTCGCCGGCGCCCTCAGCGACCGGAGCCGCCTGGTCGACATGAGCTCCTCGGAGCCGCTGCGCACCCGGGAGCTCGCCGAGGAGCTGGCGCCCGCGGGCGTCCGCCTGGTCGACGCCCCGGTCTCGGGCGGCGTCGCCGGTGCGGAGGCCGGTCGGTTGACGATCATGGCCGGCGGGGACCCGGCGGACCTCGCCGCGGTCGAGCCGGTGCTCGAGGCGCTGGGCCGCGTCGTACGGGTCGGCCCGGTCGGCGCCGGCCACGCGGTGAAGGCGCTGAACAACCTGCTCTCGGCCACGCACCTGTGGATCACCGCCGAGGCGATGACGGTCGGGGAGCGCTTCGGGCTCGACCCCGCCGTGATGCTCGAGGTGTTCAACGGCTCCAGCGGGCGCAGCGGGTCGACGGAGACGAAGTACCCGCGCTACATCCTGCCGGGCAGTTTCGACTCGGGCTTCGGCCTGCGGCTGATGCTCAAGGACATGCAGATCGCGACCCGCCTCGCGGAGCAGGTCGGGGCGCCGAGCGTGTTGGGAGAGCACGCCGTGGAGCGGTGGGACAGCGCCGCCCAGGCGCTCGACCCGAGTGCCGATCACACGCGGATCGCGGCGTGGGTGGCCGAAGGGTGAAGGCACTCGCTGATTCCTGGACGGTCAGCCCGCTCGGACGCGTGTCCGCGCCACTGCGGGAACAGGTAATCGCCGCGCTGCGGCGAGCCATCCTCGACTTCGACCTCAAACCCGGCCAGCGCCTCGTCGAGCGGGAGCTGATCGAGCGGCTGGGCGTCTCGCGCACCACGATCCGGGAGGCGCTCCGGGAACTGACCAGCGAGGGCCTCGTCACCGTCGTGCCCCATCGCGGCGCCATGGTGAGCGCACCGTCGCTCACCGACGCCGCCGACCTGTACGAGGTGCGGGCCTCGCTCGAGTCGCTCGTCACCCAGCGATTCGTCGAGCGGGCGACCGACAACGACGTCGAGCGGCTCCGCGCCACAGTCGACGATCTCGCGGCGATCTCCGACGAGAACCACGACATCCGCACGATTCTGCGGGCCAAGGACCGGTTCTACACGGTGCTCGTCGCCGGGGCCCGCAGCGCCGCCCTCCAGCAGCTGCTCGAGGGCATCCAGGCGCGCGTCCAGGTGCTCCGCGCGACCTCCCTCTCCGAGGCGGGACGGGCACCGGAGGCCGTGCGCGAGCTGAGGGCCGTGCTCGACGCGATCGCCGACCGCGACGCGGACCTGGCGGCCCGCCGGTGCGCCGAGCACGTCCGCAACGCCGCCGTCACCGCGCTGCACAGCCTGCGCGCGGCGGAGGACGCGTGAACCCGCCCGCCCACCACCCGCATCAGCCGACAGCCCAGCACGAGGAGACGACGTGGCTCTGACCGCCGACCAGCAGCACCTGAAGGACGAGTTCATTGCCGTGCGCGGCACCTGGGGGGAGTCGTGGGAGGCCATGCTCCGGCTCGACCCGGAGTTCCTCCGCGCCTACCTGGAGTTCTCCGCGGTGCCATGGCGCAAGAACCACCTGGATGCGAAGACGAAGGAGTTCCTCTACATCGCCGTCGACGCCGCGGCCACCCACCTGTACGAGCCGGGTATCCGACAGCACATCAAGGCCGCCCTCGCCCTCGGTGCGACGAGGGAGGAGATCATGGAGGTGCTCGAGTGCACGGCGACCCTCGGCATCCACGCCATGAACATCGGCGTGCCGATCCTGGTCGAGGTGCTCGAGGAGAAGGGGCTCCGTACCGGTCCCACGCCTCTGTCCGCGGACCAGGAACGGATCAAGGCCGAGTTCACACGAACCCGCGGCTACTGGCACACGTTCTGGGACGAGATGCTCGAACTCGATCCGGAGATCTTCGCCGCCTACACGGATTTCTCATCCGTCCCTTGGCGCACCGGAACTCTCGACCCGAAGGTTCGGGAGTTCGTCTATATCGCCTTCGACACCGCGGCTACGCACTTGTATGTCAAGGGCCTCAGATTGCACATCGAGAACGCGCTCGGATACGGTGCGACGGCGCAGGAGATCCTCGAGGTGATGGAGGTCGCCAGCGTCATCGGCATCCACGCCGTGACCACTGCCGCCCCGATCTTGATGGAAGAGGCCGGCGATCCCGACGATCCCGAGGAGAATTGACGCCCGCATGACCTCCGACGACTCGACCACCATCCACGTCGAGCAGACCCTGCCGCACCCCGTCGAGCGGGTGTGGGCCGCCCTGACGACGCCGTCCCAGCTGGCCGTCTGGCTGATGCCGAACGACCTCGAGCTCGTCGTCGGGCACCGGTTCACGATGCAGGGTCAGCCGATGGAGATCGTCGGCTTTTCCGGCGTCGTCGCCTCGGAGGTGCTCGAGGTCGTGCCGCAGCAGCGCCTGCGTCTCACCTGGCAGGACGCGCACAACCCCGCCTCCCTGGACAGCGTCGTCACCTTCGAGCTGACGCCCGAGGGCGAGGGTACCCGGCTCGTCGTCGAGCAGGACGGCTTCGTCCCGGACGACGAGCGGCAGCAGACCTCCCGCCGCATCATGGGCGGCGGATGGAGCGGCCACCTGCTGCGCCGACTCGCGACCCTGCTGGACGAGCAGGAGGAGAAAACGGCCCGGGCGTGAGCTCTGCTCAGAACAGCGGACGCTGGTTCGCGAGCACCCCGGCGACGTCGGGCCGGGTGTATCGCTCGGACTTGAGCACCTTGCCGTCCTCCCGCAGCAGGGGCGTTCCGTCGGCGTCGAGCTTGCTCATGTTCGACCGGTGCACCTCGCGCAGGACGGCGTCGACATCGATGCCGTACGTGTGCGCGGTGCCGTGGACGACGTAGCTGATGTCCGCCAGGGCGTCGGCGATCGCGACGACGTCGCCCGCGGCCACCGCGGCCCGGAGCTCCTCGCACTCCTCGTCCAGCAACGCCATCCGCAGGGCGGCGAGGTCGGCCGGAATCTCTGCGCTCGGTGTCGCGCGCCGCGGCAGGCCGAAGGCGTCGTGGAACTCGCCGACCAGGGCGCTGACCGGCGGTGGGGTCGGCGGGGTGGGGGATGAGGCCATGTCGTCACGGTAGTGCGACCTGCGAGGATCGGGCCATGCGTACCGACGAGTCCACCACTGAGACCGCTGCCGACGCCCGACCCAGCGCGGAGCGCCTGCATCCCCGGCCCCTGCTCACCCGGGACGCGTGGCTCGACCTCGACGGCGACTGGGAGTTCCGGGCCGACGACGAGGACCACGGCCTCGACGCCGGGTGGTGGCGGACCGATCCCGGGCGCACGGTGACCTTCGACCGCACCATCCGGGTGCCGTACCCGCCCGAGTCCGCGCTCTCCGGGATCGCCGAGGACGGGCACCGCGTCGTCTGGTACCGCCGCACCGCCGAGATCACGGCGCCGCCGGCCGGTCACCGGGTGATCCTGCACCTCGAGGCCGTCGACCATCACGCCGACGTGTGGGTCAACGGGGTGCATGTCGGCGCACACGACGGCGGGCACGTCGGCTTCGCCCTCGACATCACCCATGCCCTCGAGCCCGGCGGCACCCAGCACCTCGTGGTCCGCGCCGTCGACGACCCGCGTGCCCTCGACCAGCCCCGCGGCAAGCAGGACTGGGAACCGAGCCCGCACGTCATCTGGTACGGCCGCACGACGGGCATCTGGCGCCAGGTGTGGGCCGAGAGCGTCCCCGCGCGCCACCTCGACGCGCTGCGCTGGACGCCGGGCGCGAGGCCGGGCGAGGTGACGCTGGACGTGACCGTCACCGGCGCGCGACAGCGGGACGACCTCGACCTCGAGGCGGTCTTCACGCTCGACGGCAGCGTCCTCGCCCGCACCCGCCACGCCGTCACCGACGAGACCCTGCGGCTCCCGTTCGTCCTGGGCGACGACCGCTTGGCCACCGAACCGGACCGGCTGCTGTGGAGCCCGGACCGGCCGACCCTGATCGACGTCGAGCTGACGCTGTGGCGCGGCGATCGGGAGGTCGACCGGGCCCGTTCCTATGTCGGCCTGCGCACCGTGACGGTCGAGGACGGCCGGTTCCTGCTCAACGGCCGTCCCGCACCACTGCGGCTCGTGCTCGAGCAGGCCTACTGGCCGCAGTCGCATCTGGCGGCCCCCGACGATGACGCGCTGCGGCGGGAGGTGGAGCTGGTCAAGGCGCTCGGCTTCACCGGCATCCGCATGCACCAGACCGTCGCCGACCCGCGGTTCCTGCACTGGTGCGACCGGCTCGGCGTGCTCGTCTGGGCGGATGCGCCGGCTGCCTACCGGTTCTCCGCCCGCGCCCTGGAGCGCACCACGCACGAGTGGATGCAGGCCGTCACCCGGGACGCCGGGCACCCGTCGATCATCGCGTGGGTCGCCTTCAACGAGAGCTGGGGTGTGCCGGACGTCGCGGCCGATCGCAGCGAGGACGGACGAGCGCAGCAGGACGCGGTCCGCGGCGTCACCGGACTGCTCAAGGCCCTCGACCCGTCCCGACCGGTGATCGGCAACGACGGCTGGGAGTGGATCGCCGGCGACGTCGTCGGCGTCCACGACTACACGCACGACGGCGCGGTGCTCCGGGCGCGGTACGGCAGCCGGGAGGCGGTGGCCGCGACGGTCGCGCACGAGCGGCCCGGTGGCCGGCGACTCGTGCTGGACCCGGCGGCCGCGGACGGGCTGCCCGTCGTGCTCTCCGAGTTCGGCGGCATCGGCTTCCACACCTCGGCCGGCGACTGGGAGGGCTACGGCGCCGTGACCGACGAGGAGGCCTTCCTGACCCGGCTGCGCGACCTGGTCGGCGCCGTCCACGACTCGACCGGCCTCGCCGGTTTCTGCTGGACGCAGCTGACGGACACGCTGCAGGAGACCAACGGCCTGCTCGACGAGCATCGCCGGCCCAAGGCGGACCTCCGGCTGATCCGGGCGATCATCGCCGGTGAGGACCGCTGATTCCCGCTGTTCACTGACAACTGCCCTCCGGACGCTGTCCTGGCCCTGTCAATCCCAGGACCACGGGACGCCTTCCTGTGCCCGGCGCGGCGGCCGAGGATGGAGCCATGACCACCTCGACGAACACCGACCCGGGCACCGTGCTGATCACCGGACCCAGCGGCAGCCTCGGCGCCGCCACCACGCTGGCGATGGCGGGCAGGCCCGCGGCCACGCGACCCGACCTGATCCTCGTCGGCCGGCCGGGGAAGAGGATGTCCGACGTCGTCGTGCAGGCCCGCGCGACGGGCGCGACCGTGCACGTCATCGACGCCGACCTCTCCCGGCTCTCTGACGTTCGCGCCGCCGCGAGCGATGCGAAGCGCCTCGTCGAGAGCGGCGCGGTCCGGCCGCTGCGGGCGATCATCGCCAACGCCGGTATGACGGTCGCCGACACCCGGTCCGCCTCTGCCGACGGCTACGAACTGACCTTCGCCGTCAACCACCTCGCCCATGCCCAGCTGATCGGCGACCTGATCGGGACGATGACCGCGCCGGGCCGCGTCATCCTGCTCGGCTCCAACACGTACCACCAGAACCTGCCCCGCAAGCTGTTGGGCGTGCCACCGGCCCGGTGGCGGGACCCGATCGAGCTGGCGATGCCGGCCCCGGCCGACCAGAAGCCGTCGACGCAGGCGTCGGGCGTGGCCTACTCGAACGCGAAGCTCGCGATCCTCTACTACGCGCACGAACTGCAGCGGCGCGCACCGCAGGGCATCGGCGTCGTGGTCTACGAGCCGGGGTTCATGCCCGGCACCACCCTGTTCCGCGAGCAGCCCGCGGCGGTGCAGCGGATCGGCCGCGCCCTCGAGCGCGTTCCGGGTGTCTCCACGCCGACGGTCTCCGGTCCCGGCCTGGCGTCCATCGCGCTCGACGCGCGGTGGGCCCACCTGCGCGACGGCGCCTTCGTGGTCAAGGACCAGGTGCGGGAGGTCAAGCCCTTCGCGGTCGACGGGGCGCGGGAGGCACGGCTGTGGGAGGCGACCCGCGAGCTGCTCGACCTCGCCTGACCTGCGACGACGGCCGGCGGGCGTGGCAGAGTTGCTGCCCATGACGATCGACGTCCCCGCTGAGCAACTCGCCGACCTGCGGAGCCGGCTCCGCGCGACCCGGTGGACGGCCGCGTGGCCCGCGCCGCAGCCCGGCCACGCGTGGGACGCCGGAACGGACCCGGGCGAGTTGCGCCGGCTGGTTGACCACTGGGCCGACGGCTACGACTGGGAGGCGCAGCAGCGCCGGATCGCGGCCCTGCCGTGGCGGGAGTCGGACCTGGACGGGACACCGCTGGCGTACCTGCAGTTCGACGCCGAGGCGTCGGGACACGCGGACGCCCTGCCGATCGTGCTGGTCAACGGCTGGCCGAGCAGCGCACTCGAGATGGTCGACGTCGCGCGGCGGCTCTCGACGCCGTCGCAGTACGGGGGCGACGCGGCGGACGCGCTGACCGTCGTCGTGCCCGCCCTGCCCGGCTTCCCGTTCTCCCCGGCCCGTCCCGCGCACACCGAGCAGACCCATGACCTGCTGCACCGGCTGATGGCCGACCACGTCGGCGCCACCCGCTACGCCGCCCACGGTGGGGACCTCGGCGCCGGCATCGCCTCGCGCCTGGCCGAGGCGCACCCGGAGGCCGTCGTCGGGCTGCACCTGCTCGCCGTCGCCGGTCCCGTCGACCTCGACGCGTCGACGCTCACGCCGGCCGAGCAGGCGTATCTCGACGAGGTGGCGGCCTGGAACGACGACGAGGGCGGTTACCAGCACGAGCAGGAGTCGCGCCCGCTCACCCTCGCCGCCGGACTGTCCGACTCACCCGCCGGCCTGCTCGCGTGGCTGGTGGAGAAGTACCGCGCGTGGAGCGACTGCGGCGGCGACGTCTCGACCCGCTTCACCGACGACGACCTGCTGACCGTCGCCTCGCTCTACTGGTTCACCAACAGCATCGCCACGTCGTTCCGGCCGTACTGGGAGTTCAACAACGGCTTCACCACCCGGGTCCGCCGGGTCGACGTGCCGACCGCCGTCGCGCTGTTCCCGCACGACCTCGGCCACCCGCCGCGGGAGTGGATCGAACGCCTCTACCCCCTCGTGCGCTACACCGAGATGCCCCGCGGCGGCCACTTCGCGCCGCACGAGGAGCCCGCGCTGCTCGCCGAGGACGTCACGGCATTCCTGCGGCCGCTGCGCTGACTTCTCGAGTCCCGCAACGGCGACTCCCTCGCCGGACGGCGCCGGCTGTCGGTGCGGTCCGACTGTCATCCATCGGCGGGTGCCGGAGCTCGGCCGGCCGGCACCGGCGTCCAGCGCGAGTCGACCTCGTCGCGAGCCGGGCGTCCGTGGTGATGCGCCGCACTTCCGTGGTGATGCGCCGCGCTGACGTGGTGATGCGCCGCGCTGACGTGGGCCGCGATACGGTGACGCGCATGGCCTTCGACTACTCCCTCGACCACTTCGCCCGCGCCCGTGAGGCGGCCGCCGCGTCCCTGGCCGAGGGCGGTGTGCCCATCGGCGGCGCCCTCGTCCTCGGCGGGGAGCTGGTGGCCACCGGCCACAACCAGCGGGTCCAGCAGGGCGACCCGACCGCGCACGGCGAGATCGACTGCCTGCGCGCCGCCGGTCGCATCCGCTCCTACGCGGACGCCGTCCTGCACACGACCCTGGCCCCGTGCGCCATGTGCTCGGGCGCGATCGTCCAGTTCGGCATCCGGCGCGTCGTGGTGGGGGAGGCGACGACGTTCCCCGGCGAACTGGACTGGATGCGCTCCCGCGGCGTCGACATCGTCGTGCTCGACGACCCGGAATGCCGCGACCTCATGATCCGTTTCGCCACCGAGTACCCCGCGGTGTGGGCGGAGGACATCGGCGAGGTCGTCTGAACCGTTCTCACGCTGACAGGACACTTCGGGCCGGCGCCGGCTCCGCCCTCCCCGCGGTCTCCTCCGTCGTGGTGGCCGCCGCGTACCGCGCCGCCGCGCGAGCCGCCTTCCGCCCGGCACGGGTGGCCCCGAGCGTGGACGCCGAGGCGCCGTAGCCGACGAGGAACAGGCCGGGCTGCTTGGCCACCGTCACGCCGTCGGACCCCATGACGATTCCGCCGCCGGGCTCGCGCAGGTGCAGGCCGCTCAGGTGGCCGAGCGAGGCGCGGAAACCGGTGGCCCACAGCACGACGTCGACCGGCACCTGCCACGCGTCCGCCTGGTCCCGCGCTGCGTCGCTGGGGGCCGGGCAGCCAGGCAGGACCGGAACGCGGGCGCGCACGCCGTCGTCGATGAGCGCGTCGGCGGCGCCCTGGGAGGGGATGCCGTGCCCGTCGGGGCCCGGGCCGGCCAACACCGCACCGGTGGGGGTGAGCCGGACGAGCGGGCCGCGGCTGATCAACAGGCCCGAGCGGATCGCCGGCGGGTACATGCGGGCCAGCGGCAGCCCGGTGGCGGCGACGACCGAGTGCGGCGAGAGCCCGCGGAGGGTGCGGGCGGAGACCGACGCCTCGACGGCGCGACCCCAGCCGTCATCGAAGGGCCGGTCGGTCCATCGCGGGGCGGTCCGGGTGCTCCAGACGGTCGCGACGCCGGCGCGGTCCAGGCCGAGGACGAACTGGGCGGCCGAGGTGCCGCCGCCGACGACGAGCACGCGCCGGCCGGCGAAGTCGGAGGCCGCCGTGTAGTCGCGGGTGTGCAGTTGGCGGCCGGCGAAGGTCTCGATGCCGGGATAGTGCGGCACGTAGGGGCTGTCCCAGGTGCCGGTCGCGTTGATCACCGACCGGGTGCGCCACTGCCGGCCGTCGCGGGCGGCCACGGTGAAGACGCCGTCGGGCTGGTCCGCCTGGAGGACGGAGGCGACGGCGACCGGGCGCACGACCGGCAGGGCGAACGCGTCCTCGTAGGCACCGTAGTACCGGGCGACCACGCGGCTGGCCGGTTCGGCCGGGTCCGGGGTGCCCAAGGGCAGGCCGGGCAGGTCGTGGATGCCGTGGGCGTCGCCGAGGGTCAGGGCGTCCCACCGGTGTCGCCAAGCGCCGCCGGGCCCGTCGTTGGCGTCGAGGACGACGACGTCGTCCCACGCGCGCAGCCCGCCGCGGAGCAGATGGGCCGCAGCACTCAACCCGGCCTGACCGGCACCGATCACGACGACGGCCAGGACGTCGTCGTCGAGCTCGTCGGGGGAGGTCGCGCGGAGGTCGGTCACGCCCGGTGAAGCGGCGAGCGGCCGCCGGATATTCCGGCGGCCGCTCGTGTCAGGTGTGGGGGTCGTTCAGGCGTCCGCACGCGCGGCTTCCGTGCTCTCGGCGATCGCCGCCCGGTGCTGGGCGAGCCGGGCCTGGTGGGTCGGCCGCCGGCGCAGCACGAGCCACGCCACGCCGAGGACGACGAACCAGACCGGGGTCACCGCCAGGGCGGTGAGCGTGTCCGACTGCGTCGTCAGCGCCCAGAGGACGAAGGCGAAGAACGCGAACACCACCCAGATCATCACCCGGCCGCCCGGCATCCGGAACGTCGAGGACGTGTGCAGGCCCGCCCGGCGCCGGCGGAACACGAGGTACGAGGCGAGGATGATCGACCAGACGAACATGAAGCACACCGAGGAGACGGTGGTGACCATGTCGAACGCGGCGCCGATGTCCTTGCCCGCGTAGAGCAGCACGATGCCGCTGAGCAGCAGCACGCTCGTGAGGAACAGGGCGTTGCGGGGCACCTGGCGGCGCGAGAGCTTCGCGAACGGCGCCGGTGCGTCGCCCTCCTGCGCCAGCCCGAACACCATGCGCGACGTCGAGTAGATGCCCGAGTTCGCCGAGGACATCGCCGAGGTGAGGACGACGAGGTTGACGACGGTCGCCGCGATGCCCAGGCCCGCGAGCGAGAAGGTGGCGATGAAGGGGCTGTGCCCCGCGCGGAACTCGGTCCACGGGGTCACCGACATGAGGATGATGAGCGCGCCGACGTAGAACAGCAGCACGCGCACCGGGATGGCGTTGATCGCGCGGGGGAGCGTGACCTCGGGGTCCTTCGCCTCGGCCGCCGTCGTGCCCACGAGCTCGATGCCGACGAACGCGAACACGGCGATCTGGAAGCCGGCGACGAAGCCCATGAACTCGTTCGGGAAGAAGCCGCCGTGGCTCCACAGGTTGGTGAACGTGGCCGGGCCGGCCGCGGAGGTGAAGCCCGTGGCGATCATGACGAGACCGGTGACGATGAGGGCGACGATCGCGACGATCTTGATCAGCGCGAACCAGAACTCGGTCTCCCCGAAGGCCCGCACGGTCGGCAGGTTGAGGACGAGCAGGACGCCGATGGTCACCAGGCCCGGGATCCACAGCGGGATGCCGGGGATGAGCTCGCGGGCGTAGCCGGCGATGGCGATGACGTCGGCGATCCCGGTGACCACCCAGCAGAACCAGTACGTCCACCCGGTGAAGAAGCCGGCCCACGGCCCGAGCAGGTCCCCGGCGACGTCGCTGAACGACTTGTAGCCGGTGTTCGAGAGCAGCAGTTCACCCATCGCCCGCATGACGAAGAACAGCATGAAGCCGATGATCATGTAGACGAAGATGACGCTGGGGCCGGCCACCGAGACGGTCTTGCCCGACCCCATGAACAGGCCGGTGCCGATGGCCCCGCCGATGGCGATGAGCTGGATGTGGCGGTTGGACAGCTGGCGGGCCAGGTGGGGCTCGTGCGGCGCGCCGGAGCGCGCGGCGCGAGCCGCGTCGGTGGTGGAGACCAAGGATCAACTCTCTCGTGAACGGCGTCGTCCCGCGGCAGGACTGAACGCAGAACACAGGCGTCACCGAAGCGGTGACGCGGCCCACACACGCTATCGACCGCCGGTGACGGCGACCAAATCCGGGTGACCGGGGCGGCGTCAGGCGGCGCCGGGCGCTGCCTCGAAGCCGAGCGTCAGGGCGAGCGCGTGCGCGGAGGAGATCGGCACGAGACCGGACTCGGCGAAGCGGTCCACGGTGCCGGCCAGGTCGAGCGCCTGCCGGTGCAGGACGACCTGGTCCGTCCAGTGAGCCGCGCAGACCGGGAAGACCTCGGTGCTCGCCTGTTCGAGGCCGGTGCCGTCGTCAGGGTCGAGCAGTGCCGAAACGATGACGGCGCGATCGGTCGGGATGCCGCAGACCGTGCAGGTCGCGGCGGGCCCGTGTGCTTCCATCGCTGCTCCTCGCGGTCGATCGATCGGCTGGTGCGTGGCCGGCGGTCGAGTGGCGGTCGCCGACGGTGGTGAAGCGCCAGACTACGGCAGCCCTCCGACGAAACCGGTGGCCGGGAAATGAACGTCCGGCAATCAGCCGGGCAACGAGCACTGGGCCGGATCGGGAGAGCCTCCTACACCTAGGTGTAGGAGGTCATGACGTTGGCGACGCGGGTTGGGACGCGGGAGGCGGGTGGCTGGTCGGCGCAGGCGGTG